>JADFPP010000043.1 GCA_022562275.1 Bacteroidota bacterium
TCTTGTACTTGGTTAGCTGCAGGCAAACTATTAGCAGCTTCAGCAAATTTTGCAGTATTTGCAATAACACCTTCCATTCTTTCAGTTTCTTCACGAACTACAAGAACAGGCTTTCCAAGTGCAGGCGCTTCTTCCTGAATTCCGCCTGAATCAGTAATGGCTATTTTGCATATGGATAAAATCTTTAACAATTCAATATAATTAACAGGAGATATCAGATTAATATTTTCAATTTTATCCATCCCGGATGATAGCACAACTTCCTTAATATTCGGATTGGGATGTAATGTCCAGATAAAACAATAATCTTTATTTGTAAAGATCGAATAGGTAACAAGATTTCTTGTTTCAATGAGCGGTCCAGCTTGTACCCAGTCTCTTATATCCCTGTAAAAACCGGTTACGTCAATCAAATAATCATTCAGGAATTCCTGTCTGAAACCGATTTCGTACATTATGGTTTTTTGCGGCTCCAGATCCGGATTTCCAAATACGCCAATATTTAATCCTGAATTTGGAACTTTATAAGGTCCGTTTTGGAATAAAAACTGGAATGGTGGAATTTGAGTAAAATGCCCGTAAGAAAAATGAACCACACCAGTTTCACTGATCGGGTAAGCAATACCAAAGCGGGGGCTAAGATTTAGTTTTGTCTTTGCATCTTTATAAAAAAATGGTTCCCTTTCTGCAATGCTTAAGGTATCAAAACCCGGGCGTAAAGGAGCGAAGATATTTGGATCGGTTATATCAACTAAAACTTTCCCATTAGAATCAAAATAGTCCAACCTTAAACCAATATTAATTATTACACTTTCAAACTCAATTTTATCCTGCAAATAAGCAGAAGCTTCAAATGGATCATTTTCATATTTGAATCTGTTGGGTTGTGTTATACCCGGAATTGAAGGCTGGAATGGTTCAACAGGAATACCATTAATTCTTAAGGGTTCAAGTGTATAGTCGTCAAATTTTAATTCATGAGATTTTACTTCAGCCCCTAATTTTAATAAATGTGCCTGTGCAACCTGACTATTAAAATCAATTCTTCCAAATAAAGTATTTGTTTCCCTGAAAAATCTGTGCAGGTTTGTCCCCTTGGTTCTGAAAGAAAAACTTGCACCAAGAAGTAAAGAATCGGGATGGAGATAACGTGAATCATTTGGATCATTGTACAGATATTCATTAAAATCTTTAAAGAACTTTGAACCTTTAACTGTGTAAAATGATGAAGAAGAGAGCATATGAGTAATAGTTGCGGTAATATTATAACTTTCAGCAAACTTATTAACATTTCCGTCAGGATTCCATCTATACTCGTGGGCATAATCCTGAAAATCTTCTTTTGAATATAAACCATCAAGGCTAAGTTTTATCGCCTGTAAGGGTGCAAAAGAAAGGTTGGCTTGTCCATACAGGTTTTTACGCCAGTTCATCGGGACAACCGCACCATTACCTATTGTTCCATCGGGATTAAATCTTTTTTCGCCAAAAAGATATCCATCATTATAAAAATATCTTCCATTGACAAAGAATGTCAGTACATTATTTGCAAAAGGTACCGGTCCACTTAGACTGCCTTGAAAGTTATAGTTTGCAAACGGTTTTATATTATCAACATGAGGAAAATATTCTGTAAAATTACTCATATAATCACCACCATAAATTAAAACCCTTCCATGATAATCTCTGCTACCCTCCTTGGTAACGGTATTGACTATACCCGACATTGCATTTCCGTATTCTGCATTAAAAGTTCCGCTAATAACCTGCAATTCCTGGATACTATAGTTGTCAATCTGAATTCCACGGCTGTTATCGTAAGCATCGGTAATTGAAATACCGTTTACCCAATAAGCAATTTCGTTAGTTCTTCCGCCTCTTATGTGAAAATCGCCGTTAGCGTCTCTTGTTACACCTGGCTGAAGCTGGAGTATATCATCCAGTTCGGCAACAGGCAATGATTCTATTTGATCGGATGTTACCGTAGACTGACTTGACGTAACGTCTTTTTTGAGAAGACCCTGCACACCCTGAACAACAATCTCTTCTAATTCAACTGCAGATTCTGATAATTTGAAATCAATTGTCGTAGTTAAATCAATAGAAACCGAAATATTCTCAACCAAGACTGACTGGTACCCAATGTATTGAGCTTTTACATTATATCTTCCGGGAGGAATGTTGAGGATGACATAGTTTCCATCAATATCTGTGGCAGCACCTAAATTTGTTCCCCCTATAGTTATATTAACAAAAGGCAGCAGTTCTCCTGTTTTCGTGTCGGTAACTTTCCCGGTAATTTTTCCTGTGGTTCCGGCAAAAGTAAAACTCAATGAACAACTAAAAACAGTTAGATAAAAAAGTAAAATTTTTGTCATATATCGCTCCTTAATCTTAAAATCAATTTTATTATTTCTCTTTTAATAAATCCGCTCAACTATCTCATTAGAACCAAGCATATCTTCGTTGATTTTAATATTTACTTTACTACGAATCACATTCATATAATCTTGTAAAATTTCTGTTTGATTTTCAAACTGGCTGGCTTTAATTACTTCACCTTTAATAACACTGAAATCTATAGGTTTGCTCTCCTCTTTTCCAAGTAATCTAAATATACCATAAATACCTTCAATTTTTACAGGGCCAATGATTTCACCAATCTGTGCATTCCAAAATAAATTCCGGTAACTGCCAAATTTAGAAACCGGCACATATCCCATTATTCCACTGTTATCAGCGGACCATTTTCTTAAAGAATATTTTTTAGCCAATTCGCCAAAATCAGTACCTTCGTTTATTAATTTCACTATGCTGTCCGCAATCTCCTCACTATTAACAAGAATCTCCTGGAGATTCAACTCTGCCTCTGTTGAAAAAGAATTAATATTATCCTTATAATAACTGAAAACAATCGAATTGGGAAGTTGAGCATTACTTATAATTTCATCCTTTTTAAACTTCAGGAATGTGCTCATTTTATATTTATCATACATGTTCAAAACAGCTTCAGTTGAATCGTAACCTTTACTAATTGCAATGTTGTATAGAGTCTCTTTCAACAACATTCCCTCAATAGCTGCCTGCAAGCTTTCAATCGAATTAATTCTATTTCTATGATACAATGGTAAATCAGATATTTTCTTTTCAATCTCTGCCTGGTTATAAACTCTATCCTTGTATTTAATACATTCCAGTGACTGAGTACTATAATTACCTAACTCTACATCATCCTTATTGTATAAATCAACTAAAATTTTCTCAAGAATCTCATCCTTAAATGTCAATTTAGTTTTGTCAAAAACACTATTAATATATTCTTTTTCATAGGGCCCTTTTTTCCTCACTTTAATAACGTTTTCTAAATGAGATTTCTTTTTAAGAAATTCGTATTCTGTCAGCAGTGGATTTGAAACCCTCTCTTCCAATTTTATTATACTATAACCATAAGCTGTTTTAACAGGTGCCGATATTTCACCAATTTTTAATGAGTAAGCTGCATCTTCAAACGCAGGATCCATGTCACCCCAGGTAAAATAGCCAAGATAACCACCGTTATTTTGCAGCACGGAATCCGTAAAAACTTGTTTTGCCAATAATCCGAAATCTACTCCAAGTTTAACCAGCTCATAAAGCTTGTTAGCTTCTTCTTCTGTTTTAGCAAATAAATGCCGGGCTGCTATTTTATCATTTACTCTTAGAAATGCTTCCCTAGTTTCTTCTTCATTAACTGTTATTTTTGCATAGATTTCCCGGTCTTTCAGAAAAGCAAGTATGGTTCGTACCCTAGCTTCTTCCAACTCATTTAGATACTTACTATAATTCAAAATTTTTTCATTGGAGTCGTAAAAGTAGAGAAGCAACTCATTAATAATGTTATTCAGAATTGCTTTACGAATAAACAGATTATCTTTTGCCCCTGTTGAAAAGAGATAGGTAGTATATCTCTCATTAAATTCTGGCATTGTAATATTATGATTTCCCACTGTGGCTAGAATCCAGTCATTATGCTGCTGTGAAAAGGTGAAGACTGAGAGACAAGAAGAAATAATTATAAATAGTATGCTTATTTTCATTTATACCTCCGCTGGGTGAGAATTAGGTTTCCTATTTGTTGTATAAGAAATTTTTCTTGCAAGATTCTATTTTCCATAATAACACTATCAAGTCAGGACACAATAATTTTGAAGACTAACATATTGAATTATTTAATAAGATTAAAGTTTAGAATTTTTCTTCGGATTCTGCATTTAATTCTGATAATTGTTAATTATATTCATATTTTTCGTTTGAAGATTGGATTTAATAAAGACAATTGTATTTATATTTAACATTCATTAATAAATAGATGGAATAATGCCAAAAGCAATATGGAATAATAAAATACTTGCTGAGAGTGATAACACGGAAATTGTTGAAGGTAATCATTATTTTCCGGCGGATTCAGTTAACAGGGAGTATTTTAAGGATAGTGAAACACGATCAGCATGCCCCTGGAAGGGTGAAGCGAGTTACTACAATATTAAAGTTGACGGTAAAACAAATGCAGATGCGGCATGGTATTACCCGGAGCCAAAACCAGCAGCTAACAATATAAAAAACTACGTTGCCTTTTGGAATGGTGTTGAAGTAACTGACTGAGTTGCATGGATGGATACTTTATTTCAACTTAGAAAACCACCTGCTTAGAAGGTGGTCATATTCTTATGGCTTTGCGTGTATTTTGTGCGCAAATAAAATAAAGAATGTCGATTAACGAATGATGATTTATGATGTAACAGAAAAACTTCTAACTTCTTAAATCGTTAATCCGTAGACTCCGTCTCCGAGACGAGTCGGTGTTCAATATTAAAAACTGGAAAACGCTGATTTCTGAACCCCCCTTTAGGGGTAAACCAAAGCCACCTTCTTACCAGGTGTGATTTTTACTTTTTATAATAATCTCTTAGTAGAATTCTTCCTTCCAAAGATTTCACAGAAAATACAATTTTTCCTCCGGCAACTCTAGCTCTTCGTTTTGGATTAATTAAATCGGAATAATATTCCTTATGGTCGGTATCCAAAGTAACAAGCTGCCTCTCTTTGCCTTTATTAATTGCAACAATGATCTCTTTTGTAAATCCGTTTCTTTCTAAGCGTCGTGAGTATATATAAAACCCTGCTTTATCATCTTTTGCTCTAACTTTAAAATCTCCCAATTGTAATTCTTCGTGTTCATTTCTAATACTGATCATTTTTTTGTAGAATTTAAAAAGTTTAACATTGAATTTAACAGTATCTTGCTTTTCTTTTTTAGATTGATCGGGTAAATATTTTTCGGGTTCGTAATTGTAGTCCGACCAGACCATTGGTTTGCGGCAATCGGGATCATTCGCTCCCCACATACCAGCCTCATCGCCGTAATAAATATATGGTGCACCAACGTACGTCATCTGAAAAATCAGCATGAGCTTCATCAAATCTAATTCTTCTTTAGTTGGTTTACGTGTATCGTAATTGGCATTAGAACCCATTGTAAGATTAAAAGTTTTCCCCCAATCTCTCACTTTAAATTTATCCCTGTTTACAATGTGTGAAGCAAAACGTTGTGTATCGTGGCTGCCAAACAAGTTTTGCTGCACATAACTAACTCCCTGCGGAAATGCTTTTCTCAGATCTCTAAGTTTTATATCAAATTCGCTTGTAAGTATTCCTGAAGTATCATCAATAAAATATTCCGCTGTTGTAAAAAGAAAATTATAATTCATCACTGCATCAAATTCATCACCTTGTAAATATGGCTTCACCACTTCAATCGAATCAATAATTTCTGCTGTAAGACATGCCACGGGATTTATTTGTTTAACATGTTTCCTCCACTCTTTCCAAAAATTATGCTTTATCATAAATGCAACATCAAGGCGCCATCCATCAACCCCATCAGAAGGCTTACCATCATTATCAGGATCCATCCATCTTTTGGTAATATCAAAAATATACTTTTTCGGTCCCTTAACAATTCCGTTTTCATCCTGATCAAATTCAGGTAATTCCTTTACACCGTACCAGCCATCATAATCAAATTTAGTCCCTTTCGTTTCATCGTCCCACGATTTGATTTTAAACCAATCTTTATATTTAGATTTTTGCTGAAACTTTACAACATCTTTAAATGCCCAGCTGTTCAAACCCATATGATTAAAAACACCATCGATGATAATTTTCATATCTCTTTTATGAACTTCATTAATAAGATTAAGAAATAATTTATCCGCTGATGTCCAAACCCATGTGGCAGGATTATCGTGAGTTTCGGTTTCAATCATTTTTATATCCGCGTCGGGATCAGGTCCGAAATACGGATCGATATGATGATAAGTTGCAGCATCATATTTGTGTAGAGAAGGTGACCAAAATACCGGATTGAGATAAATTGCCCCAATGCCAAGTTCCTTAAGATAATCTAACTTATCTATTATTCCCTGTAAATCACCTCCGTATCTTCTCCTTTGAAGGTTGAACCAAATATCTTTTCCGTTCTTTTTTTCGTAAGGCTGAAGTTCATACCAATCTGAAGTCCACGGATGAATTTGCCATGGAGATATAACATCGTGAGGATAAGCTCCTTCGATGCTTTCTAATGTAGGATCATTATTGGGATCTCCGTTTCTAAATCTATCCGGAAATATCTGATACCACACTACTTTTTTTGCCCACTCCGGAACAAACTCTTCAAATTGTTGATCGGTGGAATCTTTCTTTTCGGTTTCCATAAAATTATTTTGCGATTTTAGTGGTGAAGTTAATACTAATAAAATAAAGGGGATAATTATTAACTTTTTCATTTTTCATCTTTTATTTTGCTGTATGAAATTTTTTCCGGTGTAAATATAAAATCAAATTACTTAAATAAGGAAACTAATATTTAATGTTGTCAAGCTGATTTGTTCTTAATTGTAAAAGCATTAATTTTAATCATAATAAATTTGTTTCTTCACGGGAGATAAAGTGAAACTTTCCCTTATTCTTATCCTGCTCTTCTCCAACAGTATAATAGTTTCATCAAACAGTTTTGATGAGCTAATTTCAAAGGGCGATTCCCTGTATGTACAATCCGATATGCAAAATGATCTTGATTATTACGAACAAGCTTACAGTATTGATTCATCTGATTATTATTTGCTGCTTAAACTAACGAGAGTTTGCAATGATCTCGGTGAATACTACTACGAATTGCACGATGAAGAGTCGTCAGAAAAGGTGGTTTATGATGGTGTGGATTATGCTGAAAGGTTTTATTCTCTTTATCCCGACAGTGCAAGGGTCTACACTTACCTTGCATGGTCATACGGCAACCAGGCATTATTTGAAGGCGGGAAAGAGAAAATAAAGCTTGCACATAAAATTAAGGATAATGCCGCAAAAGCAATTAGTATCGATTCAACAGACTACCTGCCTTATGTTATACTTGGAGTTTACAACAGGCAAATAGGCGCCTTGAGCTGGTTTGAGAGATTGTTTGCAAATATATTCTTCGGTGATGTGCCCGAAGGCAGTTTTGAAAACTCGGAAAAGATGATGCTTAAAGCGCTTGAGCTTCAGCCGGGAATTGTAATCGCCGCATTTCACTTATCATTAACATATAAGGAAATGGATGAGGAAGAAAAAGAAATTACTATGCTCAAAAAAGTAATTGAATTGCCTGAATTGGATTTCCGGGATACATTTGCAAAACAAAAATCAAAGGAGAGATTACAGGAACTGTTAGATTAAATTTGAGGATATTTAGATTTTATTCATCCTTATTTTCAGTTGCGCGGTACTGTATCATTCCACCTTCAACATTTATAGCTTTGAATTCATTCTTTAATAAAATATTTGTGGCTGCTGCCGATCTTCTTCCGCTTCTGCAAATAACATAAATTTCATCGTTCTTATATTTTTCAAGCTCACTTAATCTCGCTTCAAGTTCCTGCACGGGAATGTTTAACACTCCATCAATGTGTCCTAAAGATTTATCTTCAAGCTCAGCAGGAGTTCTTACATCAAGTATAACCAGGTTGGTATCAGCACTCATCTTCTCGCGCAGTTGATCAACAGTGATTGAGCTGTCGTCCGTAATCTGTGCACAACTAACAAAAAACAGTGCCGATAAAAGAATGCTGTATATTAGATATTTTATAGAATTCATTTAATCTCCGTTAAAATTAATTTAAACCGCACATTCCGTTTCCACAGCCGCCCACACCTGGAACATCTGCATTACAATTACCGGTATCACAACTGTTATCAGAATAACTAACTTTACTCGTTGAGGCACTAAAAGCTGAGAATAATTTTTTTACTTTTGATGAATTGCATTCCGGACATGAAACTTTATTATCATTTTTGCTTTTAGCAAGTATTTCAAACTTTGATTCGCAATCAGAACACTTAAATTCAAAAATTGGCATTTTTATTCTCCTGGTGAACTTACAAAAAAATAGTCTAGATGTTAAGTTACTATTTACGGGCTTAAAATTATCAAATTAATTACAAGTATACATAATTATACTATTTTAAACTTGAAATTTTTTATATCTTTAAGTGCAATTCATTCAAAATAAATTCTAAAAAAATGAGAATCAAAAGTTTATTTATTCTATCAATTACTCTGTTATCTTTTAGCTGTGCACAGCAGCAGCAAAGCACAATTACAGATTTAATTAAACCTGTAAATCTGAAAGAGGGGGTTACAACCAGATTGGTTTTAAGTGATCTGTTTTATGCAGATAACTATAATGTAGATTTTTTAACTAATACCAATTTCAGTATTCGGGAAGATAAAAAAGAAAATATAATTGAGATCACCCCTCATAAAAATTTTTCCGGTATTGATCTGATTTCTTTTAATCTTTTTAATAAAACATTTGAACTCCCTGTTAAACTTGGATTGAAAAAGAAATACTTATTTTCTTATAAATCCAAAGGAAATCCCGGCGTAGTAAATTTATTCGGTCAGTTCAATGGATGGAACAGAGAAAATCTACCAATGAACGATGAAGATGGCGATGGGGTTTATGAAATTATCATTCCTCTTGATCCCGGCAGATATGAATATAAATTTTTTGTTGACGGTGAAGAATTAATTGATGCTGTAAATCCGGTAAAAGTGCCAAACGGTTTTGGTGACTTCAACTCTGTTGTTATAATTGAAAAAATGGCTGCCGATAAACATTACCTGCATATACTTAATTATGAAATAGAGGACAATAGAATTTCATACAAATATTATTACGAAAGTATAGCAAAAGAACTTGTTAGGCAAAAAAATATTATTGCATTAATCGACAATTTTAAAATTAAACAGGAAAACATAAAGCTTGAAGGTAACAAACTCATAGTATCTTTTAATAAAGATGAACTGGCAGGCAGCAAAGTTATTCGTTTAGCCGTTTCAAAAAATGGTAAAGCTACAAACTTTCAAACCATCAAATTGGCAGATGGGATACCGATAGGAGAGGATTCTTTTAATTACTGGGGCGATGCAATCATTTATTCAATTATGATCGATAGATTTTACGATGGAGATACTACAAATAGTAATCCTGTTGTGCATCCGGAATTATCTATTAAAGCTAACTATCAGGGTGGTGATCTTCAGGGTATAATTGATAAGATTGAAGAGGGTTACTTTGATTCACTTGGTATTAATACGTTTTGGGTATCACCTATTGTTGATAACACGAATAATGCTTATGAGGAATTCCCGCCGCCCCACAGATACTTCACCGGGTATCATGGTTACTGGCCAATTTCGGCAACAAATGTTGAAGATCATTTTGGAGACATGCAATTAGCTAAGAAGTTTGTTAAGAAAGCTCATGAACATGGTATGAAAGTTTTATTAGATTATGTTGCAAATCATGTTCACATAGAACATCCGTTCTGGAAAGAACACCGGGATTGGTTTGGTATGCTTGAATTACCGGACGGAAGAAAAAATCTTCGTTTGTTTGATGAGGAACGATTGACAACCTGGTTCGAGCCATACATGCCGTCATTTGATTTTGAAAACTCAGAAGAAGCGCTTGATGTGATGACTGACAATGCAGTATGGTGGCTAAAAGAAACCGGAGCAGATGGTTTCAGGCATGATGCTGTAAAGCATGTACCAAATAAATTCTGGAGAACACTTACAAAAAAAATTGCCAGAGAAATAGAAATACCCGCTGGAAGGGAAGTGTACCAGGTAGGTGAAACATTTGGGAGCTTCGACTTGGTCAGTTCCTATGTCAACAATGGTCAGCTCAGTTCGCAATTTAATTTTAATTTGTATGATGTTGCTATACCCGTATTTCTTAATTCCGATAATTCTTTTGAACTTTTGGATCTGCAAATGCAAAAGACATTTTCCGTTTATGGAGTCAACCATCTTATGGCAAATGTAATGGATAGTCATGATAAAACTCGTTATATGGCTTACGCCGATGAGGATATAGAAATAAACAGCAACAAAGCAAAGGAACTTGGGTGGACAAATTCTCCAAAAGTTAATCACCAATCGAGTTACAAAAAGCTGCAGCTTCATCTGGCATATATTCTATCTATACCGGGTGTTCCGGTAATTTATTACGGCGATGAAATCGGAATGACCGGTGCTGCCGATCCGGATAACAGAAGAATGATGCGCTTTGATGACCAAATAAATAGTTATGAAAAGGAAACATTGAATGAGATCAGCAAACTTATACATCTGAGAAAAGAACATTCTGCACTCAGACATGGCGATTTTTATACTTTAATTGCTAATGAACATTGCTACGCATATATCAGATCGGATATGATTGAAAGGGTACTGGTTGTTTTAAATAAAAGCGATGATAAACAAGAAGTTCAATTAGATGTACCGCATATTTATGATGAAAAGAATGCAATAGATTTATCGAACGGAAATATGTATGAAATAAATAATGGTAAACTGATCCTGGATATACCGGCAATCGGGTGGAGAATATTACTTCTCCAGTAGCAAAATATTATCGAATGATCTAACAGCAGATGAGAATGCTTGCTGTAGTACTTTCTAACTCATACTTTGTTATATACTGAAGTTACGCAAAAACACCTATAACAGAAAAAAGATCCCGATTTGTCATTCCCACGAAAGTGGGAATCCATTTTTTCGTTTATTTTTGCATAGTGGATGCCCGCTTTCGCGAGCATAACATGCAGTTCTACGATTTTGCGTAACTTCAGTTATATAAATAACTAAATCGTGCGGAGAGACAGGGATTCGAACCCCGGAAGGACTTGCATCCTTAACGGTTTTCAAGACCGCCGCATTCAACCACTCTGCCATCTCTCCGGCAATAATTCCCCCCTCAACAAATTTTATTATTTGGGCATCAAATATAGGAATAGTTATATTTTCAGCAAAAACATAAAACTTTTATTTTAATAACAGGTGTTAAACAGTAATGGAAGATCTTGCTCAAATAAAAACATTTGCCCGACATCTTGCGAATATAAGTGCAGATGTTATTAAGACTTATTTTAGATCAAACATAAAAGTTGAATTCAAGCAAGATAAATCTCCTGTTACTATTGCTGATAAAAAAGCAGAAGAAATAATGCGTGAACAAATAATGAAAGAATTTCCGGATCACGGTATAACAGGTGAGGAGTTTGGCAATTATAAAGAGGAAGCAGAATATAAATGGACACTGGACCCGATTGACGGTACAAAAAGTTTTATTTGCGGTGTACTTAGTTTTGGAACATTGATAGCCCTGTTAAAAGATGGAGAACCAATACTCGGCGTAATTAATCATCCTATCCTGGATGAATTTTTAATTGGTGATAATAATAAAGCTTTGATAAATGATAAACTAAGTTATGTTAGAAAGTGTGAACAACTTTCAGATGCAATCCTTCTGACTACAGATCATCTTAATATTGAAAAATACCGGAATTTAAAATGCTTTGAAGCTTTAATTAAAAAAGTTAAACTTTACAGGCAGTGGGGTGATTGTTATGGTTACTATTTATTAGCTACGGGGTATGCTGATGTTATGATTGATCTCATTTTGTCAGTATGGGATACAATGGCACTGATTCCTATTATTAAAGGAGCGGGTGGAATAATAACAGATTACCATGGTGATAATCCTGTACAAGGGGATAGTATAATAGCTGCTGCATCTGGTATCCACCAACAAGTAGTGGAAATTCTTAATAAACGTTAAAACATTTTACTTATATAATAGAACAAAAAAAAGCCCCGAATATTTCAGCATCGGGGCACTCATTACAAAGGAAATTTACAATGATGAACCAAGTTTTAATCTCATATTCACAAATATTTTTGTAACTCCCCAACTGGTATCTGCTTTTCGTGAAAGCATGATTGACGGACCAACTGATAATACACTAAATGCCCAGCTTTCAGCAATCTTCTGAACGCTAAGATTCAACACCAACTGGTCAAATCTCTTTTCACTGCCTAGCATTGCGTCGAAACTAAGATCGAATGTACTGCCGGCCAATGACATTTCTCTGAAAGCAAATCCATAATGGAATTCATCAAGATATTTGGCAGCGTATATTCGTCCTTTTGTAGATCCTAATATCTTTATAGGATATCTAACTTCTCCATTTAAATATGAACCTTCTAGTAACCGGGCTTTATATCTTACCGACCCATCAGAGTTTAATACAACAGTTCCTCTAGCCGGGTTTAAATATTTTATTTTATCCTTTTCGGCAAAATCATCTGTCACCTTTAGATAGCTGATTTCAAAAAAGTTACCAAAAGGGATCACATAACCTATCTGGAAACCTTTCGATACTATAAGATTGTTATGGTTTTCAGTAATAGAGGTTTGTATCAATGCATCAACATGTGTAAATGCACCACCATATATGCCCAGAAGATGAACGTTTGCCTCCACGAAGTTTGTGTTTAACGGACCTTCGTATCGTGTTTGAAATCCGAATGAAATACCAAGATCTTTTTTTAGTGGAATACCAAAACGTTCGCCGCCAAGCATTTGTAAAAATGGGTTGATATACCATAACGTTGAAGATATTTGTTGTTTTGTAGGTGGTTGTACAATCTTACTTATTTTAATTTTACTTACTACTCTTGTAAATATGCTTGCATAGTTTATTTCCTCTTCAAGATTCAATTTGAAGGGGTAAGTTATAATGCGGGCTCTAATTTCTGCAGAAAGAGCAAGGAAAGGATATAAAGTACTTCTTATAGTTATTGTTTGATTATTAGCGTTTCGTAAATCTGCAATTATTTCTGCCTTTGGATCAGGTGGGTCTATGTACAGTTCCTGTTGGATATGGATAAACAGACTATCATCTAATGGTTCCATCTGAAAATAAACAATAGGTTCCTCTTCCTGTGCAAGAACAGAATTATACGCTGGTAGAAGAGAAAGAATAATTAATAATAGGGTGTATTTAATTTTCATAGAAACATTATCGTTATATTATTTGGAAAAATCTGTGAAGTAGAATGAATCTCCAATCTGTACACGGTCTTTTGTTTTTTCATCGACAGCAATAAAGAAAAAGTTTGCTTTATATCTCCCGTCCGCTTCCTGCAGATCACCATGACGATCAACCCAGTCATCAAATTGTGATTCTGTTGAGGCAATCCGTAATGATACATTGTACACAAGGTTTCCTTTACTATTTTTTTGAGGTCCATTAACCGATATTGGCCCTAAATAGGTAATCTTCAGTTGATCTGGTCTTTCATCAACAATTGTTACTGTAAATGCAGTTATTCTTTGTAATTCTTTAACATAAATATCCGATGAACTCATTTTAGTAGTTACACGTTCAATATTCACCTCAGGTGGTTTGTTTGGAACTACTTTAATCTTTTCTTCCTGTGAGCCGAACTTTATAATAACCTCGGTTTGGTCAGTCAGATCAAATTTTCTTTCTTCGCCAGGGGGAATAGTTACAATCGGGGATGATGGATTATTCGGATCATAAATCATTGTTGGAATGTTGCCACGATTTGCAGCTATATTCCATGTGTTTTGAATAAATGTTTTCTTAAGAGAAATAGGTGACTGTTGCTTCGTCAGTTCTTGCACGATTTCTTCCGGTTCTTCTTCTGTGGGTATTTTATTAAGCTCTTTAACACGCTTACTCAAACTCGCCAGTTTTTGTTTCAGCACTTCATTTTCTTTTATAACATTTGGATCTATTTGAATACTAAAATCTATTCCAAGAGAATATAATGAATCAAGGATTGCAACGAGTGAATCCTTTACATTAACATTTACTGTTTTATCTGCAAGTATCACTCTTTTTAAATCAATTTCAGCCCCCTTTAATGCAAGAACTGTAATTATAAAAATGTACAAGACTTGATAAATTACAAATTTACTATCTCTGTTCCGGTTAATCATTTTTGGTATTCAATCTTATTTTTTTACAACAATTGCTTCCAAATGTTTTAATCCAGCCAATGTCTTCTCATCCGAAAGAGAGTTTGATGCTTGAGAAATAGAGTTGGCAACTAGATTTAGTTCCTGTAATTTTTCAGAACTAATAAATTCGCTTTGATTTATTTTATCAAGTATTTGTTGTAATGAAGAGTAATTCTTATGTATTATACTGCTAAACTTTGCGGAGTGTTCGACTAATTCTTTATATTGTTCCATCTCAGCCACTGACATTTGAGCACCAGTGTTTCCTAATCCACCTTGATTAAGCTGGTTCATCAGACTTTTAGAACTCTCTATTTGAATTCTGGAGAAATATTTATCCCGAATATCTTTTACGTGATTCACCACATTTTGGAAGTCAATCCCCAACTGATCGAGAACAGGTTCGAATAACTTACCAATTGCCAGGACGATTAATGCTTTAATTTCAAATGGTACTGAAAGACCAAGAAATACCTCTTCACCTAATCTGATGCTAATTAACAATATTGCAGCCCCAATGAGAGGTAATGCTGTAGCAATACTATCAATTACACTTGTTGCAGATTGTATAAGTCTATCGATGGTTTCTGTTGCCGGTGTTCTAATAATTTCTATTTTTAATTTTTTGAATGTTAAATATGAAATGAATAAAAACATGGCATAAGAAAATACGGGAAGCCACCAGAAAGAATATGGTTCAAATGATATCGGGGGTGGTTCCCATCCGGGGAATAAAGATTTTGCGAGATCGAATGTTATATTACCAAAAAACGGGACTGCAGATACATCCAGGAAAAAAGACACAAATAATGCAATAAAAGATATTATTGCAGGTTTAATTATCATCGAGAACTTTATCTTGCTAACAGCAGATCTCGTATAACTATCTAATTCATTTTCAAGACCGTCTTCAATTAAATTATTCGCGTCAAATAATTTCGATCCGATCTCATCTGTTGTATTTTTTGTTTTTAGCATCTACTTTCCCAAAAGGAACGATTTAAAATTGTATGTTTGATAAAGCTATTTTAAAATTTTTTAAGGAACCTATTCCATTACTATAAAAGCACTTGCGAGTATTAAAAAGTATAAAAAATCTTTTATGCTCTCATAAATTCAATTTTCATACCAAGTAAACATTTAAACTTTAACTGTCTTTTACAGGTAATGAGACGAGAGCTTTAATACGTAGATACATTTTTTAACAATTCTATGCATTTTTGGAAAGAAAATAGTTAATTGTGGATTTTAAGCGGTAATATAAAATCTAAATGTTTTGGTAATCATTGCCTGATATGTGAATAATTTACAGTAAATCGATCTTTGTGTTACTTTCTATACAGGTATAATTTTGTGCATTTTTTGTCATTCATTTATGTGAATTAATAACATTAACTTGAATTAAAGTTACTGTTACCCGAATAAATGTTAAAAATTAAGTTGCAATACAAAAATTTTTTATTAACATGAAAACTGTTGTAATTATTCCGGCGTACAATGAAGAAGAATCAATTGGGAAAGTTATTGAAGACATTCCTAAAGATCTTGTTTCGGAAATTATTGTTGTCAATAATAATTCAACTGATGCTACAGAAAACGTAGCACTCAATTCAGGTGCAACGGTTTTATTTGAGCAATTTAAAGGTTACGGTGCTGCCTGCTTGAAAGGAATAGATTATTTAAAGGATAAACATCCTGATGCTGTTGTATTTTTGGATGGTGACTATAGCGACTACCCGGAAGAATTAAGTTACTTGATCAGGTTTATTGATAAAGAAAATTATGATTTTGTACTTGGAAGCAGAGTCTTAGGAGAAAGTGAGAAAGGTGCTCTTCCGCTTCAGTCAAGATTTGGAAGTTTAATTGCCGGCACTTTGATCAATTTATTCTGGAAGTTTAAGTACACAGATCTTGGTCCGTTCAGGGCAATAAAATATAATAAACTAATTCAACTGGATATGAAGGATAAATGGTTTGGCTGGACAGTGGAAATGCAGATAAAAGCCGTAAAGAAAAAATTTAGAATAATTGAAATTCCTGTCAGATACCGAAAACGTATAGGAAAATCTAAAGTAACCGGAACAATTAAAGGTACTTTAATGGCAAGTATAATAATAATGAAAACAATTTTTACGCAGGCATTTAATAATAAATAATTGAGGAAGACATAGATAAAAATAAAGCAATTATAGTATTTGCAAGATTCCCCGTAAAAGGGAAAGTAAAAACTCGTTTAGCAAAAGAGGTGGGAATAGATTTTGCGACTTCGTTTTACAAAGTGTGTGCCGGGTACACCTTTGCAGAAGTATTGGAGACAGAAAATGACGGAGTAACTGCCTTTTTATTTTGTTCGGAAGAATATGAGATTGAACAAATGAAAAACTGGACCGGGAACAAATTTAAGTATTATTCTCAACAGGGAAGTGAGCTTGGTTCAAGAATGATTAATGCATTTAATATAGTTTTTAAAGCTGGTTTTAGAAAAGTGATTATTATCGGGACAGATACCCCGGATATAAATTCCCGATTGATACTTGATGCTTTTGAGGCACTTAACGATTTCGAATGCGTTATTGGGCCATCGCTGGATGGAGGTTACTATTTATTAGGATTATGCACCATACAAAACAGTTTGTTTAAGAACATTAGGTGGAGCACAAATTCTGTTTTTAATGATACAATAAAACAATTGAAGCATATTAAAAGCGACTATCTTATTCTTCAAAAACTAAGAGACATTGATATTATGCAAGATTTAATAGATTGGAGTAAAAATTTCAGCGGGATGCCTTCTCATCCGGTAAAATTATTCATTGAATCAAATCCATTTTCCTCTAATTAAAGAATAAAGCAAAATTTTTTTTAGGAACGATTTTTCCCTTACATTAATTTTAATATTATCTAATTTTTAATTCTATAGTTGTATTTATTAAGTTTCAATCTTTTATAAAGGAATTTTTATTACTAAATAAAACTTATGGCAAAGAATAAACAGAAAACCAGGAAGCGGCAAATAGGTAAAACGGTAGTTAAAAAGAAGCCTATAATTGATCCAAAATATAAAAATACTTTTTGGACAATTGTTGTGGTTATAATTCTTCTCATCTTCTTTATTGTTAATAATACCGGCAAGGAACCTGAAGAAGGACCATACCCGCCCGGCTATCACTCACAAAAGATTGAGACGAACAAATTAAATTAAAAAAAAATTAAATGATCAGGTAAGAGTAAAGTTCAATTTACAAAATTAATGGAGTTAAGAATGTTAAAGTTCATATTAATGCTTATATCAATTGCCTCTCTTTATGCTTCAAATAGCAGCTATCCGCCAGACGATGGATCGGATCACTATAATACTACTGCGGCAGCAGTTAATGGTGAAGTGGAACAAGCACCTGAGTTTACTTTGTATACACTTGACGGAACAGAAGTTAAATTATCGGACTATTTGGGGAAAATAGTAATTCTGGATTTTTGGGCAACCTGGTGTGCTCCTTGTAGAAAATCAATACCGGATCTAATATCAATTCAGGATGAGTATGAAGATGAGTTGGTCGTCATAGGAATATCTTTAGATCAACCGGCAACTCAAAATAATCTGCAGCTCTTTATAAATAATTTTGGTATAAATTATCCTGTTGTATTGTGTACATATGAAGTATCGGAAGCGTATGGAAATATCCAGGCACTACCAACATCTTTTATTATTGATAAAGAGGGAAATATCATTAACAAACATATTGGTCTTGTACCAAAATCAACTTTAATAGAGGAAATTAATTCGTTATTAGCTGAAGATTAATATAATTAACTGAAGTTATGCAAAAACACCTATAACAGAAAAAAGATCCCGATTTGTCATTCCCACGAACCTGCCTGACGGAAGGCAGGAGTGGGAATCCATTTTTTCGTTTATTTTTGCATAGTGGATGCTCGCTTTCGCGAGCATGACATGCAGTCTTACGATTTTGTGTAACTTCAGTAATTAATGATTTTCGTATGCCGGGGAAAAAATATATTGATTGATCACCTGACAATTAAGAAAATATCCGAACTTATTTTCTTTTTTGATAAATTAGGATTAGGTCTTTCTTCTAATGAATAATCTCATTACAAAATTAATACAAAATAATATTGCACAGATATGGCTGGGAAAACAAAGAAAAATAAACCGCTGATTCTCGTTACTGAAGACGATAAAGAAAATCAAAAGTATTTGGATTTAATTTTGCGCAAATTATACGATGTGGATTTTTGTGAGTCTCCGGATGAATTTTATGAATGTTTATCTCAGAAAAAATATGATCTCATTATTATGGATATGACTCTCGGTGGTGAGAAGTCCGGACTCAGGCTTACAAGGGAAATTAAAGATTCAGATAAATATAAACATATCCCGGTTGTAGGATTATCAGCCCATGTTTTTAGCCAGGATAGGCTCAAAGCTATTGAAGCAGGTGTAGATGTTTATCTTACAAAGCCTATAGAAAATAAAAAATTGATTGATACATTAGAAAGTTTAATTAATTAGATTTCTCTTTTCTTGCAGCAGTACCATCCCGGAAAATAAGATTTTTAATTTACTCCCTTCCGCAGAAACTTAGGTTCTTCCAGCGTAAGTATTAATGAGATGCGATGAGAATCAGGGAGCCGGTCAATTTCCGATTCGTTAAATCTTGCAAATGAATAATCAATATTTAATTTGGGCAGTTTAACCCCCGCACCAACTGTAAATTGTTTAACATCATTATAACCCCCGCGGATATAAACCAGGTTCTCTATGTTTACTTCCACTCCTGCGTGAACATCAAAACTTACAGGACCAAGATTAAAGTTCGATGCAAACCGTCTGTTTTCAAATCTTACATCAAAATCTAACACGGGCATAATATAACCACCTAAAAATCCGGTTATAATGTAAGCACCGCCAAGTTTAATTGTGGGAGAGATCAATTCATTTCTGCCCGTATCCCAAGCAACTAAAGTAGTTGTTATATCCTGGGCATTTAATCCTAATGATAAATTATCTATCGGGGTATAATATGCACCAAAATCAAAACCAACTCCCGTTGCACCAAACTCTGCAATATCTCTTCTAATTATTTTAATATTTGCACCCCAGCTAAATTTATCTGAAATTCTTTTTGCAAAGGTTAAATAGAAAGCCCAATCCTGGTTGCTGAACTCAGTTATCAAACTGGGGTCTAACCTGGCACCCGGCTGATTTATATCAAAAATAACAACATCATTATTTAATCTATCAACCAGTGCATTCCTTGTATCAGGAATTCCATCAATGCCGAGCCTCATAACACTTAAACCAAAGGTCATATCGGTACCGAAAGGAATGGCAACGGCAGCATAATCATAATTTACAAGATTACCGAACTGCTCTGAATGCATTAAAGAAATTTGCGGATAATTAAGATTGGCAAGACCTGCGGGATTGTAATAACCTGCTGTTACGTCATTTGCAACGGCAACGAATGCGCCGCCCATTCCCAATGCTCTGCCGCCTATGCCTATAGCCATAAATTCACCTGCATATTTACCAAATTCAGTCTGTGCGTTAAGAGGATTAATAGGAATGAAAAATATGGAAAGCAACAAGATTAACTTTTTGGGCATATAATAAAGACTCCTTAAATACAATTTTCTACAAAACCGTGCAAAAAGATTGCCAAATCGAACTATAAAGTCAAGGCTATTTTTATGTAAGGATTGCGGATTGCCTGCAATAGATACGAAACAAAATGAAATTTTTACTTAACAAATAAAATATCTGCACCAAATTTTATTCAGTAGCTGCTTAATACTCATAAAACACTTATTATATCTATTGCAATATTACAATTATAAGAGATCAGGCAATTTTGACTGTTCGGAGCGCTGCGCCCCGTTACCTGAGTCCTAATTGCCACTTTGCTTTTCCCTGGTTAGCAACGGCTGCTACAGCTTTTGCAATCTTGCGGCCGAGTGGAGCGAATTGTTAGGTATTTTATTCTCCATTACCCTGTAATTTTTAATAGCAAATCATCTTCAATCGATACAAACTTTGACGCCGCATTAATCAAGGATTTAGCTGTAAGTTGAGCCACACCATATATTTCAACTGAAACACCAAAGTCTTTTCTGATTTTATTTATCAATAAGTCAAAATCACCATCCCCGGATGCTAATACCACTACGTCTGCTTTCTTTGCATATTCCATAACGTCGAGTGTTATGCCGACATCCCAATCACCTTTCGCGGAACCATCACTTCTTTGAATAAAGGGTTTTAGTTTTACTTCGAATCCAATTCCCCTAAATATGTTTTGAAATTGTTTCTGCTTTTCATCGCCCCTATCAATGGCATAAGCAATCGCTTTCACAACTTCTCTATTTGAAGTAGCTTTAGCCCAAAATGCGTTATAGTTGAAATGACAATTATGGAACTCTTTTGTAGTGTAATAAATATTTTGAACGTCCACCAACACAGCGACTTTTTGCATAGATTTTATTGTCCTACCTCGAGGTAATTGAGGGTCTAACGACCAAGCTCACCTGCCCCTATGGAGGGTAGCGGAATAGTGGTCAGGTGGAGCGCTTTGTTGGGCGTTTGTAATTCTTTGGATTAAATTATTGCTCATTTGAATTGCCATTTTTTCATTAATTTTCGCAATTTCAATTATTTCTTCAGCCTCTTTATTATCAATTATTTCAAATTGATTTTGGTTTGGGCATAAACTGTCGTTTAAATCGCCGGGTTCAAATTTATCTAAGTTATTTCCATAACTTCTTTTATTGGTTTTTATTATAGCTTGACCAATGTCACTAAGCAAGTAAATGAGCAGCTTATTTATAAGCTTTTCTCCAAACATATTTGGATAAAAAGAATGGTAGCATGTGAAGTTAATTGCTGTTGTAAGATTTCTAATTACCTTTAGACGTCCTCTGTTAAAAACACCAAACAATATTGGAGCAGGTTTTCTATGTTCTATTTTGTACCAAGGACTTCTTGTTTTTGTGAGATATCTCTCGTGGTATTTAAGTTTTTCACCTTCATCTAAATAATTTTGTATCTGCAGGTTCTTATGATTTCTTACGTCTAAACAATAAACTGGTTTATCTGAATCATATAAAATATCAAAGTCATATTCAGTAAAAACAGCTTTGCGAATTTGAAAGCTTTTTGTAATACACTTACATGTATTATTGTTATCTAAATTCCACTTTTCTATTTTTGTTTTTGTAAGTGCAAAGAAGTCATTTGCGCCAGTAGCAATACCTCTCGTGAAAGTCCCATAATATGATAATTTGATAAAACCATCCGGGACGATCTGTTCTGAGAATAATGACAGCAAAATAGGTGTCCATTTTTTGTAATGAGGTAAATCAGATGGATTTATTTTTCTTTGATAAAAATCACTTATGTTAAATATTTGATTAATTTCATCAACTGACTTAATTTTTGTAATTTTTATTGATTCTTCTTTTCCGTCTTTTCTGCAAAGAAGTACGCAGACCGTTGTAATCGCATCAGGGAAAATATCTTTTTCGTTTGAGAAAATTATTATTTGTTTTAACAAATGATTTTCAAGCAGACTTTTCTTTATTTCCTTTCCATAACCAGTATTAAAAAATTCGAATGGCATAATAAATGCCAAATTTCCATTAACATCAAGTTCGTTCAGTGCTTTTACTAAAAAAACGGAGGATATATTTGAATAGCCAACTAGCTTTTTACCTATTTGTTTTTCTATTTTAGGCAATACATCATGTCTATTAAGAAATTTTTGAAATCTCATGTATGGAGGATTGCAGATAATTCCATCGAAAGTGCCGATGTTGGCTTCAAGGTAGTCACCTTTAATGATTTTTAGATCATTTGATTTCTCAACATTATTAAGGAATCCTATAATGTTCTCGTCAATTTCGTATCCAGTAAATTGCATGTGTTGTTTATAATTAGCTTTAATAAATTCATCGTAAAATACACCAAGGCCGAAAGCAGGGTCTAAAACATTTGCGGGATTATCCTTGAAGACCCACTGAACCATAAGACGAGCAATTGATGTAGGTGTAAAGAATTGCCCATAATCTTTTCTATGGTTGATAGGCGTTTCAGATATATAAATAGATTCACGCATTAATGACATCTCTCATAAATATTTCATTATCGAGATAACCTTTACCACCCTCGAATGTAACGTAGAATAGCAACCTGCCTCTGTCAAGTTCTTTCATGGCAGATTTATGTTCTGGCACATCAATTTTTCCTATAATCTCTTTTCCTACTTTGACATTCACCTTTATTGTAGTTTTGCCTTGATTTTTCACATCCCTTTCAATCGAAAAATTATTTCCTTCATTATCGTTGTTAGAAACAAGTTCAAGAATATCTTGGAAAGAAACCACATATGCTTTATCAAAAAATACCTGCAAATAAAAATGCTTAACATTGTATTTTTGTATCCATCTGTTTACGAGTGCAAAATCCTCCATCTTTGGGGTAATGCTTAAATAGTCTCGTTTATGTAGTATTTTAATATTTTGTTTCAAATGTTTTAAAAGTTCGGTTAAATCCCGTAACTCTTGTGTTAATGACCAAGATGGACGTCGAAAATCTAATTCCCGAAAAGTTTCATCTGTCGCTTCTAAAATAAGTTTGTATATTTCATTATTCTTTCGTTTAAGTAGATCGCCGAATTTTCCATCTAATATATTTTTGCGAATGGAAATACAGTTATATATTGCTTCTTGTTGTCTCTTGTCCATGAATGCCGTGTATTTATCGATTAGAAAAGAGCTTGATCTCACTTCTAATGCAACTACTGTCTTTCTCACATGTTCATCATTTTCAATGTCAACATTTCTATCTGGAAAATCATTTAATTTGAAAATTAACAGGTCTGGTCTTTTTCCTATTGAGTTTAGCTCATTCTGATATTCCATATAGAAATCTGCAAACCTAGCATCACCTGCAGCTATTGACTCAGAGCGACCATATTGAACAGCAAAATATTCATCTGAAAACTCGTTAATTGCTTTATAAACAACTTTTTCCGCCCAATCGCCTTGTTCCTTGTTGGTAAGAAATTCGGAATTAGCCATCGTTGGTGGGCGTCCTGTCAATTGTATTTCAGTGTCAATTTCAAGCGGTGATTGTTGAATGAGATTTAGAATATCGTCCTTGTACATAAATGCTCCTTGTTATTTTTCACGCCTAACTAATACTTACAGGAATTGAGGACCTTACTCCAATCCTTTTAAAATCATTTTTGTTAAAATTTAAACTAATAATTTCTACTTCGCTTTCCCCTGTGCCGCAACGGTTGCTGCCGCTTTTGCTATTTCATCGGAAACGCCGAGATAACGCCTAAATCAGCCGCTGCGATAGCGGTCGGCTGCATTGATTTGTTAGCAATTTTTCATTTTGGCTGCTTTACAGTTCTCAAATAAGGTTTTACCGTTTCCCAACCATCTGGAAACATTTTATCAGCTTCTTCATTGGAAACTGCGGGCAAGATGATTACATCATCACCATCTTTCCAATTTACAGGGGTGGCTACTTTGTGTTTTACTGTTAACTGCATAGAATCGATGACTCGTAAGATTTCATCGAAATTACGTCCTGTTGACATTGGATAGGTTAACATTAGTTTAATCTTTTTGTCTGGATCAATTATAAATACTGATCGAACTGTCGCATTTGTCATTGCTGTGCGTCCTTGTGATGTACCTTCTTCTTCAGCAGGTAGCATGTTATATAATTTTGCAACAGCTAAATCACTATCACCTATCATTGGATAATTAACAGCGTGCCCTTGAGTTGCTTCTATATCCTTGGACCATTCAGTATGATCTTCTACTGTGTCAACACTTAAACCAATAATTTTACAATTCCTCTTGGTGAATTCGGGCTCCAAGCCAGCCATATAACCTAATTCAGTGGTACAGACTGGCGTGAAATCTTTAGGATGTGAAAATAAAACTCCCCAGCTATCACCTAACCATTCATGAAAATTTATTTCCCCGTGGGTGGTTTGAGCTGTGAAGTTAGGCGCTTCATCGTTGATTCTAAGTAACATAACGTTCTCCGTATTGTTGTACTGGTTTATCTTAACTGTCTTATTTTTAATAATTTCGTTAACCCTTGCGCAACCATGCCGTTTGTTTTCGGAGTTCCTGGTTTTGTAAGCCGGTGTTCAATATCATTATCGTTGCAAACTACATCAAATTTAGAGGGTTTACTAACGAAGGACATAAATAAAAAAGCACGATGCCCCAACAAAGTATAAAAAACATATGGCAGACAAAGGTTTTAGAGAGTTTAGTGCTCTCAATAAACTTCCTGTTCGGCAGACAAGGAAGCGCTTCTAAAGCCCTACGTTTTTTATACAAACCGTTACCTGCCATATTAACTGACGATGAAAATCTATCTGACAGACCAAACTGAAAACCTTTATAGACACCTTGACTTTTTAAAAGCAAGACCAGTTATGACCTACGACAAAAATCGGCTGACCGAGAAAACTTCAATTATCCATATTGGCACTACAAAGAAAATTGACACCTTAAATTTGCAATTTTTATTTGACTACAAAATTTTCCCCGTCCATATTATGACCTACTTGACAGAGTGGAACAATGAAAAAAGAAAAATAAAGATTGGCGACACAATTATTCAACAGGTTTATCTTCCTCCGACAAAAACATTTTCTCAAAAACTAATTTTTGGAGTTAGAATAAATGAAATTATTGACCAGCCAGACAAAAAAGGTTTTAGCTACGAGACACTTGAAGGACATGTTGAGAAAGGAGTTTCAACATTTACAATCGAGCAGACAGAAAAAGAAACAATATTTAAAATTCATACATTTTCGACCCCAGCAAACTTCTTAACAAAATTACTCGGGTCTATTTTTTCAGTTCCGTATCAAACATTTTGCACAAATACTGCATTGAAAAATGTAAAACAACAAATAGAAAAGAAATAAATGGCTTTACACGATAATAAATGAGAGAAATACTAAAAGACAAAAGCTTTCGACTTTCAATTATCCTGACACTTGTTTTCCTTGTGACAGGCTTTACTCTGCTTCATTATGAATTGGTTGAATATGGATGGGCTTTTTTTGTATTACTTCCCATCGTAACTGGCTTATCTGTGGGTGCGCTTCCTAATAAATGGTGGTCTATATTCGGACTAATTGTTGGTCTTGTTTTTACACTTGTAGGATTGGTGACATTGGGTTTAGAGGGGGCAATGTGTGGACTAATGTCTTTAGGATTACTGTTGCCATTTGTCTTCCTTGGCGCGTTGATTTCGCACTTAATCTGAGAATACAAAAAAATTAAAGGAACAACTAAAATGAATATTTTAATTCTTCCATTAACTCTAGCAACTCTAGGCTTATTTAAATTCCTAGCACACGCTATTACTATTTATGTCGTAGACTTAGCACTTCCTCAATTCGAAGTAGTCGGCTTCGATTTTGCAGGGTATTCCACACAATACTTTGAAATTCCAGCAATTAATTTTGGTCCGGGCATCATGTCATACATTGCTTTTTCTGTTGTCTTGTCGCTTGTGGTGACAGCAATTCACTGGGTCGCCAAATAAATGGTATAATAAGCCTCATGCAAATATTATTAGTCGCGCAAATTATAGTAGGGGTATTGCTAACTTTAGCAATCCTCATTCAAGTAAAAGGAACCGGATTCGGTAGGGGCTGGGGGAGCCTTTCAACACACTCAAGCAGGAGGGGGATCGAGGGAGTGGTCTTTAAACTCACTTTTGCTCTGTCATTTCTATTTATTTTGGGAGCAACTCTATCCCTATTCATATAGCTCAATAATGTCCAAACTACGAT
>JADFPP010000044.1 GCA_022562275.1 Bacteroidota bacterium
TTGTTTTTTTGCCAACTCTCAGAAGGGCAGTTCCGCTACTCTCCAATGCTCTTCTGAGAGTGATCAGCCTTTTATGATCTATCCTATTTATTTTTGTTAGGTGGATACCATGTTTATATATATTACATTGGGGAAAAATAGAATTCTTGCTTATTCTTTAAATTAAACTTAAATTTGTTAGTTCTTTTTCGCCCTTTTAAGGGCGATTTTTGTTTGTATGAACTCACTAAGAAAAAATATTGTTGATATTGCCGAGGAAATAACAGCGCAGTCGGGTTATTTTTTAATCGATATAATTATTAGGGGAACAGAAAAAGACAGGGTGTTTGAAGTTTTTATTGATGGCGAAACGTACATTACAGCAAAAGAGTGTGCGGAGTTAAGCAGGAAAATTTATCGAGCCATTGAAGAACAGTCAACAATTAAATTTTCATACCGATTGGATGTTTCATCACCCGGAATTGATAGACCGTTATTGTTTTTAAAACAATTTCCAAAACATATAAACAGAAAATTTGAGATAATTTATAAGTCAGACGAAAAGAAAAGGAAATTCAAGGGAACATTGAAGAAAGTGGCTGGCGAGCAGTTAACCTTTTTAACAGACAAGGAATTAATAATTAATTTTAGTGATATAATAAAAGCAAAAGTAGTAATAAGCTTTTCTTAAAGGAGATTTAACAAATGAACCGTGAAATAGTTGATTCTTTTACAGAAATGGTAAGAGATAAAGGAATAGATAAAGATGTACTTGCCGGGATACTTGAAGATATTTTTGTGATACTGGTTAAGAAAAAATATGGGGAGGATGCCCAATCGGAAGTGGTTGTTAATATGGATAGAGGTGATATACAGATATTTTTAGAACGGGAAATTGTGGATGAAGTTACAGACACAGGTTTGCAAATAAGTATTGATGAAGTTAATGCGAAGGGAAATGAAGACGAACTGGAAGTAGGAGAAGACTTTGTTGAAGAAATAAAGATTGCTTCCCTGGGCAGAAGACTTGTCCTATTGGCAAAACAGAGTCTTAATCAGAAAATAAGAGAAATTGAAAAAGATATAATGTACAATGAGTATAAAGAACTTATTGGCGAAATTGTTGTTGGCGATATTTATCAATTAAGAAAAAATGATATACTTGTTAATCATAATAAACACGAATTATTATTGCCGCGAAATGAGCAAATTCCTTTTGAGAGATATAAAAAGGGCGAAACGATTCGCGCCATTGTTAAAGAGGTTAATAAAACCAGCAGCGGTCCGGTCATTATTATTTCCAGATCTGATAATAATTTTTTGAGACGTCTTTTTGAAATTGAAATACCTGAAATTTTTGACGAAATAATAACAATAAAAGCAATGGCACGTGAACCCGGGGAAAGAGCAAAGGTAGCAGTTGAATCTCAGGATACAAGGATAGATGCCGTAGGTGCATGTGTTGGAATGAAAGGAGTTAGAATTCATGCAATTGTACGTGAATTGAATAATGAAAATATCGATATAATAAATTATACTGATGACAATGAACTTTTTATCCAACGCGCACTTGCCCCTGCAAAACTGAATAATATAGAAATAGATGAAGCTGAAAAAAAAGTTGTTGTATCAGCAGATTCTGACCAGGTATCTAAGATTGTTGGAAGAAATGGTGTTAACATAAGACTTGCAATAAAATTAACAGGTTATGATATAGAAATCCTGAGAGAAGAAAAACCCTTTGAGGAATATGAAGAAGATATTGAATTAATTGATATTAAAGAGGAACTTGGTGAAGAAGTATATAATATTTTGATAAATAACCGTTACGATACAGGTCTTGAGGTTTTAATTGCCGGAGAGGAAAAACTTCTTGAGATAGAGGAATTCGGTAAAGAAAAAGTAAATGAAATTATGGAAATAATTAAATCTCAATATGAAGAAGAATAGTTATAAAAGTACCAGGTGAACAAACATGGCTGAAACTAAACAAAAGAAAATCCGAATTTATAAACTGGCATCTGAGTACAATCTTTCGGTGGATAGTATTATTGAGCTTCTTACCGGTAAAGGTTATAAAGTTAAATCTCATATGACTAATCTTTCCGATGAGATGCTTAGCGAGATTCACGATCATTTTAAGAAAGATATTGAGAACGCACAAAAGCATTATCAAAAATTAGCCGAATTCGATAAAAAGAGAACAGATAAAGTACAGGAAGAAGAGGCAGCGATTGAACCAACAGTAGAGGAAGTAGTAGAAGAACAAGTGCCCACCGAAATTAAGATTACCGATGTTTCTGTAGAAAGTGAAAAGAAAAAATCCCAGGAACCGGTAGTTAAGGAAAAAGAACCCGGGAAAAAAGAAAAGAAAGAAATTGAGGAAAAGATAAAGCCAAGAGGCTTAAAAGTTATTGGTAAAATAGATTTAGATAAAAGTAAACCGGAAAAAGCAGAAAAAGAAAATAAAATAGTTACGCAGACTGAAGAAAAGAAAGTAGTTAAGAAGAAAAAACGTAAACGGAAATCAAAAAAGCAAGGCGAAAATGCTTTTGAAGATTCTCTTTTAACAAATAAGAAGAAAAAAGCTAAAAGATTTGTAATTGACCAACGTGAAGTAAAAGAAACTATCAGAAAAACTTTACAAAGCATGGATGATATTTCAACTTCGGGCAGAGCCGGTGCTAGAAAGAAAAAACGGCAGGTACGGGAAGCAATAGAGGAGGAGATACTTGAACAGAAAGTGATTGAAGAAAAGATACTAAAAGTTAACGAGTTTATTGCAGTAAACGAACTGGCAAATCTAATGGAAGTACCGGTAAGCGATGTAATATCAAAGTGTATGGAACTTGGGATAATGGTATCTATTAATCAGAGATTAGATTTAGAAACTATAACACTTGTAGCTGATGAGTTTGGTTATGAAGTTGAATTGCAGGAAGAATACAGCTTAGATGTTATTGAGGATACGGTTGATGATCCTGAAACATTGGAACCACGCCCTCCGGTTGTAACTATTATGGGACACGTAGATCATGGTAAAACTTCTTTGCTCGATTATATCCGGAATGAAAGCGTTGTAGCCGGTGAATTTGGTGGTATTACTCAGCACATTGGTGCGTACAAAGTTGATGTTGGCAATGGTAAGAACATCACATTTTTAGATACACCCGGGCACGAAGCCTTTACTGCTATGAGAGCAAGAGGAGCACAAATAACAGATATCGTTGTGCTAATAGTTGCTGCAGATGATGCTGTAATGCCGCAAACCATAGAAGCAATTAATCATTCCCTTGCAGCAAATGTTCCCATCGTTATAGCTATTAATAAAATCGATAAACCGGATGCCAATGTAGAAAAGATCAGGCAGCAATTAGCTGATAGAAATATATTAGTTGAAGAGTGGGGTGGCAAGTATCAGTGTGTGGAAATTTCGGCTAAAACAGGAAAAAATATTGATCAGCTTCTCGAAACTATTTTGCTCGAAGCTGAAATGTTAGATCTGAAATCTAATCCAAACAGAAGTTCTCGCGGTGCCGTTGTAGAGACTGAACTTGATAAAGGCAGGGGAATTATGGGGACTATATTAGTACAGAAAGGCACTTTGAAAATTGGCGATCCGTTTCTGGCAGGAATTTACCAGGGAAGGGTAAAAGCAATGTTTGATGAAAGGGGGAATAAAGTAGATAATGCTCCGCCTTCAACCCCTGTGCTGGTGGTAGGATTTGAAGGAGTTCCTCAGGCGGGTGATTCATTTGTTGTTGTTGAATCGGATAAATTAGCACGTGAAATTGGAATTAAAAGACAAAGACTAAAGCGCGAACAGGATCAGAAACAAGTGCATCATATTACATTAGATGAAATAGCAAAGCAAATTAGCATTGGGGGTGTAAAGGAATTACCACTTATTGTTAAAGGCGATGTTGATGGCTCTATAGAAGCACTTTCCGATTCATTTATGAAACTATCTGCTGAAGAGGTAAGAGTTAGAGTTATCCACAGAGGAGTTGGTGCGATTACTGAAAGTGATGTTCTCTTGGCAGCAGCTTCGGGTGCGATAATTATTGGCTTTAATGTAAGACCTAATTTGAATTCACGGAAACTTGCTGAAAAAGAAAAAGTAGATATACGATTATACAATGTTATTTATGATGCGATTGAAGAAGTAAAATCGGCTCTGGAAGGTCTTCTTTCACCAATTCTCTCAGAAGAAATTGTGGCTACTCTTGAGGTGAGAAACATTTTTAAAGTGCCAAAATTTGGAACAGTAGCAGGATGTATTGTGCAGGATGGGAAAATATCCAGAAATGACAAGATAAGATTGATAAGAGATGGAATTGTTATTCAGGAAGGTGAGATTGGGAGCTTAAAAAGATTTAAAGAGGATGTGAAAGAAGTAGATTCTGGTTATGAGTGTGGTTTGAATATTAATGGATACAATGATGTTAAAGTTAGTGATGTTATCGAAGCTTTTAAAACCATCGAAACAAAAAAAACTCTTCCTAAAAATTAAACAAAAATTTAAACCCGGTATTTATAAAAGTACAAATTTGCAATGTCATCATTCAGAATAGATAAAGTTGAAAGACTGATAAAAGAAGAAGTAAGTCTAATTTTCCTTCATAAGTTACAGGACCCGGATTATGGTTTCTTAACGATTACGAAGGTAATAGTAAGTCGTGATCTGAAACAAGCTAAAGTTTATATTTCAGTATTTGAAAAAGAAAAGCGTGAACTGGTAATAAACAAAATCCAATCGATTCTTGGGTTTATACGTTCTGAGCTTGCCCATAGAATAAAAATTAAATTTACACCTGAGTTAAAGTTTTTTATTGATGATAGTATAGATTATGTTGAGAAAATTGAAGGGTTAATTGATAGAATACATAAAAAGGATGATAACAAATAAAACAAGTGACTTTTCTCAATTAGATTTTATTGCCGGTGAAAACATCCTGATAGATAAACCAACACAATTTACATCTTTCAAGGTTGTTAGCACTATAAAAAAAGCAATTAATATTGGGCGTGTGGGTCATACCGGTACTCTTGATCCACTTGCAACCGGTCTGCTTATCATAATGACCGGTAAGAATACAAAACAAATGATGAGCTTTGAGAACCTTGGAAAATGCTATACCGGGATTATTCTTCTTGGTAAATCATCACCCTCAATGGATACTGAAACTGAAATGAAAACTTTAGAAGTACCTGAAAACATAAATGAGGATTTAATATATAAAACGAGAGATGAATTTTTAGGCGATATTCAACAAGTCCCGCCAATGTACTCTGCTTTGAAAGTAAACGGACAAAAATTGTATCATCTCGCTCGTCAGGGAAAAATTATTAAAAGAGAACCAAGGAATATTCATATATCGAAATTTGAAATAACAGACATTCGTTTGCCGGAAATTCATTTTGAAATCAGGTGTTCGAAAGGAACATATATTAGAGTTATTGCTAACGATTTTGGTGATAAAATTGGCTGCGGTGCTGTTTTAAAAAGTCTTAGACGAACAGAAATCGGACCTTACAAAATTGCTGATGCCCTTAAACTAAATGATTTCGTTGAAAAAGTTTCTGTCCATACAAACATTGAACATTCCGGATAATCAGTTATTGTGTTTATTTTCCTTATAAAAATGGATATATTTATAAGCTTTTTTAAAATATAAAGAAGTATGCGAATTTTTCGAGAATTATCAGAAGTTGTACGCGATGATAACAATATTGTAACTTTGGGTACTTTTGATGGCATTCATTTAGGACATAAAAAAATAATTAAAGAGGTTGTTAATAAAGCAGCCGATTATGGAGATGAAAGTTTCTTAATTACGTTTCATCCGCACCCTCGTAAAATAATTTCCGGGGATCATAATATAAAGTTATTAAACACTTCAACTGAAAAGTTAGAGATGTTTGAATCTTTAGGAATTCAGAATTTGCTTATAATCAATTTCACAAAGGAATTTTCTAAGTTAAGTCCTGATGCATTTATTGATAATTATGTTGTGAATGGTATTGGTGCCAAAGAAGTTGTCGTAGGTTACGATCACCATTTTGGTAAAGGTCGTGGTGGAGATATTGGTTTTCTTAAAAATAAAGGTGCTAAATCTGGTTTTAAAGTAACAATTATACCCGGATTTCAAATAGAAAACGTTATTGTAAGCAGTTCAAAAATTCGAAATGCATTGTTAGTAGGCAACATAGTAACAGTCAACAAATATCTTGGGCGATTTTACTCGTTTAGCGGCACTGTGGTTCAGGGTGATAAAAGGGGAAGAGAGCTTGGGTTTCCCACAGCAAACCTTAGAATTGAAAATGAGGATAAACTTCTTCCGGCAATTGGTATTTATGCTGTTGAGTTTATTGTAAAAGGAAAAATTTATCAGGGCTTATTAAGTATTGGTAAAAGACCAACATTTTATGATTCTGGTGAGATTGTACCCGAAGTATATGTTTTTGATTTTAATGAAGATATTTACAACGAAAATGTTACTGTTAATTTGGTGGAGAGAATAAGAGGTGAAGAAAAATTTTCATCCGCAGAAGAATTAATAGAACAGATGAAAAAAGATAAGGAAATTGGTTTAGAAATTTTGAATAAGTTAGTTAATTAATTGGCTTCGGTAAATACTGGAGTTATATCGTATATTTAGACTAAAGGAAGATTAAAATGATCAAAGAAGAAAAATTAGAAATAATAGAGAAGTTCGGTTCAAATCAAAAGGACTCTGGAAGATCAGAAGTACAGATTGCGTTGATTACAAAAAGAATAAATGATCTGACCGGACATTTTAACATTCACAAAAAGGACCATCATTCAAGAAGAGGCTTAATGATGCTGGTTGGAAAAAGAAGAAGATTACTCGATTATTTAATGGATAAAGATATTGAAAGATATAGATCTATAATTAAAGAATTAAACATCAGAAAGTAAGGAATTAAGAAATGTTTGTACAGAAAGAAGTGGAAATTGGAGGCAAAAAATTACTAATTGAAACGGGAAGATTTGCAAAACAAGCCAACGGATCAGTAATGGTTCGTTATGGTGATACTATGGTTTTGGTGACGGCAGTTGCAGCTGAAGAAGCTAAAGAGGATATGGGGTTTTTCCCATTACAGGTTGAATATAGAGAAAAAACTTCGGCGGCAGGTAAGTTTCCCGGTGGCTTTATTAAAAGAGAAGGACGACCATCGGAAAAAGAAATACTCAGTGCAAGATTAATCGATAGACCGATTCGTCCGCTTTTTCCAAAAGAATTTAAAAACGAAACTCAGTTAATTGCATCTGTTCTTTCATTTGATGGTGAGAATGATTCTGATGTGCTTGCAGCAATTGGCGCTTCGGCTGCATTAACAATTTCCAATATCCCCTTTGAAGGTCCGATAGGAGAGATTCGTGTTGCAAGAGTTGACGGCGAATATGTTGTTAATCCAACCGGGACGCAGTTAAAAAGTGCTGATCTTGAATTAGTAGTTGCGGGAACAGCCGATTCAATAACTATGGTAGAAGGTGAAGCAGATGAGGTGAGTGAAGAAGACTTGTTGAAGGCATTAAGTTTTGCCCGGGGCGAAATTAAAAAGATTATCGATCTTCAAATTGAACTGAAAGAAGCTGTTGGCAAAACAAAGTGGTTGGTTGAATCGAAAGAAATTGATCCGGCGCTAAAAAGTGATGTGTATAATTTAGCAGAAGAAAAACAGCAAAAGATTGTTAACTCAGTTCTTGTTAAGGAAGAAAGAGCTGCAGCCAACAAACAAATTTTAGCAGATGTATCTTCTGAACTTGAAGAAAAGTATCCGGAACAGGAAAAAGTAATTGCCGAGATTGTGCACGATATGGATAAGGATATGATGCGGCGAAGAATATTAGAGGAAGGAATAAGACTGGATGGAAGAGATACAAAACAGGTTAGACCAATAAGTATTGAACTTGGTGTTTTACCAAGAACGCATGGGTCGGCATTGTTTACACGCGGTGAAACACAAAGCTTAACAACAGTTACGCTCGGAACAAAAAGTGATGAACAGATTGTTGATGGTTTATTTGAAGAGTATAAAAAGAAATTTATGCTTCACTATAACTTTCCACCTTTCAGTGTGGGTGAAGTTGGTCGGATGTTCGGAGTTAGCAGAAGAGAAGTTGGTCATGGTAACCTTGCTGAAAGAGCATTGAAGAGTGTGTTCCCCGATGAAGCCGCTTTTCCGTATACGGTGCGTGTTATTTCGGATATACTTGAATCAAATGGATCGTCATCAATGGCTACGGTATGTGCCGGTTCTCTTGCAATGATGGATGGAGGTGTTCCGATTAAAAAAGCAGTTTCGGGTATTGCAATGGGATTAGTAAAAGAAGGTGATAGCTTTGCTATTCTTTCTGATATTCTCGGGAATGAAGATCATCTTGGTGACATGGACTTTAAAGTTGCAGGCACCGCAGATGGAATTACTGCTTTTCAGATGGATATTAAAATTCAGGGAATTTCTTTTGAGATTTTGGAAAAAGCTCTCCATCAAGCAAAAGAAGGTCGATTACACATTCTTGATAAAATGAACGAAATTATTCAAAAACCCAGAGAACAACTATCATCTTATGCACCAAGATTAATCACAATTAAAATTGATACTGATCAAATCGGGCTCGTAATAGGGCCTGGTGGTAAAGTAATACAGGGAATGCAGAGGGAGTTTGGTGTTGATATAAATATTGAAGATGACGGTACGATTACTATTGCATCTCCAAATAGCAGCGATGCGAATAGATGTAAGGATTACATAAAAGCTATTACAGCCAGTCCCGAAGTGGGCAAGGTGTATGATGGTACTGTTACAAAGATTATGGACTTTGGTGCTTTTGTAGAGATACTGCCCGGCAAAGAAGGTTTGCTGCATATTTCTCAGATTGACAATAAAAGGATTGATAAAGTATCTGATTATTTAAAAGCTGGCGACAAAGTTAAAGTTAAACTTATGAAAATAGAGAATGGGAAATTCTCTCTAAGTCGCAGAGAATTATTAAAGGATGAATCAAAAACAGAAAAGGATAAAGAGGTAGTATAAAAACTGCTGCTTACGCTTTTTAAAATATTTTATGTGAGTGAAAATCTTAACAGAAAAATTCACTCCAACTAATTAACTGTTCGCATTTATGACCGAGATAAATAACATATTATTTACTGCCACAATCATTTTCTTATCATTAATTATGGTAAAAGAAAGAGATTATTTTAATGCGTGCTTTAATATTTTTCAAGTTTTAAGAATGAAATTTAACATTTCATTAAATGAGTTTTTATTCCATGGTAAAAGAAATTATTATCAATTCGACTTCTACTCAAACTCGTGTTGCCATTACGGAAGATGGAAATTTAGTAGATTTTTTTGTTGATTATCCCGAAAATCGCAGGATGGTGGGGGATATTTATCTTGGCAGGGTTGCACGGGTCCTCCCCGGTATAAGAGCTGCTTTTATAGATATCGAAATGAAGCATGATGCATTCCTTCATTTTTCCGATATCGGCGGTATAACTCATCAATTGCAGGAAATGCTTGGTGAAGATATTTCCGAGGCAGATGATGATGAAACCGCTTCGAACAATAATAACCAAACCCATAAAAAAGAAAACACATATGAAGTACCGAAGTTAAAAAAAGGTCAGGCAATTATTATTCAGATTACTAAGGAACCTGTTAACAATAAAGGTGTTAGGGTAACATCTTCGGTATCTTTGCCGGGAAGATTTTGTGTTCTCCTCCCATACGATAGCAAAATCGGCGTATCAAAAAAAATCACTGACTATAAAGAAAGAAAAAGATTGCGTTTTATAGCAAGAAGCATTCTCCCTCAAAATTATGGTTTGATTATTCGAACCGTGGCAAAGCATCAATCTGAAAAGGCATTAAAAGACGATCTAAATTCTCTTACAAAAACCTGGCATCAAATTGAGGAAACTGCAAAATCAGAAACACCACCAATGCTTGTATATCAAGACTTAGATACCACTTCAAGTGTTATCAGGGATCTGTTTAATTCAGATGTTTCCAAGGTATTTATTGATTCAAAAAAACTATTTAAGGAAATTAAAAATTATGTAAAATTGGTTCAGCCCGCTGTTTCTGAAAAGATTGAGCTTTACAAGACAAGTATGGGAATTTTTGATGATTTTAATATTGAGCAGCAAATTAAAGTATTGATGGGAAGAAAAGTTCCCTTACCGAACGGTGGTTATCTTATTATTGAACATACTGAAGCTATGGTTGTAATTGATGTGAACAGCGGAAGGTATGCGAAAAGTAAAGAACAAGAACTAAATTCACTAAAAACAGACCTTGAAGCTGCCAGGGAAATTGCAAGGCAATTGAGGCTTAGAGATATTGGCGGAATAATCGTTGTTGATTTTATTGATTTAGAAGATGAAAAAAATCGTAAAAAAATCTTTGATGAATTAAAAAAAGAATTCAGAAAAGACCGGGCTAAGGTTTCGATATTACCGATGTCGGATTTTGGTATTGTTCAGATTACCCGGCAGCGAATAAGACAAAATATAATGCAGGCAATGAAGGATGTTTGTACTGTTTGCATGGGATCGGGGTTGATAACAAAGGAGTCGCATTTAGTTTATGATATAGAAATGTGGATTAAAAAATTCAAAAAACAATCGAAAGAAAAAAAGTTGATAATTAAATGTCATCCTTCAACAGCCCTAAAACTAAGAGAGGGTAAAATAAAATCACTTACAAAAATACAGTTAAAATATTTTATTCGTCTTAAATTGGAAGAAGATAAGAACTTATCCTCGGATAGGTTTAAATTCTTTTCTGCAAAAACCGGTGAGGAATTAACCGGATTAGTTGATTAAATTCTGATAATGAATGACAATTTTTTTTAATAATTTAAATAACGGAATTACAAATGAAATTTTTTATTGATACAGCTAACATTGATGAGATAAAGGAAGCAGCTGCCTTGGGGATATTAGATGGTGTTACAACAAATCCTTCGTTGGTTTTTAAAGAGGGAAAGGATTTTCGAAAGCTTCTTGACGAAATATTAAAAATTGTCGATGGTCCGGTAAGCGCCGAAGTTATTGCCACTGATTATGAAGGGATATTAAAGGAAGCCCGGGAATATGCAGCAATTCATAAAAATATAGTTGTAAAAGTTCCCTTGATCAGAGAAGGATTAAAAGCCGTTAAAACTCTTTCGGCTGAAAGCATTAATACAAATGTAACCCTCTGTTTTTCGGCTTCGCAGGCGCTGCTGGCTGCAAAAGCCGGTGCTACTTATATCAGTCCTTTCATAGGAAGATTAGATGACATAAGTACAAGCGGAATGGACCTGATTTCACAGATTGTACAGATTTATGGAAATTACAATTTCAGTACTCAAGTCCTGGTTGCCAGTGTAAGGCATCCACTGCATCTTGTTGAAGCCGCATTAATTGGAGCAGATGTTTGTACAATGCCTTTTGCTGTTATAGATAAATTGTTTAATCATCCTTTAACCGATACAGGTTTGAAAAAATTTCTTTCTGATTGGGATAAACTTTCTGCAGAAAAACAAAAGTAGTTATTTAACTTAAAGGTTAAACAATAAATGAAGCAAACCAGGTTTAATAAAATACAGAAAAGAATCGGTGCAAAAATGGCTGAGTTTGCAGGTTATGAAATGCCCATTCATTATTCATCAATCATTGCCGAACATAGAGCAGTAAGAAATTCAGTTGGTGTTTTTGATGTTTCACATATGGGAGAAATCTTTATTTCCGGCAGCAAATCTTTGGAGTTTGTTCAAGACATAACTATAAACGATGCATCGAGACTGTTCCCGGGAAGGGTGCAATATTCCGCTATGTGTTATCCGGATGGCGGATTAGTAGATGATCTTCTGGTTTACAACCTTGCTAAAAATAAATATATGTTTGTGGTTAATGCTTCAAATAATTATAAAGACTATAAATGGATGACGGAGAATAATGAGTTTGATGTTGAAATAAATAACCTCAGCGATGAATATTCCTTATTAGCTGTACAAGGTCCGGAATCAAAAAAAGTTATGCAAAAATTAATGAGAACTGATCTTGATCTGCAATACTATTACTTCAAAGAAGATAAAGTAGCAGGTATTGATGTTATTATTTCCCGCACCGGTTATACAGGAGAATCAGGCTACGAAATATATTTCGAAGGTAATGAGACCATTGCGGAAAAAATGTGGAATAAAATATTCGAAGCAGGAAAAGAATTCAATATTAAACCCGCAGGATTGGGAGCGCGGGATTCTTTAAGATTGGAAATGGGCTTCTGCCTTTATGGGAATGATATTGATAGATCCACCAACCCGATTGAAGCTGGTCTTGGATGGATTACTAAATTAAATAAGGAGAAGTTTATTGGGCAGGAAGCTTTAATAAAGGAAAAAGAAAATGGCAGCAGGAGGAAGCTTGTTGCTCTCGTTTCAGAAGAACGTTCTTTCCCAAGGCAAGGGTATGAAATTACAGTTAACGGCAAAAAGGTTGGAAGCATTACAAGTGGCACTGTCAGCCCGGTTTTGGAAAAACCCATTGCACTTGGTTACGTTGATACAGAATTTACATCTGTTGGTACTAAAGTAAACTTTTTAGTTCGCGGTAAAGAAGTACCTGCAGAAGTTGTTAAACTTCCTTTTATAAATAAATAATTATTGGGGACAGTGTATGAAATTAAATGTGCTTTTTTCTCTCGTTAGTGCGGATGAATTGTATTTTACAGATAGAACAACCGTTGTTATTGATGTACTGCGTGCCTCATCTTCAATTATAACTGCACTTAGTAATGGTGCTAATGAAATTATTCCTGTTGCTACTATTGAGTTTGCAGTAAAAGTTTCAGGCGGGATGTTTGGTGGAAAGACCTTGCTTGGAGGTGAAAGAAACACAAAAATGATAGATGGGTTTGCCTTGGGTAATTCACCATTTGAATATTCACAGAAGATTGTTGAAAATAAATTCATAGTATTCTTTTCAACCAATGGCTCAAAAGCTATTGTAAAAGCAAAATTTTCAAAAAATTTATTTATAGGTTCGTTTAATAATTTATCGGCAATAACAAAACATCTTATTAAGTTAAACGAAAATGTTGAAATATTATGTGCAGGAAATAACAACCTTTTTTCTCTGGAAGATTCTGTTTGTTCCGGTATGTTAATCGATGAGATAGTAAAAATGAATTCAAAAGTTGAGCTGTCTGATTCATCATTAGCTGCTCTTGCAATGTATGAAAAGTTTGGATCTAATATATATGAGATGTTAAAGAACACAGAACATGGAAAAAAACTTATTCAAAATGGTTTTGAAAGCGATATTGAATATTGCAGCAGATGTAATACTACCAATAATATCCCATACTTTAAATCCAATGTACTAAAGTTGCTTATTCCGGGCGGTAGTGTGTATTAAAGCCCGAATGAGAAAAATATAAATAAATTTATGATCACCAGAAAAAATAGAAATAGTAAAGAAAAGAAAAATAAATCGGATAACTATTTTAGTATTTCTTCCGATAAGAAGAGGAAAATTGTGGGTATTCTATTAATCCTTGCTTCGGTTTTTCTTCTGCTCAGTATAATTTCATACGACAGGAGAGACGAAGCAAATTTAGCCGGATTATTTTCAGCTAGCGAAGGGACAACAGAAATTTTTAATTGGGGTGGCATCTTCGGAGCTAACATTTCCAACTTTTTTATTAAATCAACATTCGGCTATTTCTCCGTAGTTTTTCCTTTTCTGTTTTTTATCTGGGGATTCTCATTTTTTAAAAGAATAACCATTCCCATCTTAATCCACATTTCAAATTTTCTTCTCTTAAGTGGAATTATTGTGGCTGCGTTTTTTGGGGTGTTCAGAATCCACTATGAAATATTTACAAGCAGCTACGAACTATCCGGTTTTATTGGTGATTATCTTGGAGAAAAATTGAGCAGCATTGTAGGCGGCTTTGTTGGCATTCTACTTTTAATTACAGCAATGTTAGTTTTGTTAATATTTGCTTTCGATATTAAAATTGAAAAGGTGTTTAGTTTTATTGGAAATTTAATTCAGTCTCTCCAAAAGAAAAATAGAATTAGAGAATCATCTGAAACAACAATAGTTACCGAAAGCACTAACCTGGATAAAATCAAAAAGTTGCGTTCAGTAAAAAAGAAAAAAACAAAAGAGCCTGAATTAACAGCTGAAGATTTAATGAAAGTTGAAGGGGAACAAACCAACATCAGGATCATACGTAAAGATGACGAAGTATTACCGCCCATTGAAAATAAGCTGCTTGAAGATGAGAAGAAAAAAGTTGATCTGCAAGAAACCGGCGAACTACCCAAAAGAGATAAAACCCGCGAAGGTGAAGAAAAACTCCCTGATCCGTGGGAAGAAAATATTAATTATAAAATGGTTGGATGCGATCTGCTGGATTTAGCCCCCGAAGAAAATATTGAGGTTGCCGAAGAGGAACTGAAAAGAAATGCTGAGTTACTTAGAGAAAAACTAAAACTTTTTGATATTGATATAAAAGATATATCTGTAACACCGGGTCCGGTCGTAACTCTGTACGAAATTGTCCCCGCACCAGGAGTTAAGATCAGCAAAATTGTTGCGTTGGAAAATGATATTGCATTGGCATTGGCAGCAAGGGGAATAAGGATTATTGCACCTATCCCCGGTAAAGGAGCTATAGGTGTAGAAATACCAAATGCTACACCTACATTAGTAAATGCAAGATCTGTTTTAGGAAAAATTCTTGAATCTAAAGTAGAACTTCCATTGGCACTTGGCAAGCAAATTAATGGCGATGTTTTTATATCTGACCTATCTCAAATGCCTCATTTGCTAATTGCCGGTTCTACAGGCTCAGGTAAAAGTGTTGGTATTAATATAATTATTAGCAGCATCCTTTATACAAAACACCCGTCCGATGTAAAATTTATTTTAATTGATCCTAAAAAAATAGAGTTGTCTTTCTACAATAAATTAAGGAAGCATTACCTGGCAGTTTCACCGGATCTTGATGAAGAAATTATTACTGTACCGCAAAACGCAATACTTATGCTTAAATCAGTTGAGTGCGAAATGGAAAAGCGTTACGATAAATTAGCTAAAGCCGGTGTTAGAAATATTGTGGATTATAATAATAAAGTTTCCGATCCTAAAACCAAACCAGCAGATACCGAAATGATAAAACATCACCATCTACCATATTTAATAGTTATAATAGATGAACTTGCTGATTTAATGATAACTGCAGGTAAGGAAGTTGAGGAGCCGATAACAAGACTTGCGCAATTAGCTCGTGCAGTCGGAATACATCTTATCCTTGCTACCCAGCGCCCATCGGTTAATGTTATTACCGGAGTTATTAAAGCAAATTTTAGCGCAAGGATTGCATACCAGGTTGCTACTAAAATTGATTCAAGAACTATTTTGGATATGAACGGTGCTGAAAAATTATTAGGTAAAGGTGATATGCTGTTTCTTCCTACCGGCTTTCCGAAGCCAATCAGGATACAAAACGCTTTTATATCTACAGATGAAGTTGAAAGAATTGTAAACTTTATTTATTCCCAGGATGGATTTTCGAAACCATATTTTCTTCCTTCCATTTATGAAAAGAAAAGTTCAAAATCTGGCAGCCTAATTACGGATTTTGACCCGGTGTTTCAAGAAGCTGCACGGGTTATCGTTCGTCATCAACAGGGCTCGGTATCTTTACTTCAGCGAAGATTAAAACTTGGATATTCCAGAGCCGCGCGCATTGTTGATCAGCTTGAGGAAGCAGGGATTGTTGGACCGAATGACGGCAGTAAGGCAAGACAGGTACTGATTGAAAATGAAATGCAGTTGGAAACATTGTTAAGGGCTCTGTAGTTAATATAAAAAATATAAGTCTATCTGATGAAACGAGTCCCGATGAATTGGGACCAAAACAAGAAATTATATGCAGATAAAAAAAATAATCGGTAATTCTATTATTATAGTAATTTTACTTGTATCCATAGCGCATGCACAGACCAATGGAAATGAGTTAATAAAGGATCTGCAAACCAGATTTAATGCAATAGATGATCTTACAGCAGAATTTATTCAATCCACAAATGGTAAAATATTTTTATCGGGAGTGTTTTTATTTAAAAAAGAAAACATGGTAAAAATTATTGCAAAGCAATTGATTATTGTTAGTGATGGAACCACTTCATGGAGCTATAATAAAAAGGAAAACAAGGTTATCATCAGCAATTTTGATGAAAACGATCCCGGAGTATTTTCTATTAATGAGCTTGTGTATAATTTCCCTGAAGAATGTGATATTAGCTCAAACATTGAGAATGGAGAGAAAGTACTAACACTTGTGCCGAATGGATATAAATACAATTTTAACAAAGTACAAATATGGCTCAATGCTGATGATCTCATTAGTAAAGTATTATTTATTGATCCGGCTTTTGGCGAAACAGAAGTTACATTTTCTAATTACAAATTAAATCAGAATTTTTCCGATTCAGAATTCTACTTTATTCCACCCGTAGGAAGTAAAATTATTGACCTCAGATAAGATAAAAACCTCAAAATTTGTAAAAGCATTCTTGAATTACGGAATATCTTCAATCTTAGCAGGTATATTCCTTTACATAGCATTTCACGGCGTTAACATCAGCGAGGTGATGGACATTGTCGCTAACGCATCTGTTTTATGGATAGTTGTGTTTGCGCTAAGTGTTTTTCTTGGTCATGTAATTCGTGCTTTACGATGGAAAGTGATATTAAATTCAGTAAAACCAAACACTTCATTTAAACATCTTTTCGGTGCATTGATGGTTGGATACGGAGTTAATTGTGTAACACCAAAATTAGGAGAAATCACACGCGCTGTACTGCTTGGCAAATGGGAAAATCTTTCTCGTTCTTCAATGTTTGGTACGGTTATAGTTGAAAGAGTTATTGATATTATTTCTCTCGGATTGGCGGTTTTGGTCTCGGTTTTTGTGTGGCGCGAAAATCTATACGATAGTTTTCCCTGGCTGGAAACCACTTTGTATATTGCAGGCGTAATGATGTTAACGGTAATTTTGATGATTATTTTAACAGTAAAATACAAAGATAAATTCTACGGTTTTATCATAAGGTTGTTCAGTAAGATATCCGAAAAGTTTGCACAAAAATTGGCATATATTTTTGAAATGTTAACGGAGGGATTTTCAAGTTTAAAAGGGACAAGGAATTATTTTTACACAGTTTTACTAACTATAGTTATCCTGCTTGTTTATGCGCTAAGTTCCTATCTCGGATTTTTTATGTTCGAAGAACTAAAGCCGGTTACCTTCGAGATGGGCTGGGTATTGATGAGTATTGCTGCAATTGGTGCTGTTATTCCAACACCCGGTGCTACGGGTTCGTATCACACTCTTGCAAAATCCACCCTTGTTTTGCTCTTTGGGTTTGGGGAAACCATTAGTGCTGCCTATGCGTTTTTAACACATATTATTTCATACTTTTTATTTATCTTCACCGCTTTAATTATTTATTTTATTTTTAATAAACAGCATGAAAATTTGGTAAAATTCACAACTGCTGATCCGGACGAGTTATGAGAAAATTTTTATTTATCACGCTGCTTTTCATTTCAAATACACTTGCCCTTGCACAAACAGAGTTGAAGGGTGTTATGGGTATTTATTTCTTAAGTGTCCCGTCTATGCAGGATTATATCAATCAAAGTGGATTAGCTTCTTCAAATAATCAACTTGAAGGCTTCGTATCCTCTGTAGAATTTGCCGTGGAAGGTGGGTTTTTCTTGAGTAAATCTTTTGAAATAACACTTGAAGCTGCGTACCAGATATATTCATTTACCGATGTAAAGCCTCAAGGCAAAGACGAACTAAGTTTTAACAATCTGATGCCGTCACTTATGGGATACTATGTGCTAAGTGGGGATGGTTATAATTTTAAATTTGGTGGTGGAATTGGAGTAAGATTTGTGAGTGTTGATGAAACTCGTAATACTAGTGTAGCAAAAACAAATTACAGTTCGGTTGGCTTTGGCACCATATTGCGAATTGAGGGAAATACTTTGCTGGGGGGGAATATCTATGCAAACATAGGTGCGGATATTCGTTATGATGTAAATGGTGAACCGGAAAATGCTCAAGGTAAAAATTTGGTAAATATAATTCAAAATGAAAATGTAAACTTTAACACACTCTCAATCGGTGTTAGACTAGGAATTACATATATCATTGGGAGAAATGATTGAGCATTTTCGAAGCAATTCTTTTGGGAATAATTCAGGGCATATCAGAATTCCTTCCTATTAGCAGTACTGCACATCTAACTATTGCCGGAAACCTGATGAACCTTATACCGGAAGGTCAGCCCGAACTCTGGACGGCATTTGTTGCAGTCATTCAGTTGGGTACATTAATATCAATCCTAATTTATTTTAGTAAAGATGTTATAAACATATCATCGGATTTCATTAGGGATAATTTTAAGCTGAAATTGAAATACGGCGAACAAAGTTTAAATTCACGGTTGGGATGGCTAATTGCAGTGGGCACAATTCCTATCATCGTTGCCGGATTGATGATGAAAGAATTAATTGAGGGAACTATCACTAAAAATTTATATGTTATAGCAGCAAGCCTTATCATCTTTGCAATTATACTTGCAATGGCTGAGAAAGCTGCAGAGCAAAAAAGAAATATGAAAAATCTAAGGCTGGCGGATTCGCTTCTGATAGGAATAGCACAAGCCTTTGCTCTTATTCCCGGCGCATCACGTTCAGGCACCACAATTGCCGGTGGGTTGTTTGTTGGTCTTAAGCGTTCAGATGCTGCACGGTTTTCTTTTTTGTTAAGTATTCCGGCAGTATTTACCAGTGGAATATTTGAATTGTACAGAGCATTTCACTATCTCAACTATACAATGATAATCAATCTGGTGGCTGCTACATTTGCAGCAGCTTTAAGTGGTTATTTCGCAATTGATTTCCTTCTTAAATTTTTAGAAAAACACTCGACTTTTATCTTTGTTATATACAGAATTGCATTAGGACTTTTAGTAATACTTATTTTATTAACAAACATAATTTAAACTTAAGGAGCTATTATGAAAATAAAAATTTTCACATTTTTTTTAGTTGTTATTGCATTTGTGACTGCATCTGCTTGCGGGGAAAAAAATGTTGATTTAAGTAATAATGATAGGGAATTTAATTCTATGAGTGATTCAATAACAGTAGCGATTATCAAAACAAATATGGGAACAATTGAAATCGAACTTTTTGCAGACAAAACACCAAAGACAGTTGAAAACTTTGTCGGGCTTGCTGAAAAAGGATATTACAATGGTGTTGTTTTTCATCGTATTATAAAAAAATTCATGATCCAGAGTGGAGATCCGACTGGCACCGGGCGAGGCGGCGCAAGTTTATGGGGTGGTAAGTTTGAAGATGAATTTGTTTCTGACTTAAAACACGATATTCCGGGAATACTCTCTATGGCTAATTCAGGACCTAACACAAACGGCAGCCAGTTTTTTATTACACTTATTGCCACACCATGGCTAGATGGTAAACACACTATATTTGGAAAAGTAATTAACGGCATAGATGTAGTTTATGCAATTGGTGAAGTTAAAACGGCTGCAGGTGATAAACCGGTAAATGAAGTTGTTATGGAAAAGGTAACAATTGAAAAAAGAGCGGTTACAATCACCGAGGACTAATTTTAAGAGGCTGTCTCAAAACTCATAATTACAGAATTGTCATTCCCGCTGCCTGCCCCGATTTGTCGGGGAAAGTGGCAATCTCTTATTATTAGAGCATTTGGATTTCCGTTTTCCCCGAAGGGATTCCTTTGGAACATGGAATTGATAAACAATTCAGACCTTTTAAGACATCTTCTGAAAAAAAATAGATTCATAGAGGTATGAAACAACAGGAATTTTTCTCTTCCAGATGGATGCTTATAATTGCTACCATTGGTATAGCGGTTGGTACCGGAAATATCTGGCGTTTTTCCAGGGTTGTAGCACAGAATGGAGGAGGTTCTTTCCTTATCCCTTGGGTAATATTTCTCTTAATCTGGTCTGTTCCATTAATAATTGCAGAGTTTGCAATTGGTAAATCTACAAGAATGGGTCCGGTTGGTGCAATAGCAAAGATTGCCGGACGTAAATTTGGCTGGATGGGGGCATTCATTGTTTTTGTTTCAACTGCCATTATGTTTTATTATTCTGTTGTTACCGGTTGGTGTCTCCGTTACTTTATCTCTGCGTTATCAGGGGATCTGTTCAGAGTTGACGACCACCTCGCTTATTGGAATGACTTTACATCAAGTTACGAACCATTGCTCTTTCATTTTATTGCAATTTCTCTTGTTGCTTTTGTTGTGCTAAAAGGTGTTACCAAAGGTATTGAAACAGCAACTAAGTTTTTAGTGCCTTCTTTGTTAATAATAATATTTATTCTTTTTGTTCGGGCAATTACTCTTCCCAATGCTATCGAAGGAATTAAATATTTTTTCACACCGGATATAAATGTTATCCTCGATCATAAAGTATGGCTGAATGCGCTTACACAAAACGCATGGGATACGGGTGCAGGATGGGGATTGATTCTTGTTTATGCAGTTTATATGAGAAAGAAGGAAGACATCCCGCTAAATGCTGCACTCATTGGCTTTGGTAATAATGCGATTTCTATTATTGCTGGAATTACAATATTTTCTACGGTCTTTGCATTAAGCCTGCCTGCCGGACAGGCAGGTTCTGTAGATGCAATGACACAGGTATCGCAATCGGGCCCGGCAAACACAGGACTGACGTTTATTTATTTACCGCTTCTTTTTAGTAAGATGACAGGAAGTGATACAATCAACATATTTTTTGCTTCTATCTTTTTCCTTGCGCTCTTTTTTGCTGCCTTCACTTCATTAATTGCAATGATTGAACTTTCAACACGCACAATGATTGATTTTGGGCTGCACAGGAAAAAGGCAATAAAAATAGTTGTGGTTGCAGGATTTTTTCTCGGACTTCCATCAGCATATAATCTCAACTTTTTAGCGAACCAGGATTGGGTTTGGGGTGTTGGATTGATTTTAAGCGGTGCGTTTATTGCGTTTGCAGTAAAGCAATATGGAATCGATAAATTCAGAACGGAATTAATTAATGGTTACGGAAGTGATATTAAAATCGGTAAGTGGTACAATTATATTATCGGTATATTAATTCCAATCCAGGTAGTTGTATTAATTTTATGGTGGCTGATTTCTTCAGTTTCGTGGGATCCCGAATGGTGGAATCCCTTTCATGTTGAGAATGCAGGAACAGCAATTTTTCAGTGGGCAATTGTGCTTGTATTTTTTATAGCATTTAACAAATATATTGTTGCTAAAACATTAAATAGTAATTTGGATTAGAGATATACAATGGAAATAAGTACAATAATAACGATGGTTTTAGTATTAGGAATTGTATGGGGAGGGCTGGCTTTTTTCCTGATGCGTGCAATTAAATATGAAAAAATAAAAAGTAAAAATGGCAAAAAGTAAAGCTCCTTCTATATTGGATATAGTTAATAAAATTGATAGGGGCAGCCTGCAGCCAATTTACTATTTTTTTGGTGAAGATTATTATTTACTCCAAACCGCTCTTTCTGCAATTGAAACTGCTGCAGCTCCTCTAATTTTATCGGATTTTGACAAAGAAACTTTTTATGGCGATGATAAGAACCTAAGAGATGTTCTTGACTTTGCTTCTGCATTTCCATTCGGTTCAGAAAAAAAATTATTAATATTTAAACAGTTTGAAAAGGTTAAGGATAAGAAACCTCTTAAAGAATATGCAAACTCCCCTATTGATTTTACGGTTCTCGTTATTATTCATAACGGCTCGATATCGAACTTAGATTCTGAACCGTATAAAACACTAAGAGAACATAACTTTATTTTTGAAGCAAAAGAACTTAAAGGTAAAACATTAATAAATTGGCTAATAAAACACATTGAAAAAAAAGGAAAGAGCATTTCAGAGGAAACTGCCCGGATGCTAGTTGATATATCGGGCGAAAGCAGGATTATGCTGGAATCGCAGTTGGAAAAGATCATCACTTTTATGAATGAAGAAAAAGAGATTACTTTGGATCATGTTCATAATCTTTCAACAAAACTAAAGCAGCACACAATATTCGATCTTCAAAATTCAATCGGTATAAAAAATAAAGATAAAGCGATTAACATCGCCTTTAACCTTTTGGAAAACAGTGCTGAACCGGTTTTTATTGTTGCAATGCTTACACGCTATTTTACAGGAGTTGCCAGGGTTAGCGAGCTAACCAAAATGAATATGCCCGCTCAGCAGGCAGCAAGGATTGTGGGCACTCATCCGTTTTATTATAAAGATTATCAACAGGCAAGATCGTTATATTCTGATACTGATCTCGCAAATGTTTTTCGTGCATTACTAAAAGCTGATCTATCAATTAAAACAACCTCGGCAGATGGGAAGAATATAATTACCATTCTGCTTTCGGAAATGATTGATTAACTGTCATTGATATATTGATCTTTTTATTAAAGGCGGTCTTCTCTGCATTTACTTTGTATAAAATGCACTTGTTCACATCTGTCTAAAACAAAAAGAACTCTCTCTAATCCCTGCCTGCGGTAGGCAGGTCTCTCTTAAAAAGAGAGAGAATTATTGACAATGAAACGATTAATTATCATGTTGGGACCGATTGTTAGCATTTAGACATCATTATTAATAAGCCCTTCTCTTGATAAGAGAAGGGTTGTCCGACGGACTCCTTCGGAGGGATGAGTTCTAATGTAATAAAATATTCTTAAAAAATTTTATTATTCGAACCAAATCTTCAGTTTTCAATTTATATTGGACAGCACTGCAACGGTTCATTAAAAAGGAGTGGGAATATTGCGTTTAACATTTATCTTGCATCTAACATAATTATGATATAATTTTGATATTAAATAAGGAGGTAAAATGCCAATTATAAAACCAATTTCTGATTTAAGAAACAAGTCGAGCGAAATTTCTAAACTAGCACATAATTCTGATGAGCCAATATTCATAACTAAAAACGGAGAAGGTAATTTGGTTGTTATGTCAATGGCTCATTACTCTAAGCTGCAATTAAAAATTGAATTACTTGGGAAACTATCTGCTGCGCAGAATCAAAAAGCCGAAGGAGATAAGGGACGAACTTTAAAACAGGTAATGGGAAATATCAGAGAAACAATTAATGTCCACAAATAAGTTTCGGGTTCGACTTCTTAAAATTGCCGAAGAAGACTTTGCGGAAATCGTATCATATATTGCGGTTGATAATGTTAGTGCAGCCGAAGCGATCGCCGGCAGAATTGGAAAAAATTTAGAACTGTTAAGCAAAAACCCTTTACCTGGAAGAATTCCGAGAGACGTAGAAATTAGAAATCTTGGTTACAGGTATATAATCGTTCAAAATTATATTATATTTTATAAAGTAGAAGAAAGAACAATTTTCATTCATAGAATATTGCACGGTGCACGAAATTATAAATCTCTTTTATAGTTCTTAAAACAAGATAAAAAGGTGTTAGGCTAATACACTGCCATACAATACAAGCCAGAATGGTGCACACAGATGCTGATCTTGAGCAAGCTTTCCATGTATTGCTAAAAGCCGACCTTTCGATTAAAACAACCTCATCCGATGGTAAAAATATAATTACAATATTGCTTTCTGAAATTATGAACTGATAAAAAATATTACTTTGACAATAATATAATTGTTTTCTAACATTCGGTTAGCCAATTTATTTTTTAGGATAATTAATTGAATTTGAGCATTCAGTGAGAATTTCTTTTAGCATATATGTCTGTTGTTGGAGTTTTACTTCCCTCCAATTCCTATATTTCTTACTGTATATAACTACAAATATTCCTATAAGTTATTCCCTCAAAAATAAAACCGCCATTTTAAACATTTCCCCAACTATTATTCACTCGTCCACAAAACAATATTTCACAGGGTTTACGTAATGTCCCCGTTTACTTTTTTAAACATTGTTGATTTAGGAACCATTTTCCATTTTCTTTTGTAAAAGAGGCAAACCCTTAAGAAACGAAACAAGTTACTATGATTTTAAACTTAATTGTATGGAGTGTATTATGAAATTAATAATTCTTTTGTTTGTGTTTTTTCGCTCTTTGTACCCATTCACTAATTATAAAATTATTGGAGGTCAGAAATGAAAACAGTTCTGTTATTTATATTCCTATCCATAATAGAGATATGTTATGCTCAATCCATCCCTCACAAAGCATCTATTACACCATCCAAAGATGCAGTGTTATCCTCAGAAACATTTAACGTAACCTATTCACTTACTGAGGTGGAAGGTAATGTTTATATAGGGATAGCGGATGGCTATTTTGAAATAATTGGAAACGATAGATGGGAAGGTTACGTTAAGATGGGTGAGACAGTAAACGTTACTTTTACTGTAAAGTTTAAGGAAAAAATTAAACCATATTTGTATAGTGAAAAAGTTTCCTTAAGTATTGGTTTTAGTTATCATCCCTTTGGTGACCTAGTGGGCGGTGGAGAGTTTAAGTCTATTCTTATTTCATTATCTGATTTTAAGGATTTTAAAGACGAAGAAAAAAGATTATTAAAAGACAGTACTTATCAAGGTGAAAATAGTACTCAAAGCATTGAACTTTCTCCGATCCCCTATGATACTCAAATACCAAGTTTAAGGAAAGAAGTAATCCCGGACACCAATAGTATAAAACAATGGTATCCTAATACCTCATTTTATGATTTTGTTGCGCCTGAAAAAAATAATTTTGTTGATTTGCCTTTTTGCAGCAAAAAATATTTTTTTATTAACATTAATTTAGGAGCCCTAAAATGAAAACCTTAAAAATCCTTTTACTGCTTTTAGCTTTAGTACCGTTTAATAATATTTTTTCTCAATATTTTATTGATCATGATAAAGTTGAGCAAGCATGGCAGCAAAACCTGAAAGGTTATTGGGCAAAACCTGAAGAAGTAAAAGATAAAAATATCTATCTTCAGAGTATTCATAAAGCTCGTTATATCTCAGATATAAAAATCGGCTTTGATAAGCTCGAATATAAAAGCGATGATTTGATAATGGTAACTTTAAAAAGAGGATATGAAAATGAAACTGATAGTGAAATGGTAAGCATTACTGGATGTGCCGAAGTATTTTCTGACCAGATAGAAATACAAAAATATGAACCTGCTCCTTATTATTTGTATCTCAAAAAAGGACAGGAAATTGAAATTACTATAAATTGTAAAGGTCGTAAATTTGTTAGATTAGGTTTTCTTCTCGGACCACATCTTGGTCCACATTCAGGAGAATCCAGAAGTTATATAATTCGTTATTCAGATAGATTAAAGGAAGAAATACCCAAAGAATCAGTTTCAAATAATAAACTTCAAATCAATTTTATGATTGGTCCTACAGAAAGTAAAGCAGTGCCCCCTGATACAGAAGTGAAAGTCAAATCACCTTCAATTAGTTATTGAAACTTAGAAAAAAATATTTTTTTATTAACATTAATTTAGGAGACATAAAATGAAAACCTTAAAAATTCTTTTACTGCTTTTAGTTCTATTTCCCTTCAGCAATATTTTTT
>JADFPP010000045.1:0-8937 GCA_022562275.1 Bacteroidota bacterium
TTATAGCTGGTACTGGATTAGAATCAATAAGGGATACAATAGATTTAACAAATGAAGCGAAACAAAATGGTGCAGATTATGCACTTATTATAACACCATCATTTTTTAAGTCTGCTATGAGCCATCAAGCATTTATTAATTACTACACCGCAGTCGCTGATTCAGTTTCAATACCGGTAATAATTTATAATGTTACAAAATTCACTGATGTTAACCTAAGAATTGAAACTATTGTTAGATTAGCAGATCATCCCAATATCGTTGGCATTAAAAACAGTACAGAGAACATTGCAGAAATAAATTCTACAATTTATAATACCCCTGATAATTTTTGTACCCTAATTGGCACCGGTTCTGTTTTTCTCAATGGATTGAGTTCCGGTGCAGTGGGTGGAGTGCTTGCTTTGGCAAATATTGCACCCGATGAGTGTATTAAAATATTCACTTTATTTAACGAAGGAAAACAAAAAGAGGCTAAAGAAATCCAACAGAGGATGCTCAATGTTAACAAAGCCATAACTGCAATATACGGCATAGCCGGACTTAAAGCATCAATGGGTTTGTTAGGTTATTACGGAGGTCAACCGAGAAAACCTTTGCAGCCTTTAACTTCATCGAATATGAAAAGGCTTAAAGCAATTTTAGTAAAAGCTAAATTATTAAAATGATTTTTTTAAGAGATGTTGATTGAATTTTAACTCATACCATCCACCAATAAGAATTTTGATGGGATCAGGTCTAATCTACGTCGTTCAGCAGGAATCCTGTTATTGCAATTAAAAACAGAGATGAATCAGACTCGTTAATTATTAACAAGATTCTTATCCAACAGAGTGCCTATACATTCAAAAAGAAAATTTTAGAAATTTATGTTATTATTTCAAACCGTTCATTACTTAATTTATAATTGAATATAAGATTTAACATACTTCATTTTAAGTCAACCCGCACATAGAATTTTTGCAAAATTTTTATTCACTTCAGTCTGTAACTATGAAATCGAACGTACTACTTCTTATTACCGCAATAATATGGGGATTTGCATTTGTAGCACAGCGCAGTGCTATGGAGTACGTTGGACCATTTACATTTAATACAATAAGATTTGCACTTGGCGGAATTTCACTAATTCCGATATTACTCATCAATAAACGAAAGAAATCCTCCCAAGAGAGAATTTTTACAAATTCAACAAATAAGTTTTTGGTTAAGGCAGGTATTATTGCCGGCACTATTCTTTTTTTTGGAGCTTCTTTTCAGCAAAGTGGTATTGTATATACGAGTGCTGGAAAAGCTGGTTTTATAACGGGTCTTTATATAGTTATTGTTCCGATCATTGGAATCGCCTTCAACCAAAAAACAACAACGGCAACCTGGTTGGGAGCAATTATTGCAGTTGTTGGATTATATTTATTAAGTATTCAGGAAGATTTTTCAATTAGTTTGGGTGATCTTTTAGTTTTAATTAGTGCTGTGTTCTGGTCATTACATGTTCTTGTGATTAGTAAATTTTCTCCTAAGACTGATCCGATTCAATTAGCATTCTTTCAGTTTATGCTTTGCTCAGTTCTAAGTTTTATTACGGCAATAATCACTGAAGTATCAACTATACAAAGCATTTATAATGCATCAGTACCAATTCTTTATGCCGGAGTTGTCTCAGTTGGCATAGCCTATACTTTGCAAGTTGTTGCACAGCAAGATGCTCATCCTTCAAATGCGGCAATTATCATGAGTCTTGAATCCGTGTTTGCAGTTTTAGGAGGATGGTTATTACTTAATGAGTATATTCCATTACGAGGACTTATTGGCTGCGGATTGATGCTGCTGGGAATGTTTTTATCTCAATTAAGACTAAATAACAAAATAAATGTTAATCAGTTTTATAATCGGAAAAGAGATATCTGATTGATTTTAATAATAATCCTCCAATTTTCCTTAATATATCATAACCACATTTTTTCTTAAATCTACAATTATTGAGATTCCTAATGATCCTCCTGTCTTTTTAATCATTAAATACAGCTAACCGGCATTGTATTTGAAGAGTTATGACCGAAAATAAATTAGCATCTTAAAAAAAAAATTTACTAAATATATCGTAAAAATCTGTTTTTACTACAGGTACATTTAGATACCTAAAGTTAAGCTTTAATTAAAATCGCAAAACATTATATTTTTGTTGACTTTATAAAATTAAATTTTTAGGCTTCTATGTGTAAGTTAATTCAAAATACAACTAACATTAATTACTTGGAGGTAATATGTTAAAAAGAATCTCTGCCATTGTGGTATTTTCCATTCTTCTGATATCTATTTCTTTTGCACAAGATGTCAAAAAAACCGGAGGTCTCGCAAGATTATCCGCTATGGGAGGAAATATTTATGTTATTGATCCATTCTTTAATACTGTCAATACAGCTTGGAATGGTGTTTACAACAATTTCATCCTCGCTGATTTAGGTGTAGCTGCTGGAACTCCATTTTCCCCTGGTGGTTTTGGGCAGTATATTTCCGGTAGTTTCAGCGCAGGAAAGAGCTGGACTTTTGGAGGTATTTTAGCAAGAAATGATTTTCCCGGTGTTGGAATAGCTCTATTGGATCCTGGGGCTAATAGTACAATAAGTTTACCTTTTTCTGGTGTAGTATCAACTGTAAATGCTATTCGCAGTCCCGGTGACGTTATAGCATTAGATAATAATGTAGTGTTAATGGCAACATATAAGCTTTGGAATACAATAATTGGATTTGGATTAGCTTATGCAGGAACTACAAATGATTTCACAACACCAGCCCCTGGTATAACTAGTGAAGGATCGGCCAGTCAACTTGGATTTAACTTAGGTATTATAACTGATATCACACGAAATATTAAATTGGATATAGCAACTACCCTATTGCTGCCAAGTGCAAGTTTTAAAAATTCAAGCAGCGGTGATATAGAGACAAAAGCGAGTCAGACATATATTGGAGTAAACGCGAGAGCATTCTGGAAAGTTAATCCAAACTTGAGATTTGTACCCATCTTCACATTTTTAACTGTTTCGGGAACTATTGATTCGGGAGGCACATCAGCTGGTTCATCCGATTTTCCATCCTTAACATCGTTCGCATTCGGCGGTGGATTAAATTATAAAATTGGTGATTTTCTATTAGCAGGCGGTGTCTTATTCTCTTCGAATAGTTTGACAATTCCCGCCACAACTGGAGTCCCAGAACTATCAAATAGTGCTACCTTATTTCCGATTTGGAATCTTGGAGCTGAATGGCAATTATTGGATTGGTTGTACGGAAGGTTAGGTTATATCGCCATTACAGGTTCAACTACTATAGAAACACCAGCATCTGCAACTGAGGTTAGTGAGTTTGTGGCAACATTTTTCGGACCCAGTCAAAGAGGAGCAACACTTGGAGTTGGATTTAGATTTGGTGATTTCTCTCTGGATGCAATGGTCAATGAAGATGTATTGCGCCAAGGATTCAATATTGTTGGCGGGGGCGGACCAACATTCTTCCTAATTACAACAAGTTACGCGCTGCCGTAATATTTTATAGAGAAGGTATTCCCGCAAGGGATACCTTCTCTGTTTCTATTGTTAAAAAATATTAACAGATTTTCCTGTGTATTAATTCATCACTCTTTCGGGCGTATTCTTATCTCTCCTTGCTTTTCCGGATTTTTGCCTTTTATACCAATATAATACTTCCTGATGATCTGCATATCTGCATTGATATCTCCGGAAGGGATAAAATGGTCGCCAATACCAATTTTTTTATTTTCGTAATCGAGAAAGGCAAATGCAATAGGAACTTTTGAATTCAAGGCAATGTGATAAAAGCCGCTTCTCCAGTATTTTGTTTTAGATCGTGTTCCTTCTGGTGTTATAGCAAGTACCAGTCGTTCGCTATTATTAAACATTTCAGTCATCTTTTCAATCACCGACGAATGAACTCTCCTATCCACCGGGATTCCACCAAAGAATTTTAAAAGGGGTTCAAAAGGATTTTTAAAAAGTGTATGTTTTCCCAGCCACTTAAAACGTAAACCAATTGCAAGAGCAGCTAACATGACAACAACAAAATCCCAATTGCTTGTGTGCGGTGCACCGATAAGTACGTACTTTTTAATTTTTGGAAGACCCTGAACTGCATCCCAGCCAAATAATTTTAATAATGCTCTTGCTAAAAACTGTAACATAAAGCTTCTTTGAGTTTTGAAATCAATCTGATTATTAGTTATAATTTACTGTACAGGATTAAGTTTATCAATAGCACTTCTCAAAAGACGTGCAAATGTAAATATTTGTTAAACTAATTTATATTCAAATGGGATATAAGATGGCTCCAGTTGAAGAAGAACGCGGTTAAGAGCAATTATTCTCTTAATCCCTTTTGCACTAACTTGAAATATTATTTCGTTCATTGTAAGAGATAGTGAAGCAATCTCTTACCGTTAAAGAGATTGCTTTGCATTCGAATAAAATCCGGGTTCCTGAAATTATGATTTCAAGATTTTCGAGGAATAAAAGAAATATTCTCTTCTTTACTTTCTGCAGTGATATTCAAACATCTCATTGAACCCAAAAGACTTAAGACTTCTGTCAGTCTTCTTTTTTCTTTTCAATCATATCGATAAATGGTTTAAGCATATCAATCGGAATGGGGAAAATTGTTGTTGAGTTTTTTTCCGATGCTACTTCGGTTAATGTTTGTAAATATCTTAACTGCAAAGCGGTTGGATTTCCACTTATAACATCTGCAGCTTGTCGAAGTTTTTTACTTGCCTGGAATTCGCCTTCGGCATGAATAATTTTTGCGCGTCTTTCTCTTTCCGCTTCTGCCTGTTTTGCCATTGCGCGCTGCATTTCAGGTGGAAGATCGACGTGTTTTACTTCAACATTAGAAACTTTAATTCCCCACGGTTCTGTTTGATGATCAATTATAGTTTGCAGTTCACGATTAATCTTGTCCCTTTCGGCAAGTAGTTCATCCAACTGAGATTGACCTAAAACACTGCGCAAAGTGGTTTGAGAAAGCTGCGAAGTAGCATCAAGGAATTTTTCAACTTCCACAATCGCTTTTTCTGCCTGTATAACTCTAAAATATACAACTGCATTCACTTTAAGCGAAACATTATCTTTTGTAATAACATCCTGCGACGGTACATCCATAACAATGGTTCTTAAGCTTACTCTAACCATTCTATCAACAAGCGGGATAAGTAGAATTAAACCCGGACCTTTTGCACCAATTAATCTTCCAAGCCGGAATATTACTCCTCTTTCATACTCACGCAAAATTCTTATTGCACTTGCAAGCACAATTACTACAAATAATATTATTACACCAATATATGTAGATAACTCTGGCATTTTATCCTCCATTAAATAAAGATCATTTTAAGATTTCTCAGCCTTTTTCACTTTCAACAGCAAGTTAAAAATTGAATCAACAACCACATCTTCTCCTTTATGAACTTCGCCTTCTATACTTTCGGCATTCCAGTATTCACCATGAACACTTATCTTACCTTTAGGGGATAACTTAGTAACAGCCGTGCCGATTTCCCCAATCAAACCCTCTATACCCGTTTTCACTTTTTTACGTTGTGCCCTTATCCCCATGGAAATTATAAAAAGGAAAAATGCAGCAGTTATAACAACTATAAAGATTATTAGTTCCATAGATATTTGTACAGCCTCCAAAATTGATTCGGTATCTATCAACATTATTGAACCTAAAAATAAAGAAATTACTCCACCAATAGTTAAAGCACCGTGACTTATAATTTTTATTTCCAATAAGAAAAGAATTATGCTTAAAAATATTAAAGCCAGACCAGCGTAGTTTATCGGCAAAGTATGCATCGAATAAAAAGCAAGAATCAAACAAATACCGCCAATTATTCCCGGGAATAATGCTCCCGGATTGTACAGTTCAAAAAACAATCCGTAAATGCCGATCATCAACAAAATATAAGCGATGTTAGGGTTGCTTAGTATGCTTAATAATTTTTGTGCGAAAGTCATTTCCAAAATAATTACTTCTGCATTTTTCGTAAGCACAGTTTTTATCCCTTTTGAAGTTTCAACTTCCCTTCCGTCAATCTGTTCTAATAAATCTTTTATATCTTTTGCGATGATATCTATAACATTCAATTCAAGTGCTTCGGTTTCAGTAATTGATAAACTCTTCCTAACAGCATCCTCACCCCATTCTATATTTCGTTTTCTCTTTTCACTGATCGTTCTGATAAAAGCTGCTGCGTCATTTGTTGCTTTTTCCATCATTACTGTATCCTGTGTTCCCTGCAAAGTAACTGGATGTGCAGCACCAATATTCGTCCCCGGAGCCATTGCTGCAATGTGTGCTGCCATAGTTATAAACACACCTGCTGAAGCTGCCTGCGAACCGGAAGGAGAAACATAAACAATTATTGGGATTTCGGATTGGAGAAACTGAGTTACTATAACTCGTGTAGATTTTAATAAACCTCCGGGAGTGTTTAACTTTATGATCAAACACTCAGCATTCTGTTCTATTGCTTTTTCAATACCTGAGTTTATATAATCGGCTCCGGGAGGGTGAATTGCCATATCGGCATTAATAACAATCACCTTTCCTTGCGGAAAACATGTAATTGCAAGCAGAAGAATTACGGGAACTATGTAACGTAACAAACGCACAGGCATCCCTTTTGTTAAAATCTCAGAACAATGTAAGTAAAATTTTCTAGTGTGTCAACAAACTAATGAATTCAATTTTATTAAACGAGGAACATCAGGATGGTAACAAATGAAAAAGCGAATGAACAATGGATCAACCATCAAAATCCATCCGTAAAAATTTATTAGAAGTAATTATTCTATCTTCAAATTAAAATGATAAGTTTTTTTACTCGTAACTTTTCAGTGCATTATCAACTGATTCAAAATAATCGAAAACGCCATCGAGTTTAGTTATGGAAAGTACGCCTTTAACCTTATCAGAAAATTGGCAGAATTTTATATTACCGCCGGCATTTTTCATAGTTGTGTAAGCGCTGATCATAATTCCTATTCCGGAACTTGTTACGAGTGATACTCCGCTCATATCAACTACAATATTTTTTTTGCCTTCATCAATTAATTTGTGAAGAGTTTCATTCATCTCCTGCATAAAGGGGCCGCCCATTAGTTTTCCGCTTAATTTAAGAACTACCGCATTGTATTTTTCTTCCAATTTAAGATTCATACTAACTCCGCTTATTTTTTAATTAAATAAAGATTTAAATTATTTTACTTCATAATGTATTTCAATATAAAGAAAATTCTGCTATTCAGCCAAAGAGTTATGTTTGTTCAAATCTGCTTCTAAAGAAAAATATATAAGTAGTCAAACAATCCATAATTGATTATTTGATGAGGATAAATTAAATTGCTGTTACATTTTTGTTAGCAATAACAAAGATAGTTTTGTATGAAGATAATTTTTATCATTTATTGGAGAAACTTATGCTCAAACTAAATCACCTGGATTATTACCGCCTTCCCTGGAATCTAACTGATAACATTATCAATTGGCTTGAACCTACCTCAAAATGTAACCTTTACTGCGAAGGCTGTTACCGGCTGAACGAAAAAGACGGACATAAAACTATGGAACAGGTAAGAGAGGATTTGGATGTCTTTCAAAAATTCAGAATCTCCGATGGTGTATCTATTGCAGGCGGCGACCCTCTTATACATCCCGATGTAATTGAAATTGTGCGCGATGTTAAAAAACGAGGATTGAAGCCAATCATCAATACCAATGGATTAGCACTTACTAAAGAGCTATTAGCAGAATTGAAAAAGGCAGGAGTTTTCGGTTTTACTTTTCACATTGATAGTAAACAAGGCAGACCACAGTGGAAAAATAAAAACGAGATTGAGTTGAATGAACTAAGACTTCATTACGCAGAAATGTTAGCAGAAGCGGGAAATATTTCATGTGCTTTTAACTCTACCGTATATGAAGATACAATGAAGTATATTCCTGAAATAACGAAATGGGCTCATAAACATATTGATATCGTTCACGTTATGGTGTTCATACTTTACAGGGCAGTAAATAATAGAGACGTTGATTATTACCTCGGATCAAAAAAAATTGATATGGGTGAATTAGTTTATAACGAAGATCCGGAAACACGTACTGATATTAAAGCGCCGGAAATTATAGAATTAATAAGAACTGAATACCCTGATTTTGAACCTTGTGCATATCTTAACGGTTCAGAGAAACTTGATTCGTTTAAATGGTTATTGGCAGGAAGACTTGGAACAAAGCAAAAGATTTACGGCTACATGGGAAGAAAAGGTATTGAAGCAGTTCAGATGTTTAACCATCTTATTTACAACAGGTACCTTGCTTATGCAACACCAAAGGATGCGAGAAAAGGAAAATTAATGCTTCTAATGGGTGCATTTGATAAAAGTCTTAGAAAGACATTCTTTAAGTTTTACAAGAATCCGTTAAATATTTTTAGGCGATTATATTATCAATCAGTAATGATAATCCAACCGGTAGATATTACGGAAGATGGACGTCAAAATATGTGTGATGGCTGCCCAGATATGACTGTTTGGAATGGACAGTTAGTATGGTCGTGCAGAATGGAGGAACAGTTAAAATACGGGCACAATGTAAAAACCTACCCTAAGAATTTTATGAATTAGCATTTTTTATTCAGAATAACTTTATTTAGTTGCCGGTATAAATTGCCGGCTTTTTTATTCGCTATTAATATTTATCTATTTAAAACGATCATTAATAATTTAACTCAAGTTGACCGGTAAATTTTTTTGTTATTAAAAAACCGTTGAAACGGTTAAATTATTAAGTTGGTTATTAAGTAACCCACGACTTAAGTCGTGGGTTACTGAAACAAAAAAGTTTTTTTTTAACCGTTTTAAC
>JADFPP010000045.1:8946-25234 GCA_022562275.1 Bacteroidota bacterium
ACTTAAGAGACTGTGTGAATATTGTAAAAACCGTTGAAAAGGTTAGTAACATAGTTTGTTTTTTTTTCTGAATTCCCACGATTGAAATCGTGGGTTAATACAATTTCATTATTTTCACACAAGCTCTTAAGTCGTGGGTTACTAAAACAAAAAAGTTTTTTTTTAACCGTTTTAAAGGTTTATCAAAAAAACCGGTCAACTTAAGTAATTTAAAATAATTGAAAACTCTCCTGACGTTATGATCTATAACATAACGGAGAATATGTTAGCTTTATGCTGGTATTTTTAACTCTGAAATAAATATTTGAAATGATTTTTTCTGAACAGACATATCAATTTATGTACACAGCATTGCAGGAAGCCGAGAAAGCACTGGATAATAATGAAGTACCCATTGGTGCAATTGTAGTTAAAGATGAAAAAATAATTGGAAAAGGTTTTAACCAGGTAGAAAAACTGAAGGATCCAACAGCCCACGCTGAAATGATTGCACTAACTGCAGCAGCAAATCATTTGAATAATTGGAGGTTGGAAGACTGTTCAATTTATGTTACACTTGAACCTTGCATTATGTGTACAGGTGCCCTACTGGCATCCAGGGTTAGTGATTTATACTTTGCAGCTTTTGATCCAAAGTTTGGTGCATGCGGCAGTTTATATAACCTTGCCGAGGATGCTAAAACGAACCATAAGCTAAAAGTTTATACAGGAATTTATGCTGATGAAAGTAGAGATCTTCTGAAGCGATTCTTTAGTCAGATTCGAAAGTAGTCCTGCCATAATAGAAAGAAAAAAAAAATTAAGTTCCACACAATATCTAAACTTGATTAAATAAATGATTAGTAATAATTTTCTTAAAACAAATTATGAAATTATATGAGATTGATTTTATTCGGAGCACCGGGAGTTGGCAAAGGAACGCAAGCGAAAATACTATCTTCGAAATTAAATATTCCTCATATATCCACCGGTGATATATTACGGGAATCTGTAAAAAACCAAACTGAATGGGGTAAAAAAGCCCAGGAAATAATGAATCGAGGTGAACTTGTTTCAGATGATATTATGATTAGTATAATTAAGACCAGATTAGGCAAACCCGATTCTAAAAACGGATTTATACTTGATGGTTTCCCCCGAACAGAAGTGCAAGCTCAAGCACTTGATGAACTATTGGTAGAATTAAACATGAATAAAGTTTCTGTTGTAAACATTGTGGCAGATGAAAAAGAAATAATCAATCGATTAAACAGCAGGCGTGCTTGTAAAGAATGTGGGAAGATTTTTACAATTGACCAAATTGCTGAACTTGATAAATGTCCCAATTGCGGAGCAGAGAATAGTTTTTACCTAAGAGATGATGATAAAACGGATGTAATAAAAAAACGGTTGGAAATTTTCAAATCAAGTACTTTACCTGTTCTTAATTATTATAAGAATCGCGGAAGAGTAATTGCAATTAACGGTATCGGAAACTCCAAAGAAGTGAATGATTCAATATTGTTGGAATTAAATAAATAACGGCTGCTTACTATTTCTTTTTTATTACAGCCTTGTATGCCCTTCCATTTTCTAATTTTATAATGCGCGAATTTATTCTTTTTACTATTGCATAATTATGAGTCGCAACTAAAACGGCAGTCCCCTTTTTATTTATCTTCATAAGAATATCAAGTATTTCACGTGATGTATCGGGGTCAAGATTTCCGGTTGGCTCATCAGCAAGTACAAGAATAGGATCGTTAAGCAAGGCTCTTGCAATTGCAACTCTTTGCTGCTCACCGCCTGAAAGCTGATCCGGCATATTTAATCTTTTATGTGATAGCCCGACATCTGTGAGAACATCGTTTATTTTCTTCTTAATTCCTTTTTTTGATGCGTTAGTCACTTCAAGAACAAACGAAAGATTTTCATACACATTACGATCCCGCAGTAATTTAAAATCCTGGAAGATTACGCCAAGTTTCTTCCGTAAATGTGGAAGCATTCTGGGTTTAATTGTACTTGTATCATAACCATTCACTCGTACATAACCGGAAGTTGGTAATAAATTCATATATATCATCTGAAGCAAGGTGCTTTTTCCAACACCACTTTTCCCTATTAGAAAAGCAAACTCACCTTCATCAAGTTCCAGATTTAGATCGGTAAATACTATTTGGTTTGAATATCTGAACTCAACATTATTAAAACTTAGCATTTGATTTATCTATTTTTAAAATAAACTGGATCCTTTTGGAATTAGAATTTCCTTTATCGAATGCAAATGTATCTAAACATTCAACTACATACAATCCTGCTTTCTTTATTAATTTAAAATATGTTTCGAACCTATAAATCTTTTGTTTGTGAACTTCTGTTAATACCGTACCAAACTTATTTTTAATCTCAAATATATTTTTATGAATTCTGGTATTTGGAAAATATTTACTCTTTCTTTTATATTGCAATCCGTGGTACTCTCCTTCACTCACGTAAGATTTTTCAAACTCTAAGCTGTTCTTTTCAAGAGTAGTATCAAAAGTAAATATCCCTGAATCTGAAAGAATATTTTTAACCTCGCAAAATAAAGTTAATAATAATCTTTTACTCAACAGATAATTTACACTATCGAAAGTTGAAAATACAAGATCGAATTTATTCTTAAATGGTAATGCAGTCATATCACAACAAATTTTATTGGAATCAAAATATTTTGCTTTTCGAAGCATTGGAAGTGAGGAATCCGATGCAATATATCTGGGAATTCTCTTTGAAATTTTACCTGCCATTTTACAATTACCGGCTGAGAGTTCAAGTACATTGATATCTCCTTTCTCTAAATAATTCTTCCTGATATTTAGTATGTAGTCTGACCATCGTACATAATCTATTCCTATCATTAAATCATCATAAATTAGAGAAACAGAATCGTAAACTTTTAATCTATTTTTCAATAAAATTAGTCATCCTTTTTTTAGCAATCTGTGCGGCATATCTATATGCCTTGATCATACTTGATTCATCTGCAATGTATTCGCCGGCAATATCATAAGCAACACCGTGATCAGGCGATGTTCTTACAATAGGAAGACCGGCAGTATAATTTACGCCCCCCCTAAAATTTAAAAGCTTGAAAGGAACAAGTACCTGATCGTGATACATACCAAGAACCATGTTATAATCTTTGTATAATCTGTTTGCGAAAAATGCATCGGGAGAGAATGGTCCATCAATGGAGTGAACTTTGGAAAATTTCTGAATAGCCGGAGTAATTATATTCCTTTCTTCATTCCCAATAATACCACCTTCTCCGGCATGTGGATTCAACCCTAAAACTGCGATCCTGGGATTAGATATTCCTAAGTCATCTATTAACATTCGATAAATAACATTAAATGCAGTGATTAATTTTTTCAGTTTCAAAAGTACAGGTACTTCTTTTATGGGTTTATGAATTGTTAATAGTGCTGCATTAAACTTTCGCGAAAGAAACGTCATTACATACTTAGAAGTATTGGTCCATTCGGCAAACATCTCTGTTTGCCCCGGAAAAAGTATGCCCGCTTTATGGAGAGCTGTTTTGGATACCGGGGCAGTTATAACAGCATGTACAGTTTTAGTATTTAATAAAGCAAAGGCTTTTACAAGTGACTTATAAGCTGCTTTCCCTGATTGGATGGTTGGCTTTCCTGCACTCTGCCTGAAATTACCAATATCTAAAACGGTTATTAAACCAGATGAATCATTTTTTAATTTACTGGTTATTTCAAATTCAAAATTAGGATTGATGTGCTCAATAGTATTATAAAAAATATTCGCTGGACAAATAAAATAGAATTTTTGAGATGAATTTTTCGATGAGACTTTATTTAAAGTTTTAATTGCAATTTCCGGCCCGATACCATTGATATCGCCACAGGTTAAAACAAATTTATTCATTATCCATTAACGAGAACGAAATTACCTGTACCCTGTTTATCAATAAAAATAAATGTTTGCTTTGGATTATTATAATTCCAGGTTTCCATTATATAACCGAGTTCCGTAGATGATCTTTCAATATTGTAAGGATCTCCAAATCTAATATATATTTTTCCTCTATCTGTAGATAAGCCCGTCCTCTTAGAAAGCCCTCTGAATTCCGATGCTGCATAATCTATCCGGAAATAGAATTCTTCCATAAGTTCATTATACTCGGTTTTCGGAGTAGGATCAAATTCTTTCCAATATTCGTGCAATAATTTTTGATATTCCTCGCTATCCGAATCAAGCAACTCCGAAACTATTTCTTCCTTCTCAATATACTGCAGCATTTCAATTGCAAATTCAGGATTTCTTAACGATCTAGGTTTATTGATCCATTCAACTCTGATTGGGAAATCATGCTCTTCTAAATTATCACCCGAACTAATCGTGAGGACCATCTTACCTTCATTAAGAGTATGGCTAAAATTACGAAGAACAAAATTTTTTGTTTTTTGAACTTTGTCATCCCTTCCAATATACAGTTTTCCATTGCATTCAATTGTGGATATCCCGGTAATATAAGATTCAGTTACTGTTTGAGATGTTGGTTGTTCGTCATTATTTACCAATTCAATATTGATACTCTCAATTGTTGTATCAGCTATAGGAATTATAATTTGATATTCTTGCGGACTAAAAGGGATGCTGCCTCCATAATTTATAACGAGAGGTAGATTTTTATCACTACAATCACTTTCTGCAAAACTAATTATAATAGGATTGAAAATTTTAGCTCCGACGTATTCCAATCCTTTTATATCGACCGGTGAAAGAACAAATTCTTTTTCCGATTGTAAATCACTTACTATCCCGCTAATCTTGTAATCGTTCGCTTCAAGATCAAAATAAATAACTCCTTCTATTGATGCAGCTTTACTTTGTGTTATATCAAAATCCGCTACGCTTATTTTTTTATCTGCGAAATCCCTTTTAATCATTTCATCCCCCTTACGTACTTCTACCATTATCCTCGCCGAAGATTTAAACTTATTACCATCTTTTTCAAAAACTAAAAGGCTGTATGGAATACGATAGAGATACGATACAGAAATAATTGAATCGGATATTGGAACAACCTGAATGGTTGGTTTTAATTGACGGAATGTACGGAATCCTTCCGGATGCTTTTCACGCGGTTGACCGTAAATAGCCGCGCTCATTAATAAAATAATTACGAATAATTTCTTCACTTTTAATTTTTTTTGCTTAATATCCCACTGTTTGGTTTAACATTCAATGTTATTTGAAAGGGTCTATTTTTTAGGTACTGATGTGTCAGTTATTCATGTTGTTGAGAAATTCCTGATTATTTCTTGTTCCCCGCATTTTATCCAATAGAAATTCCATTGCCTCAACAGAGTTTAATCCACTTAGGATCTTTCTTAATATCCATATTTTTGCTAAATCATCCTCTTTTAAAAGTAACTCTTCCTTTCTTGTACCAGTACGATTTACATTAATTGCAGGAAATATCCTTCTATCACTTAAATCACGATCAAGTACAAGTTCCATATTACCAGTTCCTTTAAACTCTTCAAAAATCACATCATCCATTCTACTGCCTGTTTCTACTAATGCGGTTGCAATTATTGTTAAACTACCGCCGTCTTCCGTGTTCCGTGCAGCACCAAAAAATCTTTTAGGTTTTTGAAGTGCGTTTGAATCGACACCACCGGATAATATCCTTCCGCTATGCGGAACAACAATGTTATGCGCACGTGCTAACCTGGTTATACTATCCAAAAGAATTACTACATCCTCTTTGGATTCAACTAATCTTTTAGCCTTTTCGATTACCATATCTGCAACCTGAACATGTCGTTCTGCCGGTTCGTCAAAAGTGGAACTGATAACATCACCCTGAACCGAACGTTCCATATCAGTTACTTCTTCAGGTCTTTCATCAATTAATAGAACAATTAGTTTTATATCCGGGCTATTTCTTGTGATTGAGTTTGCAATTTTCTGAAGTAAAATAGTCTTTCCTGACTTTGGTGGTGATACAATCAATCCTCTCTGTCCCTTCCCAATCGGGGCAAGCAAATCCATCACTCTCATTGAATATTCACCGGGTGCTGATTCCAGATTTATTTTCTTAGTAGGATAAACAGGTGTGAGATTATCAAATAATGTTCTGCCTCGTACTTTATCCGGTTCAATACCGCTAACATCCTCAACTCTGAGTAACGCATAAAATCTTTCGCCATCTTTAGGAGGCCTAACCTGACCAGTTACTAAATCACCGGTTCTCAAATTAAATTTTTTAATCTGGGAAGGTGATACATATATATCGTCGGGAGATGGGAGATAATTATAATCCGAAGATCGCAGGAATCCGTACCCATCAGGCAGAACTTCCAAAACACCTTTTGAAAAACCTATTCCATCCTTGGAAGTCTGTGATTCAAGAATTTTAAATATTAAATCCTGTTTGCGGAGATCAGAAAAACCATCTATCTTTAGTTCTTTAGCAATTTCATTCAAATCAACAATCTTTTTTGATTTGAGTTCAGAAATGTCCATTAACATATTTATACCCTATGAATTATTGCAATGAAGATTATTAGATTCTATTAATTAGTTTTTAATATCAATTTATTAAACCGGATATGATCCTCGGGGAACTTATATTTCACTTTATGTTTGTTGTTGAAAGGAACAAGAGGTACACCGAAACATAAGTCTTATTCAAAACAATGTCAAGTAAAATCATTATTGCATACAAATTTTCACCTTTCCAATCAGATACATACTTCCTATCACGACCAGGCAATTTTCTTTGTCTCCTGTTAAAAAATGTTTAATATATTTCACCGCATCTGTTTCTACATTCACGGTGATATTTTGTTTTTTACATATTTTTTTTAAATCTTCAATTTTAGCTGTTCGTTCATTATCAATTTGGGTAAGGTGAATTTCATCAAACGACTTGTTTAATTCACTTAGCATTTGGTCTACAGCTTTATCTTTCAAAACACCGAAAAGAACAATTTTCTTTTTATAGTTTTTAGATTCCCTCTTAAACTCTGACATAAATTCTGTAATACCAGCAATGTTATGGGCTGAATCCAATATTAATGTAGGATCCTTTTGAAGATATTCATATCTGCCCTGTATTCCGGTATTCTTTACTACATTAATAATTCCATTAACCAGCGTCGTTTTTTTTTCGCAAATTTCTAACTTGGTAACTACTAACACAGCCAATGCAGCGTTGTATCTCTGATACAAACCCTTCAGCGGTACATTGGATTCATTCAGGTGGATATCTTCTTCATAGAGTTCTAAAACATCATCCTTCTCATTTATGTATTCTTCCAACCGGAACAGTTGGCAATTTTCTTCTTTACTTTTACATGCAACCACGGTTTTTGCCTCAGGCGCTAATTTCGCTGTAAATACTTTTTTCCCCTGTTTGATGATAGATGCTTTTTCAAATGCGATAGACGATATATTGTTACCTAAAATATTTGTATGTTCCAGACTGATTGAAGTAATGACTACACCTAATGGATTAATTACATTAGTGGCATCAAGTCTGCCGCCCAACCCTGTTTCAATAACTGCATAATCAACTTCCATATCATTATAATATTGGAACGCAAGGGCGGTTGTTACTTCAAAAAAAGTTAACTGGTTTTTTATTATATATTCCCAGTAGTGTGTAATAAATTCTGCAACAACATGATCATCTATCTGCTTACCATTGATCAATATTCTTTCGTTATAACGAATGAAATGCGGCGATGTATATAAACCAACTTTGTAACCCGCCTCCATCAAAATGCTGGTAATAAATGCTGCTGTACTGCCTTTCCCGTTTGAACCGGCAATGTGAATTGTCTTCAACTTTAATTGCGGGTTGCCCAAAAAGGATAGAAAACTCTTAATGCTCTCTAATCCTAACTTAACTCCAAAGGAATGAAGTGCAAAAAGTTTTTTTAGCGCGGAATTGATATCCAAATTATTCAATTAAATATGAAGCGATTATTTCTGATAGATTCTTAATTCCAACTTGTATACAATAATCTTCCAATTCTTTAACAATTTTACCCGGAGCTGCAGGATCAATAAAATTTAGAGTGCCAATCTGGATTGCAGATGCACCGACTATCATGAATTCTATAACATCTTTCCAGTTCATTATTCCTCCTATGCCGATAATAGGAATATCAACTTTTCTGGATATTTCCAAGACTTTTGCAAGTGCAATGGGTTTAATTGCAGGACCAGATAGTCCTCCATTTATGTTAGATATTTTTGGTTTAAAATCATAAATATCAAAAGCAGTTCCAACCAAGGAATTAATTGCAGAAACTGCATCACCTCCTTCTTTTTTAACAACTTCCGCAAAATGTGATATATATGAAACGTTGGGTGATAATTTTAATATCAGCAGTTTGTCAGTCACTGCCCTCACTTTTTCAGTAATTCTTCCAACTGCTTTTACATCATTTCCAAATTCCAGTCCGCCTTCTTTTACATTTGGACAGGAAACATTTATCTCGAATGCGTCTATTATATTTTCTGCTGTTAAAATTTTTGTGCACTCTACATATTCCTCAATAGTGCTGGCAGCAATGTTACAGATTAACGGTACATCAAATGTATTAAGAAAAGGTATCTTCGATTTTACAAACTCTTCAACTCCAACATTCGCCAATCCAATTGCATTAAGCATACCGGCATGTGTTTCCACAATTCTTTGCGGAGGATTTCCTTTACGCGGTTTTAAACTGAGTGATTTTGTAACAATACCACCAATTGTATTTAGATCTGTAAACTCAGATATTTCATCGCCATATCCAACCGTACCGGATGCAAGTATAACAGGATTACGAAGTTTAAGAGAACCTATATTTACAGAGAGATCTATTTTATTCATAATAAAATATTCTTAACATTAAATACCGGTCCATCTTTACATACCAATTTAAATCTATCTTTTAATTGTGCTGATTCAATCGGGCAGCCCTGGCAGATTCCAAAACCGCAAGCCATTACACATTCCGTGGATATCTCACAATTAAGATCATTATTTATGCAATACTCTGCTAACGCTTTTAACATTGGAGTAGGTCCACAACCAAATATTTTTATTTTTTTATTTATTAATTCTACATTTTTTGATTTTAATAATTCAACAACATTCCCTTTAAAACCAATCGAACCATCATCACTTGCGGTGTAAACGTTTTCCATTCCGTAAGTTATAATTTCATTGGATGTTCGGCTACCGACAAAACTTATAATCTCTTTATTTTTCTGCAGCTTACGAGTAACAAATGGAAAAGGTGCTGCGCCCAATCCTCCGGCAACAATAACCGCTGTATAATAATCATCATCCAGATTAAATCCCTTTCCAAGCGGACCTAAAATATCAATTGTTTCACCATTTTTTTTATCAGCAAGAATCTGTGTTCCTTCACCAAAAATGCTGAACAATATATATATGTACTCACCCTCAACATCGCTAACACTAAATGGTCTGCGCAACAATGGAAAAAAAGCTTGCGTAACACGTATATTTAAGAATTGTCCCGGTTTTATAATTAGTGCTATTTCAGGACAATGGATTTTGAAAAGAAAGATATTACTTTGTAATTCTGATTTCTCTACAAGTGGCGAATTAATTATGAACAAACTTCTTCCGGTAAAAATGAAAGAGCATTTAAAAAATAATAATAGTAGGGTTTCGGAAGGATATTAAACTTACCTGTAATAAAATTATCTATCACTGAACACAATTAATTAAATTGTTCATATCAAAATTAAACGTGATCATTCATTTTACAAAATCAACTTTTATACTTTTTTTCTATGCTGGTTATTTTATCCAATCGTCTCTGATGTCTTCCACCTTCAAATGAAGAAATCAACCATACTTCAACAATCGATTTGATAGTTTCATCGCCTAAAGCTTTAGCACCCAGAACTAAAATGTTTGCATCGTTATGGCTGCGTGAACTTTTTGCCGAAAACTCGTTATAGCAAGTTGCTGCTCTAATACCTTCAATTTTATTTGCAGTTATTGCTGATGGAATCCCTGTTGCATCTAAAATAATTCCACAATCAGTGCTTTTCTGTTGAACTTTTTCGGCAACTGCTTCTGCAAAATCCGGGAAGTCGCAGGATTTTTCATTGAAAGTACCCATATCAAATATTTGATAATTCTTCTCGGTTAACAATTTTATAAGCAAATTTTTTGTTTTAAATCCTGTGTGATCAGAACCGATTGCTATTTTTTTGAATGGAAAATTAACAGATGATGAGGATGATGAATAATCGTGAATTTGTTTTTCAATAATGGTTAGATTTTCCTTTCGTATCATATCCATGGCAAGAGGTGTAATGATCGATCCCCTGCCAGCAACAATTACCTTACTATTTTTTTTAAGCGCCTTAACAATATCTTCCTCTGTTATAAGCTCTTTCATCTTAGATATTGTGTTCTATAAATGATCATTTATTTTATTAATCTTAAGATAATCTACAATTTTTTTTACATCCTGAGATTTATCTCTACGACAAATTAAAAGAGCATCGCCGTCATTTATAACAATTAAATCATCAACCCCAATTATAGCAGCAAATTTATTGGGTGAATAGACGTAGGAATTGTTCGACATCTCCGTGTAAACATGCCCTACTTTTATATTACCGTCTTTATCTTTTTTACTAATTTCGTATACCGCTTCCCAGCTTCCCACATCACTCCACATAAAAGTACCTTTAATAAGATACACCTTTTGTGAATTTTCCATTATACCATAATCAATAGAAATATTTTTCAGGTGTCCGTAAACAGTCTTCAGTATTTCGGGGTAATCGTCCTTCCCAATTGCATCAGTAATCTTCATTAGTCCCTCATACAGTTCCGGCATAAGTTCTTTCATCTCATTAAGTATTACATCAGTTCTGTGTATAAACATTCCGCTGTTCCAGAAGAAATCACCGCTTTCAACAAATCTTACAGCAGTTGCATAGTTCGGCTTTTCAGCAAATGTAATTACTTTATAAATTTTATCCGAAACTTCGTTTTCATCTATTTGAATGTAACCATAACCTGTTTCGGGTTTTGAAGGCGGGATACCAATTGTAACAATGCTATCAGATTCTTCAGCAAACTTAACAGCTTGCATTAAAGTTTTCCGGAATTCTTCTGCACCTTGAATTATATGATCTGCAGGAAGAATAATGGTTACGGCATCCGGATCTTTTTTTCTGATAAGTACCGATGCTAACCCAATACATGCAGCAGTATTTCTTCCGAACGGCTCCTCGATAATATTTTTTACCGGCAGCACAGGAAGTTGTGTAAGTACACCCGCCATTTGAACTTTATTTGTGATAATATAAATGTTTTCATTTTTAACAATCCCGTTCAACCTGGCTACAGTTTCCTGAATCATTGTCTGTTCGCCAATTATTTTTAAGAGTTGCTTCGGAGTTTTCTTTTTACTTCGGGGCCAAAAACGAGAACCTACACCACCTGCCATTATCACTGCATATATATTCATTCTTATAATTCCTTAATTGCTTAGTACGTTAATTTCTTTTTCGAAATCTTCAGCTTTATTTAAATAATTCGTGACATCAAAATCCTTTCCACGCACAACTGCCACAATAACGATTAAACAAGCTCGCATGGATTCAATAACATTTTTAGTTGGTTTTAACTCACCTGAATTGATCATCATCATTGCGCTAAACATAATCCTGTGCATGCTGCCAATTATTTCAAACCCATTTGTATCAGAATATTCACCATTCATCTTCATAAGCTCTGCCATCCGTGAAAGGTCGTCGAAACTTACTTCATTTTTTTCAAGTCTGCTTAGCATAGTATCCATTGGTTTAATAAGCGTAAGAATTACTTCTTCATAATTCTTAAAGAAATCATTACTATCTACTTCAGTTGCACCGTTTCCCCCGCTTTTCGAATGATTATCTCGGATAAGTTGATTGGAATTTGCTTTTACGGAAAGTTGAACTTTTATTTCCTTCGGTTCCGCAGCTTCTTCTTTTCCATTCAATTTGTTAATTGCCAATTTTATCGATGTTGAATTATCAATTTTTAATAAGCGATTCAAATCAGTTATAAGATACTGGCTGTGACTTTTAAATTGATTCGACAGTTTGAAGAAATCAATTCTATTTGTTGAGAGATATCTGTAAATATCATTTAGCCTGATTGCAAGAGTCGATAATTCAGTAATCTTTTTCATCTTATTTATAGTGCTTTCCATATCATCCGAACTTATAAGTGACTCTTTTAGAAGCCCAACTGTTTCCAGTTGATGAGTTGTTAACCTTAAATTATTCGATGCTGCAGTTATACTTTGAATGATATATTGCTTTATTAAATCCATTTATTCTAATATTTCAAACGTGTATCAGTTTAATGATTTATCTGCCTAAATATAAATCGAGATTTTTTATCTAATAAAATATATATACTTGACTTGTGATAATCAATTTCCCTGTGGAATATATTCATTCGCTGATTTTTCCGAAATTGGTTTACTATAGTTCTAAAATAGCTATTTGCCTGGAATCAGATTTTAAAGTAAATCTATCTGTCTGCAATTTGGTTGGTGAGAAAGTTAGTGTACTGGTGAACGAAACGGTTGAAGCTGGATTTTATTAAGTTACATTTATTGCCCCCAACTTACCAAGCGGCACCTACTGTTATAGATTACAGGCGGGTGATACTGTTCAAGTAAATAAAATGTTGTTGATGAATTTAAATCCTCATTGAATTGCTATTTACAAATCTATGCTTAATAACATAGGCAGGGGGTTTTTTATTACTTGCTAATCATTAACTATTTGTTACTTCTATAAAAAATTATTTCTATTATAATATTAATGGTTTATTTCTCCCACCTATTAGAAAGGCAGACTAATGAAGGAGCTTATAGAATTTATTGCTAAACTACTTGTAGATAAACCTGACAATGTAATTGTTGAGGAAACTACTCCTGATGAAAATACAATAGAACTCACTCTCAAAGTAGATAAAAGCGATATTGGGAAAGTTATTGGAAAGTACGGTAGAAATGTAAATGCAATACGAATCTTACTAACTGCTGTTGGAGCAAAAGAACATCACAGAGCAACACTACAAATCTTAGAATAATTTAATAAAACTGAAAATAAATAGTCATTAATTAATGGAAGAAGTAAAAGGTAAAGGAAACATTTTTATTGACAGGTACGGTATAACCTATATAATAACAGGGGAAGGGTTTTGTTATTTAACAATGATAACAAATGAATATTCAAGGGAAATAGTATGATATAATACGAGTAAAAGCCTGGGAAATGAAGGAGTAATAAAAGCACTAAAGATAGCAATAAAGAACAGGAAGACTAAAGAAGAGCTAATCCATCATTCAGATAGGGATTATAATCCTATCAATTGTAAAATAAGATAAACTGTTTGCAATTACAATTATTATCTATAATTAAAATTTATGCAAAAGCTAACGGCGCAGCTTTAAAGAATGGAAGAGCATTTTTATCTTTAGTCTTTCAGGGATTTAACTTAAGAATAGGTTGCAGCTCTTTTAAAGTGCCAGGAAATCAGTAAACAGTGTTAAAAGAAATTTTAACAAGTATTATTGAATGCCCCCAAGTTCAATCTCTGTCACTTACTCAAGTATCGCCAAGCATAGCTGCCGGCTATATCCTGTGAATTTTCTTAAGAATTAAGGTACAGCAAAGATGAAATAATTTAAGATCATTAATATTAAACCGGAGATTATGTCTGCCTTTGTGCAGCGATAGCATCTTCGATACTTTCCAGCTTATGCTTTGCAATCCACTCAGTATAGTTTCCATTGAAACCGGCATTTCGCTGATAACCCTCGACTTTTTCTATTAAGGAACGAATCTTATCTACACTCAGTACTTTCTTCCCGTTTAACATATCTGCAATTTTATCTACACTCACTTTTGTTCTTTGCGCACTGAACTGCAATATCTTTTCATAATCCTCTTCTCTCCATACTAAAAAGTGCTCTAGTACATGAGCTGCAACTTGTTTTCCATGTTCATATGATGCTTTTATGTTACCTTTCCCGGTTACAACGTTTCCAAGTGCAAATACGTTGTTAAACTGCTTGAGCTGACCCGTTTCCTGATCGGTTAAATCATATAATTCACCTTCCATATCAATACCTTCAATTGGCACGGGAATGCTTCCAACTGAAGAAATGACCAGAGGCGATAGAACTTTATGTTCAGTATCATTCTTCACCTCAACCCTGCTATTGATGATCTCAGTTTCTTTAAAGATGATTCCGTTTAAACGATCATTTTTAGTAATTATTTCCCATGGCACTCGGCATTCCTGAATTTTGAAAAGGTATTTATCCTGGAAATTTTTCAATATTTTTTTCCGTACAAAATAGACTTTCTCTCTGGCTTCCGGTGATGCATCGTGCGGAAACTGTGCTAACGGCATATCCATTACTCTGCGGCGATAAAACAGGGTACATCCCTTTAATCCCAATTTATCAAGAGTTAAATTATGCCGCTCAAGTACCTTGCGGATTGAATCATGTTCAAGTTCCAGGATATCAGTTTGTATTGCTAACTTTTTCAAGGCAGCTAAAACCGTTTCAATCATCACTATTTTCACCACGTCCAATGATGCTAACCCGCCACCGATAATAATAGCAGAATCAGGGATCTGATAATGCTCGCCATCATAATCGCTTTCATGATAATGATTAAACCAGTTAACAAAATCATTCTGATAAAATAATCCTTTGCCAACGAACTCATCAATACCATCTATTGGTAGTAGTCTGTCCTGCCATGCGCCGTTAGCAAGCAATATAGCACTGAAACCCCAATTCTTAACTAAATCAATAAAGTTGAGGTTTCTTCCCAGAGCTGTATTAGGAACAAACAGAACATTTGAGTGTGATAGTTTTGCATCTATTTTGCTTTCTTCTTTGGCTTGAAGCTTAACATGCCATTTGGGCAGCCCATCTTCAATTTTGCCATAAGGACGGGGATTTTGTTCGAAGACAGCTATTTTTATACCCCTTTTTCCCAAATTAAATGCAGCTTCTGAGCCAGCCACAGCTCCGCCAATAACTGCAATAAAATGTGTAGGATATAATTCCATTTCCTAATCATCCTTCTAATTGTTTCCGAACAATCAAAATTACGATTCTTCACACATAAATCCCATTAGTAAAAATTTTAGTTGAATTGAATTACATTATTTACCATTATAGAAATAAAAAGGAAAGATTATGGAAACTATTCGTCAGATACTAACTAAAAAGGGAAATCAAGTATTTTCTGTTACACCGGAAACGACAGTTTACGATACACTAAAGCTTATGGCTGATAAGAATATCGGTGCTGTGTTGGTTCTTGACGAGGGAAAATTGGTCGGAATAATGAGTGAGAGAGATTACGCGCGTAAAGTTATATTGCACGGAAAATTTTCAAAAGAAATTCCGGTAGGTAAAGGTGAATATGGAACCGTTGGCGATTGCTGGGACAGATACTATATGCGAATACTCGAAATGGAAGAGAGTCTTAAAATTGTTGAGCAGGCAATTGATCAAATTCCGGATGGGGATGTATCCTCTGCAATTCCGAAAAGAGTTAAGCCACCTGCAGGACAAATTTATTCGAGAGTGGAAAACCCACGTGGTGAACTCGGATATTTTATTATTAGTGATGGCTCGGTAAATCCGACGCGTGTAAAAGTAAGAGCACCTTCGTTTGTTAATATGGTGGTATTCGGCGAATTGTGCAAAGGGCATATGATAGCAGACGTTGTCGCAATCTTAGGCAGTATTGATATAGTGCTCGGAGAGATAGACAGATGATTTACGATTGGTTGTATAGTTTAACAGGAAGTGAAATAATTGCTGCAGGTATTCAGAGTTCGCTGCCTCTATTTCTTTTCGTTCTTCCCTTTGCATTAGTTGCAGTGCTTTTAGAAAGAAAAGTATCAGCTCATATGCAGGATAGATTAGGACCTATGAGAGTTGGGTATCATGGTCTTCTGCAAACTATTGCCGATATAATTAAACTCGCACAAAAAGAAGATATCGTTGCTGCCGATAATGATAAAAAGTTTTTTAATCTTTCACCTCTCCTTGTTTTTGTGGGAAGCTATGCAGCATTTGCAGCAATACCTTTCTCAAGTGCATTTATGGGTTCGAATATTGATCTTGGCATAATCTACATCGTTGCCGTTACAGGTCTTGTTGTTGCCGGTATCTTAATGGGCGGATGGGCTTCG
>JADFPP010000046.1 GCA_022562275.1 Bacteroidota bacterium
TACTTCTTAGCTTTTTTAATCTATGGTATTGGGTTTCTGCTAACTCACCTGGCAACAAAAACGCGCCGGAAAAATCATCGGCAAAATCTTCTGCTTCTTTTCCTTCTAGTGAAGGTGTTAAAATATGTCCGAGTTCATGGGACAACCAAAACTTAAAATCAAAAACTTTTGTGTCCAGATTAATGTAAACCCATGTTGTAGCACTTGCAGGAAGATAAATATGTAGTGCGTTTTCATGATATTTTTTTGAACCTAACAAAACAGGAATGAAAATAGCATTAAAATGGTTCAAAATATCAATAACCTCAGAAAATTCAACTTTATAATTTGAAATGTTAAATTTTGCCCGGATTAATTTAACAGCTTTTTGAATGTAACTATATTCATCAATAGGGTTAGTGAATGCAGGAGGTTTTATCATCATTTCAGGTGGTAGAAATTTAACCAATTGTTCAAGAGCATAACCCATTTCATGTGCTCTTTTATAGTGTAGGTCTCTAGTTTTTACCGAACCAACTTTTCTAAATGCAACTTTCGGTTCTAAAGATTTATCTACACTAACTAAATCATTATAACTTAAATTAAGAAGTTTTCCTAATCGTAATAATTTTGCGGGGCGTGGTAAAGATTTATTTTTTAACCATTGCGAAACGGCTTCTCTGCTAACTCCTAACTCTCTACTTAATTTGTTTTGATTATAACCGTATTCTGTGAGTCGTTCCTTTACGAGTGTGGTGTTTAACGATTTTTGCATATTGCAAAAATAGGATTTATTTTACAGCGCGTCAAGTTTTGTCAAGTTAATTGCGAATTTAATTCAATAAAAACCAGTTCGATATGCTGTTTAAAAAAATTGAGTTATCAAACCCTATAACCTGAATCGTAGAATGGAGTAAGCTCGCTGCCCAGAAATTTAAGTAATGCAGTAATCACACCTAAATCATCAAGGTATCCAAATAGCGGGGCAACATCGGGAATAGTATCAATTGGCGATATGAAATAAATTAATGCAATAATAACGATGGCTTTTCTATGCCAGGAAACAAATGAATCCTTCATATAGCGATAAAGTGCCATAATATCTTTAGCGAAGGAAATCTTCTTCCCTACTTTCTCTAATTTATACCAAAGATTTTCATCAACATATTCTGCCTTCTTTTCATAATCATCTTTTATCTGATCTTCATCCCTATTATCTAAATCTATATCATCAAAATTTACCACATCATCAAAAATTATATCATCATCGACAGTTCTATTTTCCGCAGTCATTTTTTTCTCCATTTAAATTCTTCCCTGTTGTAAATAATCATTAAGCTGAGTTACTGATATAATCAATTCATTCAAAAATAATACAAGCAGCAGCTAATGGCAATATATTTCATTCCCCATTCTATACATAATATATTTTGCTTTTAGAATAACTAAATTTGCCGGCATTTTAATTCAGTTTATGAAAATGAAAACGGACAACACAATATATTTGCCGGGCACAGAAAAGCAGTTTAATCACTTAAAAAATAACGTGAGCCTTGAGGGGCAGGAAATTCTAATAATAGGTTCCAACTCAGTGAAAATTGCAGAAATGTTTTCAAACTCCGGTGCTAAATCTATTACTATAATTGTTGAAGATTATGAATCATTACTTAACAGCAGAATAATGGTTGATAATGGAAATGGCGTTAATGTTAGATTAATGGAATTCACCAACACGGATTTTATTAACGATTCTTTTGATATAGTTTATACGCAAGCGTCTATCTCTACCAAAATGAGGAATAAAATAGTTAAAGAAATAAAAAGAATTTTAAAACCGGAAGGGATTTTAAACGTTGGTGAAATTACTTCGCTTAAATCATCACCCCCAAAATTTGTTAACGATATTTGGGAATCCGGAAATATCTTGCCAATGAATTCTGATGACATTAAAAAATATTATGAGGAAAGAAAATTTGAAGTTGTTGACTCTTTGGATTTATCAGCACATTTAAAAGATTTTTACCTTAAAAGTAAAAAACTTTTATTTAATAATATCGATTCTCTATCGGAAAATGAAAAGGCATATTATAAAAAACTATTAAAACGGATGAGCCATGAATCGAATGCTTATCTTAAACTTGGCGGTGAAGATTATATGGGATTCACATCAATCATTGTAAGGAGAGCAAGCTGAAACGAGTGCCATCTAACAAAAAGAAAGGATTTATAGACAGATGAACAAAGGAGACACATTAGAATTAACAATTTCCAGCTACGCATCAGAAGGAAAAGGAATTGCAAAAGTATATCGAAGTAAAATTAAACCTCAGCAAAAAACTGAAGTTCAAAATGTTGAGGAGGAGAACTACGTTGTTTTTGTTCAAGGTTCCTATCCCGGAGATAAAGTAACGGCACAGCTAAGAAGGATTAAAAACTCTTATGCCGAAGCAAAAGCAATAGAAATAATTTCACCTTCAAAGCACAGGGTTGAACCAAGATGCAAATTTTTTGGAACGTGCGGCGGCTGCAGACAACAGGACCTTAATTATGAAACCCAGCTTAAATATAAAGAAGAACTTGTAAAAGAAACTTTTGAACACATCGGCGGGTTAACAGATTATAAATTTGAAAATATCGTTCCTTCGGAAAAAGTTTTCTTTTACCGCAATAAAATGGAGTTTTCATTTTCAGATAAAAGATGGTTAACAAAAGATGAAATCGGTGCGGATGAAATTATTGATAAAGATTTTGCTCTCGGACTACACATACCAAGAATATTTGATAAGGTTTTAGATATTGATGAATGTTTCCTTCAATCGGAACTCAGCAACAAAATTCTAAATTTTACCCGTAAGTTTTTTAAAGAAAAAAGCACAACGATCTATTCAACAAAAACACACAAGGGATATTTAAGAAACCTTGTGATCAGGCAATCGCAAAACACCGATGATCTGATGGTAAATCTGGTTACAAGCAGTGAAGATGATGAGTTGATGAATGAATATACTACCGAACTGCTAAAAGCCGTTCCTCAAATAACAACTATCATTAACAATATCAATCTAAAAAAAGCATCTGTTGCAATTGGTGATTATGAAAAAGTTTATTACGGCAGCGGTTACATTTATGATATGATCGGGGATTATAAATTCAGGATAAGCTCAAATTCTTTCTTCCAAACAAATACTCTGCAAGCAGAAAACTTATATAAGACTGCATTAGATTTTGCAGAGCTGAAAGGTGATGAAATTATTTATGATCTTTATTCCGGAGCCGGAACCATTGCGATTTATGTTTCGGATGAAGCCGGGAAAATTTATGGATTTGAATCCATTAAATCTGCTTTGAAAGATGCTGAAAAGAATGCAATGATAAACTCCGTTGATAATGTTGAATTTATCGAGGCAAACTTGTACAAAACATTTCTGCCGATTGTTGAAAAGAAAAAAATCCCGAAACCTGATGCGATGATAATTGATCCACCAAGAAGCGGAATGCATAAAAACACAATTGATGATGTAATACAATTAGACCCGGGAAAGATAGTTTATGTAAGCTGCAATCCTGCAACCCAGGCGAGGGATATTAAAATGATGGTTGAGGCAGGTTATAAATTAAAGAAGATGAAACCTGTTGATATGTTTCCACATACTTATCATATTGAAAATGTGGCATTTCTATCCAATGGAAAAAAAGAGTAAGAATAAATTAGATTCTGATTCAGAATTTACATTGTCGGTTCAGTAAAGGGTTTTAGATAATAAAGTAAGAGCTACAAAGACTTCAAGCATTGACTATGCTTTTGTTTTTATGTGACCAACCTCCTCAGTAATTTTTGCCAGTGCCTCTCGCTTATCATCACTAATTAATATTTGATTTTCACTATCATGAATTTCACTATGATAATCAGAATGTTTACTGGGTTTGGGTAATGGATAGGTATTAACTTGTCTACAAGCACCTGCATTTAGTTTAATTAAATATCCAAAAAAATTATTAGTGACAAAAAAATCCATAACTTTATCTTCAGTCCTATCGCCGTCTCTTTCGACTGAAAGGCCGTTTGGGTCGCTAAATATTACACTGGAAGGTCTGGAATATCTTTTTTTCCAAAGAATCCTTCGGTAGAACACTGCATTATACAGGTATTCCGAATCGAGAATAGGTGAATTCTTGTCGAAACTTTTTGATTTCTGCAATGGCATCACTTTCAGAAATGTTTTCCATAAAAGTTTTAGTGGTTTCAATTCTCTTATATAATTTTACTCTGTCAATAAAAATTTCAAATTCCAAATAATGGTTTTCATCTGGCTCAAACTCAATTTGAACACTTTGTCTTGCAGAAGGGAAAATTTCTGGTTGATAGTCTAAATCAACTTCGGAGATAAATCTAATACATTTAAGAATTAGTTCGGGTTCAAATTTAGAGGCGCCATACTGATTCCAGTTATCTTCTAATTCTCCTATTTCAGTTAAAATTCTAATGTTTTCTTGTAGAAGTATTTGAAATTCATCAATTTTAGATTTGGGTAAATTTACTTTTGAAGCTACAAGTTCTTGATAAAGAGATTCAAGTTCATCAATGAAATAGGAGTCTGTGGCGTTCTGTTTTTTATTCAAAAATTCCAGCTTTTCTTCTAAAATCTTTTGTTTCTCTTTTACTTGAATTAATTCTTTTTTATACTCAATTTTAATATTGGCATTCTCATATGTCTCGGAAGCACTACCAGAATCTAGAACAACCGAACTTTTGACTGTAATGTTATCTGCTACTTCTATGCTTAAATCAGTATTATCTATATTTTTATTTGTCTCTTCCATTATTACTTAATATTCAAATCATTTATAAATTCTTCCCTATAATACTTATCAGAAAAATTAAAAATATTTTTAACCCTCTCAAGGTTAATTCTCTTCGAACCATCCGAGTCAATTTGATTTATATCTAATCTACACTGAAGAAGATATTCTTTCTCTAATATTTCATCCAGATAAATATTAACATTGTAATCGTTTCCTTTTCTAGTATAGTCATAATTGAGGTGTAAAGAAATCTGCTTATTCTTTCCTCCAATACTTAAATTTTGAATATAATTTTCAAATAAGACTGAACTATAAGTTCCTTTAGGGCGTTCCTCTGATAATAAAATCCTTCTCATCGTTCCACCGAGTCTTAAAATTTTTGCAGCTGGATTTAATTTCTGCCAACCTTCTAGTATTAGCAATGCCTTAGATTGAAAATTATTAAAAGTTTCAACTTCATCTTCATAAATTAGCTTTCTACTATCAAATCTAATTTCAAAATGTTTCAAGTCTTTATTTTTTAGCAATATCAAATCATCGCCAATATCCAAAACTTCAAATTCTCTCTCTGTAATATCACTGATAACATTAAAAAGTTCTCCAGTTTTTGCTTTGAAATTATAATCGGGTTTCTTTAAATGAAAACCAGCTAGATATGACAATTCTTTAAAGGATTCCTTTTTCATTTTTATAATGCTCTATTACTAAAACTAATTAACAATACAAATTGTTAGAATAATTATACATAAAGTTACCACAAACAATCTCAAAAATCACTCCAAATCATAATTCAGATTCTTGAACTATAGTGGCGTATCTAAGGAAAATTGATATTTTTCAATAATTAGTGAAAATGTTCATAATTCTGCACAAAAATGGTCGCTTATTAGTTACTTAGTAATTATCGAATTCTTCTAAGTTATTAGTATATATAGAGTTACAAATTTATCGTCCTTTTCATATAGAAAATGTTGCACTACTTAGAAAATAGGCCACTGATCGAACAGATTAAACTGATTCAAACTGATTTTATCCGGGCTCTATTTCGGTTTGTTATTTAAAATCAACACAAATTCACCTTTAAGATTCTTCTTCTCTGCAGTATTTAAAACTTTTTCAGCACTGCCCCTGTAAAACTTTTCATCCTTCATAGTTAATTCAAAAGCTAAGACTACAGGAGTGGCTTTGTCGAAAATAATTACCGTAACAGATACTCATTAATGTTATCTACAAATTCAATTCCGCTTATTAATAATTCTTCGGCTTCTTTTTTATCTATAATAAATGTATGGTAATAATCACTTAACTGTCTCTTATCAAATGCCCTGTTAAGTTCGCGACCCATCTCTTTAGGAAAGACATTTGTTTTTATAAAGTGTTCCCCCAAATCCGGATATAGTCATTTTGTGTGATGAAAAAGATAATTCTTTACTCAGTAATGCTGCCTGTGCTGCAAAAAACATTGCATAGTATATCCTTGAAACACTCGATTCAAAATCTCCTTCATCAATCAATAATTCTGCAGTTTTAAGATATCTATCTGATCTTTTTAATAAAGACTCTATTTCTTTCAAACCGATATGCCCTCTCTCTTTATATTTAATATTAAAGGGCTCTTAATGCTCTCGTATTCATCTAATGAAACGGGAATTACTGAAATAAGTGAATTGTGTTTTAAATTTAATTCACTAATAATGTTTATCATTCTATCAATCTCTTTTCCTGCTTTTATTTTCCCATTTAGCACTACAAGAATATCGATATCAGATTGAGAAGTTTTATTTCCTCTTGCATATGAACCGTATAAAATGATTTCAGCAAGCTTTTTCCCATAGAGAGATTGCAATTCGCTTTTTAATTCTTTTAATATTAAGTCTATTTTCATTTTAAATATCTTCAATTATTCTCAATCAAGTTAATCTTTTATTATTTAAAATCAACACAAATTCCCCTTTAAGGTTTTTCTTTTCTGCAATATTTAAAACTTTTCCAGCACTTCCCCTGTAATACTTTTCATCCTTCATAGTTAATTCATAAGCTAAGCATACAGGAGTTGTATTGCCGAAAATATTTACCACATCGGATAGTAACCTTTTTAATCTATACGGTGTATCCATCAATACTATTACTTCTTTAATTCTCTTTAAATCCAATAGTTGTTTTCTTCGTATATGTTTTTTTGGAGAGGGCCAGCCATAATAATAGAACTTCTCAAAATCAAATCCTGATCCGATGAGTGCGGGCAAAAGAGAATTAGCTCCGGGAACAGGAATAATATCAATGTTCCGGGAAATACACATATCGACTAAAAAATGTCCGGGGTCAGAAAACAACGGTGTGCCGCAATCAGAAATCAGTGCTGCTGACTTATCTTCATTAATTTTAAAAAGAATTTCATCAACAACATCATTTTCATTATGCTCATTAAGTGCTATAAGTTCTTTATCAATTTTATAATGCGCGAGCAGTCTGCGTGCTATTTTATATTCTTCACAAATAATAATATCAACGTCTCTTAGAATATTTAGTGCACGGATTGTTATATCATCATAATTGCCAATTGGTGTTGAGACCAGAAATAATTTTTTCTTCATTGGTACTGTTAATAATTTATTTTACTTTTTAAATAAGTTATCCGCTCTGCTAACAATCAATTCTTTGTAGTTGCTTCTTGTTTCCTCCTTCAAAAAACTCTTATCAACAAAGCTTGCTATGAGATTGAGTGATGAAGAAACCCTGTTATACATATTTTCAGCTACCACTTTTTTTATTTCTAAGCTCTCAGCAAATTTATCAAAATCGGATTTTCTCAAATTATTTTTCTTACCATTAATTGGAAGGGCAATCTCTTCTTTGTCTTCAGGTATTAATAGTTTTGTAGATAAAAGATCATATGCCGGGGCTAATACTATTTCATTCTCTTCATTTCTTAACAATGAAAAATTTTTTAAGTGCATATCAGCATTGCCTGTTAAATAACAAAAAAGAGTTAGCTCGAAAAGACGTAAAGCATCGTTACCCGAATAATCGGAATATTTTAATACTGCTTTACCAACTTTTTCCATAGAGCTAAAATATTTTCTTTCCGTCAACACTTCTGTTAGCTGTGCCATATCTTCAACGTGAAGCTTGGCAGTTTTAGTACGATCGAACCTTTTCGTAATGTAAGCAAGTTCCCCGGATCTTAATTTTATTAATGAATGTTCGGCTGTATTCAATTTTAACAATTGAGCTAAGTGCATTGTTAGGTCTTCATTTTCGGGCATTTCGGGGTACTTATCGAAAGGAGGTTTTAAAACATAACCTCCCCATAATCCAACAATTGTTAATCTGCTTTTGTCTTTTTTTTCCTCCTTTAAATTGAGTGATAATTTTGGCTGTACTCCTGTTACTGAAACACTTTTTCCCAAAACTTTTACAGCTAGTTCATCAATTTCTTTTAAACCAAAATCTATTTCCGGTGGTACATCGCTTCCAAAAAATTTTCTGCTACATTTTGGATGATAATCACTTTCGGTTAAATCAAGGTTCTCATAACAATAGAGACATTTATTATTCATCTTGTTATTCCCCATCGTGCTTTTCAACTGGAATCACACTTACAGCACCAATACAATCCTTACAAAAAGCTAAGAGTAAACTCATTCTATCTCTTGGATCTATTTTCCAATTTTTCTCGACAATATCCAGAAGCCAGCCCTCCGGAATTAATCCATCAAAAAATGGCGGCATTGTTTTACTATTATAAGCTTTCGCTTCCAGGGACATTGTTAAACTTATAGGTTTACATTCTGCTTGTCTTAAATAATCAACATCATATGTAAATAAAAATCCATCATCATTTTCTTCAATCACACCGGCAAAATCATTATTGAAATATACCTTTCCTTTTCTATTCATCATTATCTCCAAATGATTTCTTTACCGGACCTAACTCATGTCCAAACAAGTTTAGAACCTGGTTTACTTTATCCATCTGCAATGATTTTTTACCTTGCTCAAGATCGCGGACAAACCTAAGCCCTACGCCTGCTCGCTCAGCAAGTTCAACTTGTGTCAAACCAGTTTTTTTCCTTTTTGTTTTAATAAATTTAGATAATTTGCCCATATTATACCTTATCGGGTATATTGTTGTTACTATATGGCAAAGATATACCTTTCCGGGTATAAAAGCAAGTGCTCTTGGAAGAATTATATCAGAAAGGGTATAATTAAACTAAAGAAGAACAAGATATCAAAGTAAAGTACTATAATAAAAGATCGGGATTAATTATTCTTTGATAATCTCTTTTATCTTATCAACCAACTCCCCCACCTCAGCAATCTAATGTATTTTAGGAACCATCGCGCCGGACATACATTTAAAAATTAAGCACTGGGTGATTAACTAACGCTTTCTCGCCTGCCTTTGCTGAAACAGTAACGAGCAGGCAGGTCCGCCGAAGCGTTTGCAAACGAACAGGCGGAATGCGGATCAAACCGCTCGCCGGTTCATCTTATCTTTGTTTCAACCTGGTAATACAAAGCGGGTGAAAGATCATTTTACTTTTTTAATAATACAGAAAGTGTTGAAATAAAACTGGTTTTAATACCCTCAAAGAACAAATTGTGTTAACGGCATTCCATTCGGAAAAACAAATAACAACTACTCTGTTACTTTTTCAGTTTCGTTTTTCTTTTTTTTGTCAGGTTCAGTTTTACTGCTACCACCGTTATTGCCTGCTTGCTTCTGCCTAATTTTATTGAAATTTCTTCCGTAGAAATCTTACCATAATATTTTTTTAGGTAATCTTTTTCCTCTTCACTCCAGGGACGGCTGCGTCCGGCACTAACACCAAGTTTGCCTACAATGGTAATAATAGAATTAACCGTTCTGTTTAGCTTCAGTGCAATTTCTTTTGTGGGCATCTTCTTGTAATTATGTTTTACAAATTCTTTCTCTCCCTCTGTCCACTGACGACCGCGCTCACGTTGCTGTAATCCTGATCTGTTAGCATAGTGGGCAACAGCACTCTGGGTTAATCCAAGGTCTTCAGCAATTTCTCTGTATGATTTTGTCTTGAAATTTTCAACCAGATATTGATACTCTTCCTCTGTCCATTCGTGGTCGTGCTGTGGTCTTTTCAATCCCAGCGCTTGTGCCTGCAAAAGAACAGCGTAACGGGTTCGGTTAAGCTTTTCGGAAATATGATCTAGTGAGTGTTTGCGGTCGAAATACATTGAACGAAGAATATCTTTTTCAGCATCAGACCAGGCAGCAGCTTTCGGACCTGTAAGTTTGAGCAGCTTAGCTCTTGCCATAACAGCAGGCAAGGTACGTTTAAGGGTTTTTGCCATGGAAATTTTCCGCCGGTCGTTGCAATGTCTTCGCATGTAGTTATCTTCCCACGACATCCACGGACGGAGAGCATTATAACGGATACCAATTTTTGCTGCCTTAGCCATTACAGCATCGGGGCTCCTGCCAAGTAATTTTGCAACGTGCTGTGCACCTTTTTTGGGATAGCTTATTTTCAGGGTTCTTATTTCTTTTGTTGTCCACTTTCTACTCATTAAATTTCTCCGTATTTGTGAGCAAAATAGCGGGTATTAGAAGGATAATATATCATTCCATTTTCCCTTCACACTGATTTAACAAAAATGACCTTGTATTTTTAACAATTATCAAATATAATTTAATCTTACTAAAAAAGATTGATGATTTCAGAAATAAATAGTTAATCTATATTTTTAGATTTCTCTTTAATTTTGCTTATCAACTCACTTAGCTCAACATCAAACCTTTCCCCGGTTCTTCTTAACTTAACTTCCACTTTTCCACCTGTGGCGGATTCTTTAAGTTTTTTATCTCCTACAATAACCTGTACAGGCATTCCTAAAAGATCAGCGTCATTGAATTTGAATCCTGCCTGAACATTAGTTCTGTCATCAAATAAAACATCAAATCCTGCTTCCCTTAAATCTTCATAAATCTTTTCCGATGCTTCAACAACCGTTTCCTTTTTCATATTTAATCCTATCAGATGAACATCAAACGGAGCGAGTGTTTTATCCCAGATGATTCCATACTCATCATGGTTCTGTTCGATGCAGCAAGCCATCACTCTTTCAACGCCAATGCCGTAACTGCCCATAACTAGCGGAAGCTCTTTCCCGTTTTCATCTAAATACAAAGCACCCATTGTTTCAGAATATTTTGTTCCGAGTTTAAAGATATGACCAAGCTCAATCGCTGTAAAAACATCAAGTTTGTTATCGCAATTCGGGCATCCTTCGCCAGTCTCTACAATCCTTAGATCAGCATATTCTAATGTTTCAACATCACGTTTAAAATCAATCCCGCCAATGTGGTAATCATTTTTGTTCGCTCCGCTGAAGAGATTGTTAGCATCTTTCAATCTGTTGTCTGCAATTATTCTTCCATTAAATCCGATCGGTCCTATTGAGCCAGCATCGGCACCGGTAATCTCAGCAAGCTCCTCAGGATGTCCGGGTCGAACTGCTGCGCCCAATAATTTTTCCAGCTTTGATTCGTTCACATCTTCATTACCAAGCATTAATATCAAAACCGGTTTCCCTTTGTGAATATACACTCTCGATTTTGCACATTGAGTTTCATCTATTTTTAAGAATTGACAAAGTTCATCTATACTTTTAACATTAGGTGTATGTATTTCTTTTGTCTTTGCACTTTTATTTTCTCTGTTCTTGCCATCCACTCTTGATGAAGCAACCTCAACGTTGGCAGAGTAACCGCAGGAATCGCAATGAGCAACAGTATCTTCTCCTGCATCGGATTTAACCATAAATTCTTCGGAGCCGGAACCGCCCATTGCTCCGCTAGATGCACCAACAACAAAATATTTAATCTTGCATCTGTCAAATATTTTTCTGTAAGCACTATCATGTTTGTTGTAGGATTTATCCTGTTCTTCCTGGTTAATATCAAAGGAGTAAGCATCCTTCATTAAAAATTCTCTTCCGCGAATAACGCCACTTCTTGGTCTCGGTTCATTCCTGAATTTGGTTTGGATCTGATACCAGATCTGCGGCATATCTTTATACGATTTAAGGACATTCCTTGCGTGGAATGTCATTATTTCCTCATGCGTTGGAGCTAAAACATAATCACGATTTTTTATATGAAACATCGTATCGCCAAAAGCTTCCACCCTTCCTGTCTCTTCCCAAATCTCCTTCGGGTTTAAAGCCGGCAGATGAAATTCCTGTCCGCCGATTGCATCCATTTCTTCTCTTATAATCTCGGAAATTTTTTTAATTACCCTATAGCCGAGTGGAAGAAAAGAATAAATCCCTGCACCAACCATTCTTATCAATCCTGAACGGAGCATAAGTATATGGCTTGCTACTACAGCATCGTTTGGAACTTCCTTTAATGTTGGAACGAAATAATTACTGAGTCTCATGAATAATTTTTACTATTATGTTAATCGATTTGGGTTTTAAAATCAGCGATTAAAAATAAATAAATGGACAGGCTATTCAAAGCTAACATTCCGAAAGCCGGTATTTAGAGAGTGTTTTATTAAAACTTGTTGTTGAGTTTAGGGTGTCTCTCATTTAAAATTAATAGAACACTGATTAAACAGATCGAACAGATTAACACTGATCTGAATCCATTCAATCTGTGTTCCATTCTCTCTAACTTTTTTGTTCCCATACCTGTACAAGTTCAACGATTACTTTTACAGCCATTTCCATATCCTGCACCGCAACCCATTCAAGCTGCGAGTGGAAGCTGTGTTCACCGGCGAATATGTTTGGTGTAGGCAATCCCATAAACGATAACCTGCTGCCATCTGTACCGCCGCGTATTGCATGGGTTATCAGTTCGATGTCTAAGTTTTTCATAGCTTCAAAGGCGTATTCATAAACCTGCGGATGATTATCAAGCACTTCTTTCATATTGCGGTATTGTTCAATCACTTCAAATTCTAATTTTGCACCCGGAAATTTTGCAATTGTTTCTTCTGCAAGATTTTTAAGAATATCTTCGTACTCTTTCAGTTTTGGAGTATCAAAATCGCGTATGATAAACTTAATAGTTGTTTTTTCTTCATTTCCATTAATTGCTGTCGGATGAATATATCCTTCTCTGCCTTCGGTGGTTTCCGGGGAAAGTTTAGCCTTAGGCAAGCTTTTTATAAAGTCAGCAGCAACTTTCATTGAATTGATCATTATACCTTTAGCGTAACCGGGATGGATATTTTTCCCGATAAAATTAATATTAACTGCATCTGCGCTGAAAGTTTCAATTTCAACTTCGCCGCGGCTTGAACCGTCAACAGTGTAAGCATACTTGGCGCCTAATTTTTTAAGATCGATTTTTTCTGTACCTCTGCCAACTTCTTCATCCGGTGTAAAACAAATTTTAACGGGACCGTGTTTTACTTCGGGATGGCTAACGAAATAATTAACCGCATCCATTATTTCGGCAACACCAGCTTTATTATCTGCACCGAGTAATGTTATGCCATCTGTGGTTATTATATCAAACCCTTTCATATTTTTAAGATCAGGATTTTCACTTTCTTTAATCGCCCAGCCCCCATTCGGTAATTTAATATCTCCGCCCTGATAATTTTTTTGAATAATTGGATTTACATTTTTACCTGTAACAGCAGGAGATGTATCTACGTGAGCAATAAAAGCGATCGGGTCAACCTCTTTGTCAGTATTGGAAAGAAGAGTTGCCATCACATAACCCCACTCATCCATATGTGCATCTTCAAGCCCCATTTTTTTTAATTCGTTGGCTAAATCCTGTGAAAGTATTTTTTGTTTTTCAGTGCTTGGAAAAGATGTTGATTCCTCATCCGATTGAGTATCGTATTTAACATATTTTAGGAACCTGTCCACACAGGTGAACTTATAATTTTCGTCGAACATTTTAACCTCAGATTTAATTCAAAATTGGTTTCGCAACCTATTGAAAATGAAATTTAGTATCAAGAAGTGAATTGTAATGCGCCCTCATAGTACGACAATTGCCTACAAATAATATTAAAAACCCCGTCTTAAGACCTTATCCATATCCGCTTTAATCATTAGTAAAACAATCTCTTCAAATTTTGTTTTGGCTTTCCAGCCAAGGCGTTTTTTTGCTTTGGATGCATCACCAACCAATAAATCAACTTCTGTAGGACGATAGTAATTCGGATCAACGGCAACGACTACATCGCCGGGTTTTAATTCATTTGTAAAATCTTTAATGTACTTGTTATCGTTTGATGAGAAACCAATCAACTCTTTGGCTTTATTCAGATCAATATTTTTTATAATACCTGTCTCGTCTATCCCTTTGCCTTTCCATTCCAGTTCAATTCCCAGATTATTAAAAGTCAGCTCGGCAAATCTTCTAACGGTTTGAGTTTCACCGGTTGCAAGTACAAAATCCTCAGCTTTTTCATGCTGGAGAATTCTCCACATACCTTCGCAATATTCCGGCGCAAAACCCCAATCCCTTTTCGCATCCATATTACCAAGCAATAATAGTTTTTGTAAACCTGCTGCCATACGCGAAGCTGCGCGTGTAATTTTTCGCGTTACAAAAGTTTCTCCTCTTCTTGGAGATTCGTGATTAAACAATATACCGTTTGAAGCAAAGATGTTATATGCCTCCCGGTAATTTACTATTATCCAGTAACCGTAAAGTTTTGCAACTCCGTAAGGTGAACGGGGATAGAATGGCGTTTCCTCGTTTTGCGGTATTTCCCTCACTTTTCCGTAAAGTTCACTTGTTGATGCCTGGTAAAATTTAACCTGTCTAAGACCCACTTCTCGTATTGCATCCAGGAATCTTAAGGTTCCAAGCGCATCCACTTGTGCAGTATAATCCGGGATCTCAAAAGAAACTTTAACATGGCTTTGTGCAGCAAGATTATAAATTTCGTCGGGTTCAATATTTTCAAGAAGACGGTTTAAATTACTTGTGTCGACGAGATCTCCATAATGAAGAAACATTTTTTTATTTAATATTTCAGGATTATTGTAGAGGTGGTCAATTCTGCCTGTATTAAATGAACTGCTTTTTCTTATTATTCCATGAACTTCATAGCCCTTTTTTAGAAGAAGTTCGGTTAAATAACTTCCGTCCTGTCCGGTAATTCCTGTAATTAGTACTTTTTTCATAACTCAATATAAAATTATTTTGCTGAATAATGGAACACTGATGACCCGTCTTCACTCTGTTACGACGGGCATACGCTGATTGAACGGATCATCACTGATAATTGAATCCGTGTATATCTGTTTTATCCGTGTTTTCTGTTTTCTATTCATTAACATTCTCAAGAAACCATTTGTAGGTTGCAGTAATTCCATCACGCAATTCTGTCTTATACTTCCATCCAAGTCCGGTTAACCTGCCTACATCCATTAATTTTCTCGGTGTTCCATCCGGTTTTGAACTATCGTACATTATATCCCCTGCAAATCCAACTATCCCGCTAACAAGATTTGCCAATTCATTAATTGAAATATCTTTCCCGGTGCCGATGTTTAGATGTGATATTCCTTCTTCATAAATAGTTTTTGCATCAATATTCTCTAACATAAATAAAATTGCATCCGCAAGATCATCAACATATAAAAACTCGCGCAATGGTTTTCCGGAACCCCAGATATTAACATTTTTTCCTTTGTTTAATTTTGCCTTATGAAATTTCCTGATTAAAGCCGGAAGTACATGAGATTTCTCTAAATCAAAATTATCGTGCGGACCGTAAAGGTTTGTCGGCATAACCGATAAAAAATTACATCCATACTGCCTGTAAAAATTCTCACAAAGTTTTATCCCTGCGATCTTAGCAATTGCATATGGTTCGTTAGTATGTTCAAGGTAACCTGATAAGAGATATTCTTCCTTAAGTGGCTGAGGTGCAAGCTTTGGATATATACATGAACTGCCGAGAAATATCAACTTCTCACAATCGGTTTGATAAGCAGCATTAATAATGTTCGCTTCTATCATCAAGTTGTTATAAATAAATTCAGCACGGTATGTATTATTTGCAAGTATTCCGCCCACTTTTGCAGCGGCAATTATTACAATTTCAGGTTTTTCTATCTTAAAAAATGCCTCAACTTCATTCTGCTTAACAAGATTTAATGTGGATGAATCTTTAAGGATCAGATTAGTGTAACCTCTTTGTTTAAGCTCATTTGTTAAAGCAGAACCTACCATCCCATTATGCCCGGCAACGTATATTTTTTTATTAAGATATTTTGATTCGTTAACCATTTAAAAATTACATTCCATAATAAATTGCAAAGTGAAATTCACTCACATCATTATTAATAAAAGAAAGATCTTCATGCTGTTTCGATTTTCTCATATACTGAAAGCGTAACCTAACAAACAGTTCGTGAATAACTTCATATTTGATTAGTGTACCAAAATAAGTGTAATTAGTTCTTAAACCGAATAAGAACGGTGGCTGCGGTTGAGTGTATTGATCTTCGATATTTCCCTTTTCCCCTTTTCTTATGTGGCGAGCCCACACTGATGCTTCCAGTCCTCTTAAAAATCTATACTTAATCGCCCCGTAAACCTGATCATTATTATTACCCATCCAATGCCCCACTATGTAAGATGCACTTTTATAGGTTTGTGTTTGTATAAAATGATCATATACAAACGGATAAATTTTTGAAAATTCTAGCGTAAGAGTAAGATTATCCAGTGGGAGATCAACCGCTGATGCCCCTATTGTAAAACCAACCTGATTTCTTTCTTTCTTAGGATCAAACAAACCGTTAAGAGTAAGCTCATCAATAAAAAAACTGCCATAAAGATGAGTGTTTTTAATATGATCTCTTGAACTTATGGCTGCAAAAAACTGCGAGTTGCTTCCTGCTCGATTATTCTGCCTGCTTAAATAATGATCTGCAAGCCGGAAGAATGTAACCGGGAAAAGGTAAAGTAGTTCAAGTTTATCACCGTAAACAATTGATTCGCCTATAGATATTTTCAATCCCTTTGTTGGTCTGATGAATAAAGAATGAGAAGCAATATATTTCTCCCTGAAAGAAAACTTAATTGAGCCGGTACTTGTATAATAAAAACTTGATGAATCAATAACATCTGAAGCCAGCCAGCCATGGAAATAATTAAAGCCAAGCCAATCAACGGGTTTAATATCCAATCGAATGAACGGAAATGAGGGAGCTTTTTGCGATAGTACAATTAATCCGTTTTCAGCAAAACCCCATTCCATAAACTCTTTGCCAACCGCAATGCTGCCCCAACCCCAATCGGTTGCAATAATTCCTTTTGCCTCACTATACTCAATTTTATTTTCATCATAATCAACAATATTACTGCTTGTTCTAGCATTAACTCCTGTTACCGGAGAAAAGGATTTTGTTTTATCTATTGTGCTTCCCAGTTCAGTATTATCTCTAAAATCAAAACTAAATCCAACGGCATCAGTGATGTAACCATAAGTATTTATCCCATTCCATAAATGAGTTGCTTTTGAGTTATCAATCGAACCGATTTCGTAACCAAGAATAAGGCTTAGATTAAACTTAAAATTTTCATCTCCGTAAGAGAAAACCCGCCATCTTCCTGCCGGATCTTCGCTAAAAAAATCTAAGTTTTTCTTATTTTTTTCGTTATTGATAAACCAGAACTCGTGATAAAAATCTTTTTTATAAAATTCTAAATCGTCTTTATCAACCGATGTTAATCTTTCTTGATCCTTTTCAGCTTCGAGTAGTTTTTCAGCAAGATATTTCCTTGGGAGGGGACGGAATTCATCATTATATTCTATTATGCCTTTAGTACTTAAGCGCCTCAGGAAATCATAAACATCTTTATAAAGGGGTTCGTAAACAACCTGAGAAAAAATTTCTGAAGTGAAGATGAAAATAAAAATAAGAAATAAAGGTATTTTTTGATAATTAGGTTTCGGCAAACGAATTAACCCTTTATGAAATCCTTTATTTTCTCAACAACATAAATAAGCTGCTCATCCTTAAGCTCCGGATAAACAGGTAATGCAAGTGAGTTATTAGCTGCTTCTTCGGCTCGAGGAAAGTCGCCGTATTTATACCCTAAATCCGAAAAACATTCCTGCAAGTGAAACGGTACGGGGTAATATATTTCTGTACCGATATCGTTATCCGCAAGGAACTGCCTCAGTTTATCTCTTTGTTTAATTCTAATAATGTACTGATTGTAAATATGATAATCACTCAGTCCATCAAGATCTTTATAAACTGCTTTTGGTAAAAGCACCATATTATTTTCATCAAATTCTACTCTTCCGGTTTCCTCCGCAAGTCCGGCATCTTTAAACAATCGATTATACCGCTCCGCATTTTTTCTTCTGCTTTCAGACCAACCATTCAGATAAGGCAGTTTAACATTTACAACTGCTGCCTGTAATGCGTCCAACCGAAAGTTTCCGCCTATAACTTTATGATAATACTTGGGTTCCCCGCCATGAACACGTTTAATCCTCATCAAATGTTCAAGTTCGTCATTATTAGTTACTGCCAAACCTCCATCACCATAGCAGCCAAGATTTTTAGTGGGAAAGAATGAGTAACAACCTATATCACCAATCGTTCCAGCAGAACTTCCATCTTTATATTGTGCACTAATTGCCTGTGCGCCATCTTCAATTACAGTAAGCTTATGGTTTTCTGCTATTTTCATAATCGGATCCATATCAGCACTCTGTCCATACAGGTGAACAGGCATAATAGCACGGGTCTTTGAAGTGATCTTTTTCTCAATTTCATTCGGATCAATATTAAAACTAACCGGATCGATATCCGTTAGCACAGGCGTTGCGTTCATACGTGAAACTACACCTGCAGTTGCAAAGAAAGAAAAAGTAGGTACAATTACCTCATCTCCGGGTTTTATATCTATTGCCATAAGTGCAAGTAAAAGGGCATCTGTTCCGGAAGAAACTCCACTGGCATATTTACAGCCAAGAAATTCACAAAATTCTTTTTCCATTTTTTGTACTTCGGGTCCCAGGATAAAATACTGTGATTCTGCTACCCGCAATATGGCTTTGTCCAGTTCTGACTTTAATGCCAGATATTGTAGTTTTAGGTCCAATAATGGAACTTTCATAACACTCCGCTAAATTTATTTATTCGAAAATTAGTGAGAATTGAATGTAAATACTAATTCAGAAGTAATTACAAGGGTAAGTAAACAAAGTCATTCTCAATATCTTTAAATGATTTTGCTTTTAAATCTTTTTCAGATACTATTGGATTTAAGACTTTCCAATCAACATTTAAATCCGGATCATTATATAAGATCGTACGTTCATCCGGTTGGCTGAAAAAATTTGTACACTTGTAGGAAAAAATGGCTTCATCGGAAAGTACTGAAAAACCATGTGCAAACCCCGGTGGAATCCATAGTTGTGTTTTATCATTTTCAGAAAGTTCTATTGAAAAATGCTTTCCGAAAGTTGGAGAATCAAAACGTATATCGACAACCACATCAAGTACTTTTCCCTTTATCACCTGGCATAACTTTCCCTGCGCTGTATCACCAACCTGGTAATGAAGACCCCTAATTGTTTCTTTAACTGATTTAGAAATATTATCCTGTACAAAATCAAAGTTAATTCCTATTTTATCATACTTTTGTTTATTGTATGATTCATAAAAATATCCTCTGTCATCACCAAAAAAATCTGTTTCAATTAAGAGCAATCCTTCTATGTTTACCTTGCTAACTTTCATCAAAGCTTATTAACTAAATGTACCTATGCTTTGCTGATTCAATTCAACAAGTAATTTATATAAATATTCACGGTAAAGTGATTTTGGCATTTTTTTTATTATCTGCTCAAACTCATCTTTATTAATAAATTCTTTGTATAATGCAATCTCTTCAATGCAAGCAACTTTTAATCCCTGCCTTTCTTCAATAACACCGAAGAAATTAGACGCCTGCAGTAACGCTTCAGGTGTACCTGTATCCAGCCAGGCAACTCCACGACTAATTTTTTCTGCATGCAGATCACCTTTTTTAAGATAATATGAGTTCACATCGGATATTTCCAGCTCGCCGCGTGCTGAGGGTGTTAAACTTTTTGAAATATCAACTACTCTATTATCATAAACATATAATCCGGGAACAGCGTATTGCGATTTTGGCTTAGCCGGTTTTTCTTCAATAGATATAACCTTATCCTCTGCATCAAATTCTACGATTCCATAACGTTCAGGATCATTAACTTTATAGCCAAAAATTGTTGCCCCTCCGTTACGCTTAAGAGCTCTATAGAAAAAATTAAGATCACCGTAAAAAATATTATCGCCTAAAATAAGAGAAACCGAATTGCCGCCTATAAATTCTTCACCAATTATAAAAGCTTCTGCAATACCATTAGGTGCTTCTTGTACTGCATAATCAATTGAAATTCCGATTTGTGAGCCATCATCAAACAGTTTTTGATAAAGAGGGATTGTATTTTCATCTGAAATGATCAGAATATCTTTTATTCCGCCCAGCATCAAAATGGAAAGCGGATAATAGATTAGCGGTTTATCATAAATTAGTGTGAGTTGTTTACTGTAAACCTTTGTTATGGGATAAAGACGGGAACCCGAACCGCCTGCAAGGACAATACCTTTTATTTTATTTTCTTTTGTTTGAGACATAACAATGCAAATATAAGAAGATTATAGGAAATTTTACTGAAGAATTTGCTAACCTTTATTTGAAAAGAATTACTATAAAAGTGTTCCGCTTAAAATAAGTATCGCAAGAGTAAAGTAAATTACCAGCCCTGTTACATCAACCATGGTTGCTACCAAAGGTGTGGATGATATGGCAGGATCAATCCCGAAACTTTTTAGTATGAACGGAAGCATAGAACCAAGGAGAGTACCCCAAAGAACAATTCCAACAAGCGAAAAACTAACAGTTAATCCAATCAGCACTAAGTATTTATCTAATGCGGAAATAAATTGTGAGAGAAATAAAACCTGGAAAAAACCTATCGTTCCAAGTATTAGCCCAAGCGATAATCCTGAAAGCATTTCCCGTCTTATAATTTTCCACCAATCTTTCAGGTCAATTTCGCCTAACGCCATGGCACGTATTACAAGAGTGGATGCCTGAGAACCGGAATTTCCTCCGCTTGAAATAATGAGCGGAATAAACATTGAGAGTACAATTGCCCTGCTTAATTCATCTTCAAAATAACCCATTGCAAATGCTGTAAGAGTTTGACCGAAGAATAGAACAGTCAACCACACTGCTCTTTTTTTTACCATAGAAAAAATTGAGATGGAGGGATAAGGTTCTTCAAAAGCTTCCACAGCGGCAAGTTTATGAATATCCTCTGTTGCCTCCTCTTCAGCTACATCCAGTACGTCATCAACTGTAACAATTCCTATTAGAACATTAAAGTTATCAACAACCGGTAAAGCAATTCTATCATACTTTTTAAAAACTTCAACAGCATCTTCCTGATCGTCATGAACATTCAATGCCACAAAATTTTTATCCATTATATCTGAAACTTTTTCATCGGGTGTCGCAAGAATAAAGTCTTTTAATTTTATATCATCAAGCAGTTTCCCGGTATTGTCTGTTACATAAACAATATTAAGTGTTTCTTTATCCTCTGCGTTTTCACGAATAAATTTTAATGTTTCCTCAATTGTCCAGCCCGGTTTTACAGCAATGTAATCCGGAGTCATCAGTCTTCCAACGCTATTCTCCGGATATCCCAACAGTGTTTGTGCAACTTTTCTTTCTTCAAGGGATAATAACTGAATCAGTTGCTTTGCAGCCGCACCTGGCAATTCTTCCAGCAAAGCCGTTCGGTCATCGGGGGACATTTCATTTAGAATTGCAGCAACTTCACTTTTTGCCATTGCTTGTAGTAATTCCTTCTGCGTCTCAATTTCAAGATTTTCAAAAGTATCGGCAGCAAGCTCATTTGAAAGAAGCCGGAAAATAATTACTTGTTCTTGTGCAGAGATGTTAACAATTAATTCGGCTATATCGGCGGGAGGCCAATCGCTTAAAATTTCCTTAAGAATGCCAAGCTTTCTCTCAGCAATTAATGATTGTATTTCGGGCAGTAACAACTTACTTAGCATTGCTTTTCCCTGGATGCTTTGGTTTAAAAGTTATTTGATTTACATCTCAGTATTCAATTAAATGAATGAAATGAATTTAAATTTAGCCCATTATTTGTGAAAATACAATTTTGAAAATCCAATGATATAAACATGTAAACGTGCACCAAAAGCAAATATAAATTTTTAACTTTCACACTTAAATATTTTATAAAAATTATTTAATCAGATTATTAATGAAACTTGTGATCGATGAAAATATCGCTTCCGCCAAACAAGCTTTTAATCAGTTCGGTGAGATATTATTAACTAACGGCAGAGATATTTGTAATGACATTCTCAGGAATGCCGATGTTTTAATAGTACGCTCGATTACAAATGTTAATGAAAATCTTCTTGCCAACACAAATGTAAAATTTGTTGGTTCTGCTACTATAGGAACAGAACATATCGATACCAATTATTTGAACATAAAGGAAATTGTATTTGCCAGTTCAAAAGGCTGCAATGCAGATTCTGTGACCGAGTATGTTTTTACTTCTTTAATAAAAATTGCTGCGGAAAGAAACTTAACACTAAAAGATAAAACCATAGGGATTATAGGTGTGGGAAACATTGGAAGCAAAGTTGTTAATATTGCTCAGACACTCGGTCTGAAAGTTCTGAAAAATGATCCGCCAAAAGAAAGAGCCGGAATCGGAACCGGCTATGTTTCTCTTGAAGAGGCAATACAGGCAGATATTATTACGCTGCATGTTCCTTTAAACAGAACCGGAATTGATAAAACTATTCACTTGCTTGATTCAAAAAGATTAAATAAAATTAAAGCAAATGCGGTTCTTATCAATACTTCGAGGGGAGCGGTAGTTGATAATACAGCATTGCTGAACTCAATAAGTGACCGTAAACTTAATGTTGTTTTAGATGTTTGGGAAGATGAGCCTTATATAAATCCAGGGCTGCTGCAGAAAGTAATATTAAGCACACCTCATATTGCCGGATATTCGCTAGAAGGAAAAATAAACGGCACAAAAATGATCTATGATGCCTTATGTAAATTCACAGCCAACCCAAAAGAATGGCAGCCGGTTTTTCCTACTATCGAGCACTCTGAGATTGAATTGCCTGCAAGTAAATTCGTTGAACAAAAACTACATTTTATATTTAAACAGATTTACAATATTGCAAATGATGATGTACTATTGCGAGGGATACTTAAGATCGACAAAAAAGAAATGGGGGCATTCTTTGACAAGTTAAGAAAAGAGTATCCTGTAAGAAGAGAATTCAATAATTATACGATATTAATTAGGGAAGCGGATAAACATCTTACGGATTTATTAAAATCATTTAGATTTAAAATCGCACCAATGAATTAACCTTTTTCCTTATCTAATTTAAATTCAATAGGGATATCCATCTGTATTTTTACCCTTTGCCCTTTTTGAAGTCCCGGTTTGAACCGGTGGTAAAAAACTGCAATTCTTGCTGATTCATCACATCCATAACCAATCCCTTTTAAAACTTGTGCATCAAGCACTTCCCCATCCCTATCTATAAAAACCCGGATTAGAACAGTACCCTCAATATTATTTTTTTTTGCTGCTGCCGGATAGTGCATTTTTTTGTAGATGGCTTTCATTCCGCCAATAGGTTCGGGCATCACTTCAACACTTAAATAAAAAGCAGGGTCTTCTTCCAGATTTCTTTCCTCTTTTACTTCCGGCGGTAATAGTTGATCGGGATTTATCTTCTTTTTGGTTTTCTGATTCTTTCTATTCCCCGGTTCATTTCCTGAAAGGACTTCATCAAACTTACTGTATGTCAATGGCTTTTCATCAATATCCAGCCTCCCCTCTGTATAAAACACATCATTAGTATAGGTGCCGGCAGAATCAAAATAACTGGTCGATCCCTCTCTTTTACCATCAACAATACTGTACATTTCCCGCAGCTTTCCATTTTCATCGTAATTACTAACTATGCCATTTACTTTTCCATTAAAATAGGAGAGTTCTTGTTTAACATTACCGTTTTCGCTGAAGTACTTTGCTTCACCATCCCGTACCCCATCTTTATAATGAATAACGGATTTAATATTGCCGTTATCAAAATAAGTTATAACGGAATCTACCTGCGAAAATGCAGTGGCTGTTAGTACAAATAAAATATATACAGTTAGTTTTATCATATAATTGGAAATAATTTGGGTGAGAAAGATACTACTTAATCGTGAGTTATAAGAGGCATTAAAAGAGCAGCTATAAAAATTAAAACTGCAACTCCAAAGAAAAGGTAACCGATTTCCGTATCAAATTTTAAAAGGTCTAACGTGTTTAAAATAAGGTGCCAGTCGTGGTAAACTTTATTCATTGATAAAGAATAATTAAAAAGCCGGAGCTTATCTCCGGCTAAAAATATTCTTACTTAAGCAGAATTAGTTTTTTGGAAGCTGTGAAGCTTCCGGAAATAAGTCTGTAAATGTATATGCCGCTTGGTAATTGTTCTGCGTTAAACTCAACTGAATAATTACCTGCAGTTTCGTTTTCGTTAACAAGAGTCGCCACTTCGTTGCCTAAGATGTCGTAAACTTTCAATGAAGTTAATCCATTTTTCTTTATGGAATAACTTATGGTAGTAGTTGGATTGAATGGATTGGGGTAGTTATCATATAACGCATAACTAACTTTTTCGCTATACTTACCTGATTTCTCCATTGGACCGCTAAGCGCATCAATCCAATCCGGATCA
>JADFPP010000047.1 GCA_022562275.1 Bacteroidota bacterium
GTTGTTGTTATAAGGATTCTCATTTTGTCATTCTTCGCTTCGTTCAGAATGACATCAAGACATTTGTTTTACTAATCCTGTAACAATTCCCTCGCAATAATAATTCTTTGTATTTCAGATGTACCTTCACCAATTGTACATAACTTAACATCACGGTAAAATTTTTCAACGGGATAATCTTTAATAAAGCCATAACCTCCAAGAATCTGAACTGCTTCGCTTGCAGCTTTCTCGGCAATTTCACTTGCAAATAATTTTGCTATTGAAGCTTCTTTTCTATTAGGTAATCCTTTGTCCTTCATATAAGCTGCTCTAAGGGTCAGCATTCGTGCAGCTTCAATATTTGTGTGTATATCTGCAAATTTAAATTGTGTTGCCTGAAATGCACTTAGAGGTTTTCCGAATTGTTCCCGCTCTTTTGAATACTTAATAGATACATCGAGACATCCCTGTGCTAAGCCAACACTTAATGAAGCGATTGAAATTCTTCCTCCTTCCAGGATCTGTAGCGACTGGATGAATCCCATACCCTCTTCACCTATAAGATTTTCCGCCGGTACTTTGCAATTCTCAAATGCCAATTGAGAAGTTTCGCAGGATCGCATACCGAGTTTGTTTTCTTTTTTCCCAACAATAAATCCCGGCATATCGTTTTCAAGAATAAAAGCACTAATTCCTTTTTTACCTTTATTCTTATTTGTTATTGCCATTACAACTGTAGTGCTGCCGTTGGCGCCGTGGGTAATAAAATTTTTAGATCCGTTAAGTATGTAATAATCACCCTCTTTTTCAGCAACAGTTCGCAATCCCGCAGCATCACTTCCTGAAGATGGTTCGGTAAGAGCCCAGGCACCTATCTTTTTACCGGAGGCAAGATCGGGCACATATTTTTTCTTTAGTTTTTCATTTGCAAATTTGAAAATGTGATTTGTACACAAACCATTGTGGGCAGCTACTGATAATGCTATTGAAGGATCGATACGGGCTAGTTCTTCAATGATAATTTCAAACTCAACATAACCTAAACCCGCTCCGCCATACTCTTCAGGAAATAATATACCTAAAAATCCTAATTCTCCTAACTCCTTTAACAGTTCCATCGGGAACTTCTGTTCCTCATCATATTCCATAATAACTGGCTTGATCTTATTTTCAGCAAACTCTCTTATTGTGTTTTTAATTATTACTTGATCTTCTGATAATTCTGCCAAAAACTGCTGGTCATTTATACTCATATTTAATCCTTAGTGTGAGTTTTGTTTTAATTTGTGATTTTTAAAATTCTTTATTATTTCTTCAGCAATATTATACGGAGATATTTTTCCCAACTCCACTTTCTCAAGAGATGAAGTTAAAGAATTTTTTCCACTTTCACTCCACAGTTCAGTCTTCAAAATATTTTCAACAATATCTTTAATCCTGCTCTTTGTTTTTTCCTCTCTCCGCTTCAGCAAAAGGTTATTCATTTTAAGATATTCTGTATGTCTTTCAATTTCTTCGGCCAGGTTATCTATTCCTTTATTTTCTGTTGCGATGGTTTTAATTATTTTATACATCCAACTTTTTTCATCGTGTTCTCTCATCATTAAAATGGTTTGAATAGAAGCAATTGCCTGCTGCGATCCCGGGCGGTCACTTTTATTCATCGCAAAGAAATCTGCAATTTCCATCAACCCCGCCTTCATTGCTTGTACTGAATCACCTGATTCAGGCACCAGTACAACTATGGTCGTATCTGCTGACCGGGCAATATCTAATTCAGATTGACCGACACCAACAGTTTCCATAATTATGTAATCATAACCGGCAGCATCCAAAACATCTGCGGCATCTACAGTTCTATTACTTAATCCCCCCAAACTTCCACGGGTTGCCATACTTCTGATAAAGACTCCTTCATCCTGCCCGATTTCAGACATCCGAATGCGATCACCTAAAAGTGCGCCGCCAGTAAAAGGGCTGGTTGGGTCAACTGCTATTATTCCAACTTTTTTATTTTGCTTCCGGTAATATTTTGTTAAATGATTTGTAATAGTACTTTTACCGGCACCCGGCGGACCTGTTATACCAATCCGATGTGCATTACCAATTTTTGGGAAGATTTTTTTTAGCAGTACGGCAGATTCATTGTTATTCGATTCAACAATAGATATAGATCGGGCAACTGCTCTTTTATTGCTAACACATAAATTTTTTATCAGGTCGTCTTGCATAGGTTGAACTATAGAGAAAATTTATCTTTAAAATATTTTACAGTTTCTTTTAGTCCATCCTTTAATTTAGTAGAAGGTCTCCAATTAAAATTATTAAAAAATTTCTCTGAACTAATTACACTTCTCATCTGTTCACCTGCTGGTGCCGGTCCATGTTTCTCTTCACATTCGTTATTAACTATATCTTTCAGAAAAGAAAAAAGTTCATTTACATTTGTTTCATTTCCTGTACCGATATTATAAATGTCACTTTTATCATCGCTCAATATTAACAGGTTTGCTTTTACAACATCTTGAACAAAAACATAATCTCTTGTTTGTTTCCCTGTACCATTTATTATTGGCTGTTCTCCTTTTAGTAATTTTGTACAGAAGATTGCTACAACACCAGCTTCACCAAATGGATTCTGCCGGGGTCCATAAATATTTGCATAACGCAGAACCGTATAATTTAAATTATATTCACCACCATAATAGAATAAATATTTTTCCACACATAATTTTGTTATTCCATAAGGCGAAACAGGATGAGTTGGATGATTTTCATCAGCAGGGAAGTATTCTTGCTCACCGTACACTGCTCCACCGGTTGAGGAAAACAGGAATTTCTTTACTCCGAATTTTACGGAATTTTGAAGAAGATTTATTGTACCAAGAATATTAGTGTTTGCATCAAATAAAGGATCAGCCACAGATTTACGAACATCCATTTGTGCAGCGTGATGGTTAACTACATCAAATTTTTCTTTTTCAAATAACGAAGAAACATCGTGATCGTTTATTCTTAATCTTACAAATTTAGCTTTTGGATTAACGTTCTCTTCAAACCCTGTGGACAGATCATCAAGAATTACGACCTCATGCCCCTCATCGATAAAAGCATCGGCAATCTGAGAAGCAATAAATCCGGCACCTCCGGTTACAAGTATTTTCACTTAATTATTTATATAAGTTAAAATCGTAAATATATTCCTTTACTTTCTCCGGGACAAGAAAATGAATGGGCAAACCTTTCTTTACTCTTTCCCGTATATCCGTTGCACTTATTTCAATACCACGCGTTTGTACAAACAAAGCCGATTCAACATACTTATCATGATGGGGCGGAGGAAGGGAAGATTTTCTGCGGAGAACCAGGATTTTTGTAAGCTTAACAATTTCATCCGGGTTTTTCCAGGAATTAAATTTAAATATATTATCATAACCAATAATAAATTCAAGCTCATCATATTTTTTTTTAAATTCACGAAGAGTGTCAACAGTATATGAAACTCCGCCTTTCTTAATTTCATATTCAGAGTAGTCAAAGAAATCAACTTCATCTGTGGCAAGTTTTATCATATTCAATCTATGCTCGGGGCTTGAAGATTTTACATCAGCCTTGTGAGGTGAGACAAAGGAAGGAATGAAAATAATTTTATCCAGTTTTCTCATCTCTCTTACAGATTGAGCTGCAATTAGATGACCATTATGAATAGGATCGAATGTGCCACCGAATAGTCCGACTTTACTCATTAAAGAAAACCCATATTTTCTATAAAAATATATTTAAATCTCTCTTGCATATACTACTAACAATAAAAATAGCTTTCCTTTTTAGAAAGCCGGATGTAAAGTTTTTTAATTCATTAAAAATTTAAAATTAAACCCCAAAAAGAAATTTATTCATTCTCAATTTACTCAATTACAGGTGTACCATCATTTAAAGAATTAAGATTAAAAAAATTCAATAAATATTCTGTGATGAAATTTCAATCGAATCTGCTCGAATAATAATGTTATTTTCATATAAAGAAAAATAATTCTGTACTTATCTGTCTAAATTAATTTTACTGTAATTTATCTCTGCATAAATATGGATACAATTTTTATTTCTCTGCATTCAAATCTCCTGTTGATGCAATGAGATTTTTAATAAACTGCCGATAATTATTAACCTCGTGTTCATAGAATTCCCTGCTCTTACCGGTTGAATATTTTAACTGCATTTTACGGAACGCTAAAGTTGTAGCAGCTTTTATATATGGGTTTCGAATATTTTCATCTATCCATCCGGTTGAATTCCTTTTAGAAGAACTTAAAAATTGTAAATGATCAAAGGATATATTTCCCAGTTCAGCTTCCGAAAGGAGTTCGGCAAAAATTAGTTTTTTATCATTCTTAACCGATGCTGTAAAAATTGCAAGAAAAATAATAATGGTGATGAACATAAAGAAAAATCCTATTAATGCAGTAGATTTAAAGCTAACAGAATAGTTCCAGAAAAAATGTAAGAGTATTGCCAGGGTTAAACCAATTAATGGAAGAAGTATCCTATGCTTTGAACCTTTAAATTTAGCATAACCAAGAAATGCTCCGAAGGTAGCAGTTGACACACAATGCATTACTGCGGAAAATAAAGTTCTGATTATCACTATTGCAATCCAATCCGAAACTGTTGTACCAAAAGAAATAAAGTACAGAAAATTTTCTGTCATACCGAAACCTAGACCAATTGCACCGCCATAAACTATTCCATCTGTCATGTTATCAAATTTTCTACTGGTTACTGTGATAAGTAGAAAAATTCCTTTGGTGATCTCTTCCACAACAGGTGCAGTAATTATTGTTCCCAGAAAATTTAGCTCATCTTTGTTGGAAATAAATTGCGAAAGAATATTTGAAAAGATCATACCCCCAAGTATTGAAAAGATGATTGCTCCAATTGAGCCCCATAAATAATTGAGAAGTACTAACTTGAACGGTTCTCTTTCGTAGCGGTCGAACCACCAGATAAATAAAAGGTAGGTAACCATTGGGATAATTGCTGCAAGCGCCGAAATGAAAATAAACATATTAAATAAGGAATTCCTACATAATATTTAAAATGATTATGGAAGTACAACTTAAAATATTAAAAGAAACGAATAAATTTCAAATTATATTCAATATGCCCGCTGTTTTATTTTTCTTTTAACCAATGGATCAGTTCTTTAATTGTAGGTTTTTTGCCGTAAGATAAAATTCCTATCCTGAAAATCTTAGCAGCAATTTTTAATGTAACAATTGTAGAAACAAACATTATAGAAAGCGAGATGACAATATCTATTAGAGGAACAGGAGCAATCTTAAAACGAAGAAGCATTATTGATGGAATTGTTAAAGGAATATAGGACATCACCTTAACCATCATAGATTCAGGATTTTGAATAGCAGGCATTGCAACTACAACAGGCAGGATCAAAATTAAACTTATGTACGTTGTCATCTGCTGTGCTTCCTGTTCGGTGGTAACTATCGAACCAATACCTACAAAAATTGTTGTATAAAAAATAAATCCGACTATAAAATAAACGAGCATAATTAAAATATTATCAAATGCTGCCGGTGGAATGACTGCTCCGCCGACAAGTGCTGTAGCTATTAAAGACCAGATAAAGATTTGTGTTAAACCCAGTGCACTAAGCCCTAAAATTTTTCCCGCAAGCAGTTGTTCCGATGTACAACTTGAAATCAATATTTCAATCAGCCTGTTCGATTTTTCTTCAATCAAACTTCTAACAAGCAATTGCCCGGAATAAATAACCATCATCATTAAAAGCATTATGAAAATAAAAGCTGAAAAGAAAACAACTAAAAAATTCTGCTTTCCTTCCTCACCGCTTTTTTCAATTTTTATCTGTTCAATTTCAATGTTGCTTTGCACCAATTCAGCGAGTGATGGATCAATACCTCTCGCATTCAGCTCGTTTTGAATTCTTATCCTATTAATTTTTTCTTCGAAACGTCTTAAATCTTTAAAGCTTCCTAAATTTTCGCTTCTGTATTCAACTTCAAGCGAGTCGGTTCCGCCATTCAGGATAAACAGAAAACCTTCAATCTCATTATCAATAATATTTTTATCGGCTTCGGTTTTTAATTGTTTAAGTGTTTTTTTCTTATCGGCTAAATTTAACAAAATATAATTCGGCTGATTGTCATCTAATTTATATTGTTCTAACTCATTAGTTAACCGATGAAAATAAATTCCTGATGTATCTACCACACCAATTATTTTTGTCCGCAGGTCTTCTTTTTGGGTTAATAAAGTAGGAAGTAAGGAAAACATTATAATTATCAACGGCGTAATTATCAAGGAAATAATGAACGTTTTCGTTTTTACTTTTTCAAGATATTCCCACCTGGCTATTGTTAATATTTTGTTCATCTGTTTATAATTCTAATTTCAGCCGTGGCTATGATTGAATGCATGGATGCATGGTTGTATGTAATTAATCTGCCAGTTGCCGGATATGAACTTATTGATAATCTCATCCTGTTTGCTATCATTAAGTTTTTTAATCAAACACTCATTTAATTTTATTATTTTATAATCAATAATTTAGCTTATCATATACGTCCAACAATTATTAACATTTCTGCTCCTATCAGTCAAAAGCCTGATGTTCCATTTAATAAATCTTTATCAATCATTTCTCATTCTTTCATTCAGCCATACAGTCCTAGCGCGGCAAGCTGCAAAAAAAAGAAAAAGTACAAACATTTATGGGAATCCATCCCTTCGGGACATATTCCGGAAATCTAAAAAGTATGATTGTATGAAGGTATGAAGGTATGATTGATTGAATTGTCTAAAAATTAACGTTTTTCCATACAAACATTCAGCCATACAGTCATTCTTTCAATTTTTAAATTAATTTTCTTTCAATAAATCTCGACTTAAAAAACAAAAATATTGTTGAGGATAATATTCATATTCCCATTTTAAATATATAATCATTGCCTTTACCGAAGGCATTCCTTCGGAAGTGTATTTCCGTGCAATTATGTTCGTCTCATCCAATAGTAATTTAATTCTGTTTAATTAAATCAATAAAAATTCTGTTAAGTGTAGGCTCTATCACTGAGAAATGAGTAATATCAATTCTACCGGTTATCTTTTTTAGAAAGTCTGATGGTTCAACAACATCTTTTAAATGAACCTCGGCATAATTATTATATGTATCTACGGTAATCACCTCAGCCATAGAAGAAAGAAAGGATACATCGCCGCTGAATTTAATTTCTACATGGTTTCCGCCAAATTCTTTTTTTATGTGAGATAATTTTCCGCTCGTAACTTCTTTACCTTTATTTAAAAGAAAAATATCAGTACATAATTTTTCTGCGGTTTCCATTTGATGAGTTGAAAGAATAATGATTTTACCTTCAGATACAAAAGAAAAGATCAGTTCTCTAATTTCCTGTTGATTGATCGGATCAAATCCGGTAAACGGTTCATCAAAGATTAAAAGTTGCGGGTTATGAATAACCGACATGATAAATTGTATTTTTTGTTGATTACCCTTAGAAAGTTCATCAATTTTATTGTGGCGATAATGAAAAATATCTAATCTCTTTAACCAGCTATCCGCTTGATTTGCTGCTTCGGTTCTGCTCATATTTTTGAGCTCGGCAAAGTAAAGAATCACATCTATCACTTTACTTTTTCTATACAAACCTCTTTCTTCAGGAAGATAGCCGATGTGGTTTAAAAAATCTGCTGTTATCAATTGGTTATTAAAAAGAACTTTGCCTGAAGTTGGTTTAATAATATTCAGCACCGTTCTTAAAATTGTAGTTTTACCTGCACCGTTGGGACCTAACAATCCAAAAATTTCGCCTGGTTCTACCTTAAAAGAAATATTATCTACGGCTGTAGTTTTTTGAAATTCCTTAACTAAATTATTTACTTCAAGCATATTGTTTTGATTTCAGATTAAAATGGAAGTGTTAAACATAAGGAGAAAAAAATTATCTTACATTATTTTGATTATCAGGAATATTGAAAGAGAATTTAATAAGTGTGCTTGATAAAATAAAATGATGCTAAGTTATTATTTAATAAAGATTTAAGAGAAGTAACGAGGAACCGGGATTGTTTGATTGTAAATGAAAGTATCAATATATTTACAATCGTTTTAATTTTATATTGGTAGATTAGTCATGAAAATTAGAATTTCCGGGCTAGGAAACGATACGTACATTGATAATTTTGATGGTGACTTTAAAGAGATTGGATTAGAAGATCCTTTTTTTGGTAAATATAAGACAATGGTTGTTCTTGAGAAATTTGATGATCAAATAATATTGGAAGTATCATCCGATATTATTTCCCGAATGATTTGCGATAGGTGCGGCATGGAATTTAAGAAAAAAATTGAGAGCCAATATAAAATGGTGTATTTGTTAAGAAATGTAAAGAATAGCAATGAAGAACTCGATTTCAACTACCTTGCACCTAACACTAATCAAATTGATATCAAAAATGATGTCAGGGATTATTTGCTCCTGGCAATTCCGATGAAAAAACTTTGTAAAGATGATTGTAAAGGTTTATGTTATAAATGCGGCAGCAACCTGAATAACGGAGATTGTGATTGCAATTTTGACGAAATTGATGATAGGTGGAAAGCATTATTAGATTTGAAAAAGAATTTAAATACAAACTAAAGGAATAAATTCGAAAGATGGCGCATCCAAAACGAAAAATATCGAAAAGCAGAAGAGATAAAAGAAGAACTCATTATAAAGCAACTGTTCCTTCATTAGGTGCTTGCTCAAATTGCGGTGAACTGAAATTAAATCATCGTGCCTGCCCATCCTGCGGTTACTATAATAATCGCTCAATGTTCCTACCTAAAAGCTAAATAAATAATATTGCATGGATCATCCCAATAATTCTGATGGGCAATGCAGAATTGCCGTTGATGCTATGGGGGGAGATTTTGCACCGGCTACTGCAGTTTTGGGAGCTTTACAAGCATACCATCAGAGTAAAGATTTTGAATTACTGCTTGTTGGTAACAAAGATGAAATATTAAAGATTGCCTCGTCAAATCAATTTTCTATAAAAGAAGAAATGATTGTTCACACCGATGAAGTTATTGAAATGGGAGATAGTCCGACACTGTCGATAAAAAAGAAACCAAATTCATCTATAGTAATTGGCGCAAAATTAGTAAAAGAAAAAAAAGCGGATGGGTTTGTAAGTGCCGGGAATACTGGTGCGATGACAGTTAGTTCAATTTTTAATATTGGCAGAATAAAAGGAGTGGTCAGACCAACCCTTACGGCACCTTTCCCAAATGAGAAAGATGGATTTACGTTTATTTCAGACGTTGGTGCTTTTGTAGATTCAAAACCTCTGCACCTTTTTGGTTATGCAATTTTAAGTTCAATTTTTATTGAAGAAATCTATGGTATTAAGAATCCCAAAATTGGTTTATTAAATGTAGGCGAGGAAGAAGGGAAAGGTTATCAATTAACATCTGAAACCGGAAAATTATTAAGTGACTCAAATTTAAATTATATTGGTAATGTTGAAGGTAAGGATATATTTAAAGGAACTGTTGATTTAGTAGTTTGCGATGGTTTTATCGGTAACATTCTACTCAAATTTGCTGAAAGTATCATTCCATTCTTAAAAGCGAGAATTAAAAATTACGCCTCGTTAGCAATATTGAACAAACTTAGAGCACTAATGGTTCGCACTCCGTTAAGGGAGGCTTTGAAAAGTACAAATTATGAATTACATGGTGGTCTTCCATTATTAGGTGTTGATGGTATTAGCATAATTGGTCATGGTTCCAGTACGCCGCTGGCAATTAAAAATATGGTTTTAAGAGCTAAAGAAATGCATCATAAAAATCTGATAAAAAAAATAGAAGTTGCAATCAATCAGTATTCAGTTAATCAATAAAAGTAGCGGATAGAATTTTGAAAGAAAATAAATATAGTGCAATTATAACAGCAGTGGGAATGTATGTACCGGAAAAAATTTATGATAATGCTTACTTTGAAAGTATTCTTGATACAAATGATCAATGGATTATAAGCCGTACAGGAATTAAAGAGCGAAGGATTCTGGAAACCGGAGCTACTAGTGATCTGGCTTCTAATGCTGCCTTGGATTTAATAAAAGCTCATGATGTTGATCCGGAAGAAATTGATGTTATAATTATTGCAACAGTTACACCAGATATGCTGTTTCCGGCAACTGCTTGTTTAGTGCAGGAAAAAATTGGTGCTAAAAAAGCGTGGGGCTTCGATCTTTCTGCTGCTTGTTCCGGATTTTTATTTGCATTCCAAATAGGCTGTTCATTGGTTGAGAGTGGTCAGTATAATAAGGTTTTAGTTATTGGGGCAGATAAGATGAGTTCTATCATAGATTATACAGATAGGAATACTTGTATATTATTTGGTGATGGTGCTAGTGCTGTATTGATTGAGCCCTCAGAGGATAAAAGTGTGGGGCTTCAGGATTATATATTGGGAGTTGATGGGTCCGGTAAGAATGCCTTATACATGAAAGGCGGGGGAAGTTTATATCCTCCCACACATAAAACAATTGATGATAAAATGCACTACCTTTATCAGGATGGCAAGGCAGTTTTTAAAGTGGCTGTAAAAGGTATGGCGGATGTATCATACGAGTTAATGCAAAAAAATAATATGTCGGCTGAAGATGTTGCCTTCCTGGTTCCTCATCAGGCTAATTTAAGAATTATTAATGCTACTGCAGAAAGAATGGGATTAAGTAAAGATAAAGTAATGGTTAACATAGAGAAATATGGAAATACAACTGCAGCTACAATTCCGCTTTGCTTAGTTGAATATTATAGAGATGGCAAATTGAAGAAAGGAGATAAGTTAATTCTTTCTGCTTTCGGTGCCGGTTATACCTGGGCTTCAACTTATATTGTTTGGGCAATCTGAAAATTTTAATGAGTAAAAAAGCATTTTTATTTCCTGGTCAAGGATCTCAGTATGTGGGGATGGCAAAAGATTTATTTGAAAACTCTGTTGAAGCAAAGGAGATAATACTTACTGCGGATGATGTGCTTGGTATAAATCTTTCATATATCATGTTCAACGGTCCGGTACATGAATTAAGGCAGACCGAATATACTCAGCCAGCTATATTTTTACACAGTATAGTATTGGCTAGTATAATACGAACCATATCAGCCGGAGCTGCAGCCGGGCATTCTTTGGGCGAGTATTCTGCACTAGTTTCGGCAGGAGCTATTCAAATTCACGATGCAATAAAAATTGTAAGAATTCGCGGGCAGGCAATGCAGCAAGCCGGAATCGATAATCCGGGAATTATGGCAGCTATAGTAGGGTTACATCCGGAAGAGGTTGAAAATATTTGCAATCAAGCTTCATCTAAAGGAATTGTACAGTGTGCTAATTTTAATTCTCCCGGTCAAATTGTTATATCAGGCTCTATTGATGGAGTTCATAAAGCAATGGAATTATGTAAATCTGGTGGAGCTAAATTGGTTAAAGAATTGGTTGTAAGCGGTGCCTTTCATTCACCATTGATGGGATCAGTAAAAAATAAACTGAGAAATACTCTGGATACAGCAAATTTTTATAATGCAAAATTTCCTGTTTATGCAAACGTGAATGCTAAACCTGTAAAATCTAAGGATGAAATAAAAAACAATTTATTCGAACAGGTTACTTCTCCGGTTCAATGGGAAAAAACCATTATGAATATGATTGAAGATGGTTATGATGAGTTTTACGAATTGGGCCCGGGCAACGTGCTTCAGGGACTTCTTAAAAGAATCAATCCGGATGTAAACTGCATCACAATTGATAAATATTCAGATGTGGAGAAATTTATTTAGTGGAAGTAGAAGAGAAAATTTTCACAAAAGATTTCACTAAAAAAATAAACGGATTATTTATAGATCCCAAAATATTTACGTTTAAATTTAGTTGTAAATGTACAGGTGAATGCTGTCATTACGGAGTTTATACTGATCTTAAAGAACACGACATGATCTTAAACAAAAAAGAATCTTTTATAGATTCTTTCGATGATAGTCAGAGTAGAGATGTGAATAAATGGTTTGAGCCACCGGAAGAGGATGAAGATTTTGAATCGGGTGTTGCTGTTGGCACAGAAGTTATTAATGGTAAATGTACGTTCTTAGATAAAAATGGGTTGTGTGCATTACAAAAAATGGCTGATTCAGAAGGTGTGCATAAGTGGGAATATAAACCACTGTACTGTATATTATTTCCTTTAACTATTTATGAAGGTGCACTTACAATTGATGATGAGCATATAGAAAGACTTAAAACTTGCAATGAGGATAATGATGTAAAAACATCAATTTTTGATTGGTGCAAAGAAGAATTAATTTACTTTCTTGGAAAAGATGGTCATAAAGAACTCGAAAATTACAAAGAAGAATACTTACGTACTTTTTATAGTGGAGATAAACAATGACAGGTAACAAAAAAGCAATTGTAACCGGTGGTACCAGAGGTATTGGAAGAGCAATTGTTAAAGAACTTGCAGCAAAAAGTTGTTGTGGTGTCCTCCTTTCGGATGTTGCATTTATATATAACAGTTGTGATGAGTGTGCAGAGGAAATTATACAGGAAATTTCTGATTCGGGAACTAAAATTTATGCATTTAAAGCAGATGTGTCTGATTACGAACAAACAGAAGAAACAGTTAAAGCTGCAATCGAAAAATTAGGTGGTGTTGATATACTGATTAACAACGCAGGTATTACAAAAGATAATTTGTTGTTAAGAATGCAGGAAAAAGATTTTGATGACGTAATTAGTGCTAACCTTAAAAGTGTTTTTAATTATACCAAAGCTGTATTAAAAACTATGATAAGACAACGCTACGGAAGAATTGTTAACATTGCATCTGTGGTAGCCTTAGTTGGAAATGCGGGTCAATCAAATTATGTTGCCTCAAAAGCAGGGGTAATAGGATTTACAAAGGCAATGGCGCGAGAATTGGCTTCACGTAATATTACTGTAAATGCAGTAGCTCCTGGATTTATTCAAACTGATATGACTGAAAAATTGAGCGATGAGCAAAGAGAAAACTTGGTGAAAACAATTCCGCTTGGCAGAATGGGTTGTCCTGAAGATATAGCTAAAGTTGTTGGATTTTTATGCAGCAATTATGCGGATTATATTACAGGACAGGTAATAACAGTAGATGGCGGAATGACCATGTAAATGTACCTATTAAACTGTAATTTTATTAAATTTACGAAAATTATATTATTAAATAGTATTATTCTTATTCCAACTAATAATAGGAGATCAAAATGGATACAGAAGCAAAAGTAAAAGAGATAATAATTGATAAACTTGGGGTTGAAGAATCTCAGATTACGCCAGAAGCTTCATTTACAAATGACCTTGGTGCTGATTCATTAGATATTGTTGAATTGGTTATGGGTTTTGAAAGCGCATTTCAAATTTCTATTCCGGACGAAGATGCAGAAAAAATTAGCACTGTTGGTTCTGCAATTAGCTACCTGAATGAAAAAGTTGGGGACAGCTAAAAATAATACATTCCAATAATTTGAGAATGAAAAACCGGAGAGTTGTAGTAACAGGTATGGGTGTTGTTAGCCCTATCGGGATTGGTCTTAGTGAATTTTGGACAGGTTTAGCCGAGGGTAAAAACGGGATAGAACTAATTACCAGGTTCGATACTTCCAGATTTGATACAAAATTTGGAGCTGAACTTAAGAATTTTGATCCTGCAAAATTTCTGGACAAAAAATTAATCAAACGATTAGATCCATATGCCCAATATGCCCTGGTTTCTTCAATAGGTGCCATCGAAGATTCCGGAATTGATTTGGATAAAGTTGATAAGGATCGTTTTGGAGTTATTTTTGGAAGCGGAATAGGTGGTATTAAGACGATGAAAGTTCAACACTTTGCATATTTTGAATCTGGAACACCCCGGAAAATAAGTCCGTTTTTCGTACCAATGATGATTTCGAATATAGCCGCTGGGCAAATCTCGATAAAGTTTGGTTTAAAAGGACCCAATTATGCAACCACTTCGGCTTGTGCAACATCCTCTCATTCAATTGCAGATGCATTTATTTTAATCGAGCGAGGCAGTGCGAATATAATGGTTTGCGGAGGCTCTGAATCTTCGGTAGAAGAGATGTCTGTCGGTGGATTCAACGCAATGAGAGCACTCTCAACCTGGAATGACAGATACAGGGAAGCATCGAGACCTTTTGATGCTGACAGAAGTGGTTTCGTTTTAGGTGAAGGTTCCGGATCTCTTATACTTGAAGAACTTGAACATGCTATTTCTCGTGGTGCAAAAATTTACGCTGAGTTAGGCGGGATTGGATTAACAGGTGATGCTTATCATATTACTGCACCTGTACCTGGTGGTGAGGGAGCAGCTGGGTCTATGAAAGAAGCAATCAGGGATGCCGGTGTTATGCCTGAAGATGTGGATTATATAAATGCACATGGCACATCCACTCCTTTTAATGATGTTAACGAAACAAAAGCAATTAAAACAGTTTTTAACACTCATGCTTATAATTTAGTTATTAGTTCAAATAAATCAATGATTGGTCATCTTTTAGGCGCTGCCGGTGCGGTAGAAGCTATTGCAACAATACTTACAATAAAGAATAATAAAATTCCGCCGACAATTAATCTTACGAATCCTGATCCCGAATGTGATCTTAATTATAGTCCGATTAAATCAACCGATAAAGAGGTTAATGTTGCTATCAGTAATACCTTTGGATTCGGAGGTCATAATGCATCTATTCTATTTAGGAAATTCGAGGTATAATATTGAGGCGTCATTTCTCGTTATTCTGGAATAAATTCCTAAGAAGGCGGCTGAGGAATGATATCTCAAATAATTTTTCGGATTTAAGCCCTGATAAGATTGAAGCGTTAGAAAAAATTTTGGGTATATCATTGGATAACAAATCTTATTATATAAAAGCACTTACACATCGCTCTTACCTGGAAAATAACAACGCAAATGGCAGCTCAAATGAACGATTGGAATTTTTGGGGGATTCTGTTTTAGGCTTGTTAGTTGCACAATATTTGTTTGAGAATTTTCCGGATGAAAATGAGGGCTTTCTGACCAAGATAAGAGCAAAAATTGTGAACCGGAATTCTTTGTGGGCAGCAGCCGATGAATTGGGACTTAGTAAAATTATTATCATCGGAAATAACCTTCAACGCGATCTTGTAAAAAAAACTAAAACTGTTTTAGCTGATGCATTGGAAGCATTAATCGGTGCAATTTATCTTGATCATGACCTTGAGACCTGTAGAATATTTATTTATAAAAATCTAATCAGACCACACATGATTCATGATGAATATCTCATCGATGAAAACTATAAAAGTCAGCTTCTGGAATACACACAAGCAAATAAAATATCATCCCCTGTATATGAAATACTTAAAGAAGAGGGTCCTCAACACAACAGGATTTTTACTATACGTGTAATAATCGGGGAGAAAAACATGGGTGATGGAATAGCCAGGAATAAAAAAACTGCCGAACAAAATGCCGCTCGAATCGCTTTAATAGAAATTCGCAATTCTGAATCATCACTGTAATGAAATACAGAAATAATATCCACCTTAAGAATTTCTCTTTTTGTTCAAATTCATTTCTAATTATTAATTAAATTTGTTATTCAAATACAAAAATATTTTTCATAAACATCCGGTAGCTGCCGGACGGTTCTATGCAAAGGAAATATATGAAAAGATTAGAACACACTGACAATTTTTTTAACCGCCATATTGGGCCGCGTGATTATCAACTGGAAGAGATGGCAAAATTTTGCGGTGTAAATTCAAAAGAGGAATTAATTGATGAAACGATTCCGGCTCAGATCAGGTTAAAAAAAGAAATGGATTTAAGTCCGGCAGTGAATGAACAAACTTTTATCGAAAACCTGAAGATAATTGGTGCAAAAAATAAGATATGTAAATCATACATCGGGATGGGTTATCATCCGGCGATTCTGCCATCAGTAATTCAAAGGAATATTTTAGAGAACCCGGGTTGGTACACACAATATACACCATACCAGGCAGAAATTTCACAAGGAAGATTGGAAGCATTGCTCATCTTCCAAACAATGGTTTCAGATTTAACGGCAATGGATATAGCGAACGCTTCATTGCTGGATGAAGGTACTGCTGCTGCAGAAGCAATGTTAATGTTTTATTCTTTAAGACCAAAAGTTAAAAAGGATGCAAATATATTTTTTGTTTCGGAAGAATGTTTTCCACAAACAATTGATGTACTTAAAACAAGAGCAGTTCCGCAAGGAATAGAATTGAGAATAGGTGATTTTACAAAAGTAGAACTAACTGATGATATATTTGGAATTTTAATACAGTACCCGGCAGGAAACGGTGAGATAAGAGATTATTCTGATTTTTTTAAAGAAGCTGAAGAGAAAAAGATTTTTAAAGTTGTGGCAGCAGATCTTCTAAGCCTCACCCTTTTTAAACCTCCCGGAGAGTATGGTGCTGATGCTGTGGTTGGCTCAACGCAAAGGTTTGGAGTACCTATGGGATTTGGTGGACCACATGCCGCATATTTTGCAACATGTGAATCATATAAAAGACACATTCCCGGAAGAATTATAGGTGTATCTGTTGATGCTCAGGGGAATGAAGCATTTCGCATGGCTCTTCAAACAAGAGAGCAGCATATAAGAAGAGAAAAAGCAACCAGTAATATTTGTACTGCTCAGGCACTCCTGGCTATAATTGCAGGGATGTTTGCCGTTTATCATGGACCCGAAGGATTAAAAACTATTGCAAAAAGAATAAGATTATTTACAAAATTGTTAGATCTTGCACTGAAGGATTTTGGATATAAACAGTTAAATAAAAATTTCTTTGATACATTGCTGATTGATGAATCCGAAGTGAGAGTTGCTAAAATCAGGAATGAAGCTTTAACAAAAGAAATTAATTTCAGATATATCGGGAAAAATAGAATTGGCATATCAATTAATGAAGCTACTGAGGAACAGGATATTAAGGATCTCATAAATCTTTTTGCTGCTGTTGCAAAAAAACAAGTTTCCAAAAATTATTTTCAAGATCTTTTGGAAGGAAATGAATTGGAAAATTCCGGCCAATTTACAAGAAACAGCAAATATTTAACTCACCAGGTATTTAATACTTATCATTCCGAAACTGAAATGTTACGATTTCTAAAAAAATTGGAAAACAGAGATTTATCACTTGTCCATTCAATGACACCTCTTGGTTCATGTACTATGAAACTAAACGGCACAACAGAAATGTTAGGAATTACCTGGCCTGCATTTGCCGATATTCATCCTTTCGCACCGGAAGATCAAACCGAAGGTTACAGGCAGCTAATTTCCGAACTTGAAAACGATCTGAAAGAAATAACAGGATTTAGTGCGGTTTCACTTCAGCCAAATTCGGGTGCACAGGGGGAGTTTACAGGTTTAATGGTCATCAGGGAATATCATCATAGCAGGGGGGATGAGGATAGAAATGTTGTGTTGATTCCTTCGTCCGCACATGGAACAAACCCTGCGAGTGCAGTAATGGCTGGTATGAAAGTTTTGGTGGCTAATTGTGATGAACAGGGGAACATTGATGTTGATGATCTTAAAATAAAAGCAGAACAAAATAAAGATATTTTAGCCGCTCTTATGGTAACGTATCCTTCTACCCACGGTGTGTTCGAACAAAAAATTACAGAAATTTGCGAAATCATTCATAACAATGGTGGACAGGTTTATATGGATGGTGCTAATATGAATGCACAGGTTGGTTTAACAAGTCCTGCTATGATTGGTGCCGATGTATGCCATCTTAATCTTCATAAAACCTTTGCAATACCGCATGGCGGCGGTGGTCCGGGTATGGGTCCTATTTGTGTGGCAGAGCATTTAGCTGCATTTTTACCGGGACATTATTTTGTTAAAGTTGGTGGAGATAATGCAATTAGTACCGTATCTTCAGCGCCATGGGGTAGTGCGAGTATTCTATTAATCTCCTATGCGTACATAAAATTGATGGGACCAAGGGGATTAACGATGGCATCAATAGCTGCAATAATAAATGCTAATTACATTCTAAACAAGCTTAAAAAGTACTATAAAATTTTGTACACTGGATTAAATGAAAGAGTTGCACATGAACTTATCTTTGATATGAGAGAATTTAAACATTCATCAAACATAGAAGTAGAAGATATTGCAAAAAGATTAATAGATTATGGATTTCATGCACCAACGGTTTCTTTTCCGGTTCCCGGAACTTTAATGGTGGAACCAACTGAAAGTGAATCAAAAGAAGAAATAGACAGGTTTTGCGAAACCTTAATATCAATTAAAGATGAAATTATTGAAATTGAGGAAGGCAGGCAAAGTAATAAAGATAATGTGTTGAAAAATGCACCCCACACTTTAAATGTATTGCTATCTGAAAATTGGCAGCATCAATACTCAAGAGAACAAGCAGCATTCCCTCTTCCATTCACCAGGGAAAAGAAATTCTGGCCGGCTGTTGGCAGGGTAGATAGTGCATACGGAGACAGACACCTTGTTTGTTCCTGTGTTCCTGTTTCGGATTTTGTTGATGAAGAAGCTGTTTTAGATTAATAGAGAGTCTTAAGTGCCTTGTCCAATCTCTTCCTATGCATTGAATTTTAACTTTCATATATCATTTTTGCTGATTAAATACATCCCATTAAATTTATTTCATTCCCTTCTATTTGATAATGGTTCATGATTAAGAAAAGTTTTTATATCATTTTCATAACGCTCTGTATAATTAGTGCAATCAGGGCAGAAGGTGGTGATACCCTTTATTATAAAGGTAATTATTCTGTAATTATTGATTCCATAGTGATCAAAGGAAATGAAATTACTGAAGACTTTATTATTCTGAGGGAATTAAATTTTACAATTGGTGATACTCTGAATCCTAAATTAGCTGAATATAACAGGGAAAGAATTTATAGTCTTAATATTTTTAACGAAGTAAAACTACATCCGTTTAAATTAAACAATATTAATTATCTTCTAATTACTATTGAAGAAAGCTGGTATATTTATCCGCTTCCGTTTGTACAATTAAAAGACAGAGACTGGGCAAAAATATCTTACGGTGTTGCTGTAAAAATTGCAAACTTCAGAGGAAGAAATGAAACATTAAGGGGCAGGTTAGCTTTAGGATACGATCCATCTTTAACCTTCTCTTATTTTAATCCAAACCTTGCACGCAACCTCGATTTATTTTCAAATTTTGAGTTAGGGTTGTTAAATGTAAATAACAGGAGTGAGACTGCAGAAGAATTAGCCGGAGAAGATTTTGAACACAAGTTTTACTTCGCTAAACTTATTTTTGGCAAACGTTTTAGTTTGTTTCACCGCTTTGCTGTTACTACAGGTTACGACTACGTTGAGACTCCTTTTTTTATCGAAGGTGTTTCCGCCTCTAATGAGAGAATAGATAGAACCGTAATTCTCGGAGCAAGTTATAGCTATGATACAAGAGATTTACGTCAGTATGCTTCAAACGGTTTATTTGCATTTGCGAGTTTCGAGTTGAAGGGTATGGGTATTAACGATATCAATTACTGGATTGCTTATTTTGATTATAGAGAATACAGACCTATTATTAGCAGTCTTGTTCTCAAATGGCGTCTTGCCGCACGCTTAACAAATGGCAAAGTTCCTTTCTACGATTATTCCTATATCGGACTTAGACAAAGAATAAGAGGACATTGGGATGAACAACAGGAGGGCAACGACTTATTTATTGGTTCACTCGAATTAGATTATTGGATATTAAATGACTACCGATTGAATTTGTATTGGATTCCTTTGCTTCCTAAATCTCTACTTTCGTATAGAGTGGGACTAGTATGGGAATTATTTGCTGATACAGGTACAACTAGGTTAAATGGTGAGCCGCTTACTCTTAAACAATTTAGTACCGGTTATGGAACAGGAATTTCAATAATGTTGCTGCCTTATTTTTCTTTGCGGATTGAATATGCTGTTAATGAACAATTTAAAGGACAATGGATTTTTGATATTGGTGCGTCTTTCTAATATAGAACTATATTATTCTTCCGAAGAAAGCATTTCTTCTGAAACTATCCGATTAACTGGTGATGAATTTAAGCATGCCGTAAAGGTAATGCGCAGTAAAATAGGGGATACAATTTATATTACGAATGGCTATGGTTTAATATTCAAAACTGAAGTTTTATCTATCGATAAGGATAATCTTTCTGCTAAGATAGTTGAAACCATAAAAACTGAAAACAAATTTGAGAATATTTTCTTCTGCATTCCAAAATTAAAAAATCCTGGTAGGTTTAAATTTGCAATAGAAAAATGTGTTGAGCTTGGTGTTACAAATTTTATTATATACGAATCAAATAGAACGATTGCCAAAGGAACAAATATTAAAAGGTGGGAAAAAATAGCGCTCTCAGCAATGAAACAATCCTTGAGAGCTTACTTACCGAAAATTCAGTTAGTAAATGATCTTTTGAACATAGCAGAATTAAATGGGGAAAAGATAATTTTCGAGCAGAATGCAGAAAATAATTTCAAATTCAATAATCATAGGAATAAAAAATACTATTTTGTCTTTGGTCCCGAAGGCGGTTTAACAGAAGATGAGATTCAACTTTTTGAAACTGAAGAAATATACACTCTCTCAGGTTATCGTTTAAGAAGTGAAACAGCAATTATTAAGGTTGCTTCTTTACTTTAGTTGTTTAAAAAAATAACCTGCAAACTTGGGGTACCGGGTGCGATCCCTCTGCTTCAAATGGCAGGGCAGAACCCTTAGAAAAGATCAAAAATTTGTTATTGATTTTCTGAAAAATAATATGACTGAAATTCTAAATCAATAAGTAGATGGAATTCTAATTCATGTCAATAACAGTTGTTTAATAAAAATATTATTTATTCGCTAAATCCCACCATTGATCAGCGATAATATTAAACTTCATATCCTGCTTCTTATCCAATAAAACTTTAATCTTATCATCGGCATTTTGTCTTAGAACACTTTCTTTTTCGCCATTACCTGATAAATTTTCACGACTCTCAAAATATTCTATTAAAATATTTTCTAATTTACTTTTTTGCTTTTCGGTAAGTAATATTTTTTTAACAAGTTTATTTGTCATTTCAGATATTTTTGCACTGCTATTATTTTTTAATGAATCTTGCGCAGGGATTAAAACCGCGGCTGCAATTATTATTAATACACAAAGTGTTTTAATATTGAGTGATAAAAATTTATTAGCTATCTTCATGCTATCCTTCCTTGTAAAATATTAATGTGAATCAAATCTAATACGAGTTATTTAATTATACAATGCCAATTATTAATTAAAAATAATTCATATGAAAAAGTACAGTGATTATACAAAAGTATTATGGTTCAGTTCCCTGTATTTTATTTGCAGGAATGATTTATATTTACATCCATTCAATTAAACTTTTATGCTTCTGTGACAAATTTCAAAGAATCAGCAAAAAAAATATTAGAAAGTCATATTAAAATTTTAAGAGAAGAAGGATTTAGAGTCTCTGAGATAAAATTAGCACAATTTAATTATCAGGTAGAAATTGAACATACCGAAGGTAATCTTAAATTATTAATCTATTTTGGTAAAAAGGGGAATAAAGCTGTACTGCAGGGGAATAAGGAATTAATATTTTACCAACAAGTCGATAACATCATTTTTGGCAAAAAATTGTTTGGTGCGGATACTCCTGTATTAATCGAACCGGAATTTTACATTGGCACTGATGAATCTGGCAAAGGTGATTATTTTGGTCCGCTAGTAGTTGCTGCGGTCTTTACCGATAAATCGGTTTCGAATGAATTAGTAACAATTGGCGTAAAAGACAGCAAAGAATTATCAGAACATGCAATTTCATCTATTGCATCCAGTATTAGAAAATTAGAGGATTGTGTTTTCAATGTAATAGTTATTAATCCGGAAAAGTATAATCTTTTATACAATAAAATGGGGAACCTGAATAGAATGCTTGGATGGGCACACGCAAAAGTATTGGAAAATATTCTTGATGCTAAAAATGCTCCGGAAGCAATAAGTGATAAATTTGGTAACGAAAAATATATTCAAAATTCTCTTCAAAAAAAGGGCAGAAATTTAAATTTACATCAAGTAACTAAAGCTGAAAAATATACTGCCGTTGCTGCAGCATCAATTCTTGCAAGGGATTCATTTAACAAATGGTTTTTGAGGGCAAATAAAAAATTGAAAATTGAACTGCCTAAGGGTGCATCGAAGAAAGTTGAAAATAAAGCAAAGTATATAGTTAATAAATATGGAAATAAAGCTTTAATTAAATTGGTTAAACTTCATTTTAAAACAACTAAGAAATTATAATTTATAATTAAAGGAAATAAAATGCCTGCGAATTCACGGGTAACAAGAATTGGTGTTCTAACCGGCGGTGGTGATTGCCCGGGATTAAATGCAGTAATAAGAGGAGTAACAAAACCTGTACAGGACTATGGAATGTCTGTTCTTGGAATTCAGAATGGTTTTGAAGGATTAGTTTAAGGGAAAGCAAAAGAATTACATAATGAAGATGTCTCGGGAATCCTTGCAATTGGAGGGACTATTCTTGGTTCTTCCAATATGGGTGATCCATTCCATTGGTTAGAAGAAAAAGATGGGAAAATAAAAACAATAGATAAATCTGATGCTGCACTAAGAAATTATAAAGCATGGGATATTGATGTAATTATATCTATTGGCGGCGATGGAACAATGCACATAAGTAATAAATTAAGTAAGATGGGTATCAATGTTATTGGTGTTCCTAAAACAATTGATAACGATCTTGAGGCTACTGATGTAACTTTTGGTCATGATTCTGCTGTTTATGTTGTCTCTATGGCTTTAGATAGATTACATACTACTGCCTCATCCCATCACCGTGTAATGGTTGTTGAAGTTATGGGAAGGTATGCTGGTTGGATAGCGTTAAATGGAGGCATAGCCGGAGGTGCGGATATAATCTTACTTCCAGAGAAACCTTTTTCATGGGATAAAGTATACGAAAAGATCCATCAAAGGGAATTAATGGGTAAAAAATTCAGTCTGGTTTGTGTGGCGGAGGGTGCCAAACCTTTGGGTGGTGAAATCGTGACAAAGGGGATGGATACAAAGAGAACCGATCCTTTGCAGCTTGGTGGTATTGGAAAATTGGTCGCAGATGAAATTGAGAAAAATACTGGTAGAGAAACACGGGTTATTGTATTAGGGCATCTTCAAAGAGGTGGAAGCCCTACTCCCTTTGATAGAATACTTTCTACTAAATGTGGTGCATTTGCAATTTCAATGGCAGCAAAGCAAAAATTTGGTTGTATGGCAGCACTCAAAGGCACCAAGATTGTTGATGTTAAAATTGAAGAAGCGATAGAAAATCAAAAACTAGTTAATCCGGAGGACCAGGCAGTTCCGGCTGCAAAGGCAGTTGGAATATCCTTTGGTGAATAAAAATTTTTGTTTTGCATTTAGAGTGATACACATATATATTTGACATCGGTTATTTTAATAAAAAAATAATCAAAAATAACTATTGGGATTACCGATTATATCGGAATGAACTCCGCTCAGTTTGCTTGTCCGGTGTAATGTAATGAAGACGGAGTTAGAACTTCCCGATGTTATCGGGAAGGTGATGAGTTCATAATAAAAATATAAATACGGGGTCCCCGATTACATCGGGATAAACTCCGTTCAGTTTGCTTGTCCGGCGTAGTATAACGAAGACGGAGTTAGAACGTCCCGATGTTATCGGGAAGGTCGCGAGTTCATAATAAAAATATAAATACGGGATCCCCGATTGCATCGGGATAAACTCCGTTCAGTTTGCTTGTCCGGCGTAGTATAACGAAGACGGAGTTAGAACGTCCCGATGTTATCGGGAAGGTCGCGAGTTCATAATAAAAATATAAATACGGGG
>JADFPP010000048.1 GCA_022562275.1 Bacteroidota bacterium
TTGTTTTTTTGCCAACTCTCAGAAGGGCAGTTCCGCTACGCTCCACTGCCCTTCTGAGAGTGATCAGCCCTTTACTATCTATCCTATTTATTTTTGTTAGGTGGATACCATGTTTATATATATTACAAGTAAATTATGAAATTCAGTTTTTTTATAGCACTTATTTTACTATTAACCTTTCTTAATAGAGAATCCTTTTCACAACTAGAAGAACCCGGTTATAATGGATTTAATCCGCCACCTCAATTAGATACAACAAATGCCAACATAGCCACACCTGAAAATGTTTTTGTTGTTTATCGTATACAAAGAGCACCAAATGATACAATGTCATTCCATATAGCTAATTATTACAAACAAATGAGAAATATTCCTGATGAAAATGTTTTTGGCTTAAACTTACCAGAATCCCAAGAAATTAATGGTCATACAATTAACGTTCTCTTTTATGACGAGCTCATTCATGATAATGATTGGGAATTGCCTCAAACTAATCATGCCTGGCAGTATGTTCAGAACTACATTATGACCCCAATAGAAAATCATTTAGATACTACCTTTAGTAATGGGCAACCACTAAAAGATATAATTAGATATATTGTCCTGTGCAAAGGTATTCCACTAAAGGTTAATTCTTATGTAGAATATTCAGGAAATTCGCAAAATTACAAACACATGGTTGCAGTTGATGGGCTTGTCTGTTTAATTCAACAGCCAGATCCGAATTTCTCTATTCTAACCGATGTATTTGGCACATCAAGGACAGATTTATATAATCCTTATGCTTATCAAGATCGCAATTTTACAATGGACTATAGATTTGTGACTAATCATTTTGTTACAACTGGTGGGGTTCAGCTTTCATATTTGGTATCTAGATTGGATGGACCTACTTATGAAGATGTGATAACCTTAATAGATAATTCCCTAAACCCTGATTTGTCAGGTAGTTCTGCCTTTGTTCTTGACGCACATCTCAGTTCGGGTCTTGGGGTTTTGGATTTACGCAATGATGCAACAAGAACTCACGAAATATTTCAATCTTTATCTGTGGTTGATACATTCGATGCTACAGACAACTGGATACTTGATTTCCCCGGAAATGTAATAGGTTACAGCTCTTCAGGCAAACATGCTGGAATGCCTCTTGGCTATATTGTTAATGATCTTGAATTTACATATAGTAAAGGTGCGGTATTCAACACATACGAGAGTTACAACGGATATGTTATTGATATAAATAATTATATCAGGAGACAGGATAATCATGGATTAATTTCTGAATTTATTGATAAGGGCGGAGCAGGTGGGGTTTGCCATACTTATGAGCCTAGAGTATCAACAGTTGTTAAGGACAGTATATATTTCCCAACTTATGCCATTGGATATAGTGCAGTGGATGCTGCTTATCAGGGTATGACTTTTTTAGCATATCAAAACGTAGTTATCGGAGATCCACTAGTTACAATCGCCTGGGGTAAACAAACACTTACTCAAAATACTGAGTGAACAGGTACTAATTTAGTTACCGGGAATATAACTATACCTTCAGGTAAAACATTAACAATTGACAACAATGCGGTTATAAACTTTAAGCACAATGGCGCTGTAGAAGTAGAAGAAAATGGTACTTTAGTTATACAACCTGGGGCAAACCTTAATTTTTATAACGGTTCTTCGATAATTGTAAAAGGTACACTTAACGTTCAAGGAAGCCCCACTAACAAAATAACCTTTAACCGGAGTGGCACTTCAGGTACATGGGGTTCAATTATATTTGATGGTTCCGCGGCTTCTAGTTCAATTATTGATAATGCTAACATAATGTATGCTTCAGATATACAATGTTTAAATGGAGCGGATGTAACAATTCAAAATTCAAATATAGATAATTGCACCCAAGGGATATATATTTATAATTCACAACCGAAAATTTTAAACAACCAAATAATTGAACCAACCAATAATGGCATTTACGGTGAAGCCACTGGTAAGCGTCCTTTAATACAAGATAATAAAATTACAAAATCAGCAAGTAATCCACAATATAAACAATTCCAGGGGATAATTTTTGGAAACTACACAAGACCATTTATTACACATAATGATATAAGTGGTTTTTATCATGCCGCTTATTTGGGCGGCGGTACTATGTCTTTTTTCACAGACGATTCTTATGTAACCAGTAACCCTAACAACCGTTTAATAAACAGTCGTTACGGACTCAACACAGGCTGGGGTGGTAAAACTTTCGCTGGTAAAGGCTCGCTTGGTGCTAACAACAGCATTTATAATAACTCTACCAGGGATGTTAACTCATATATTAACAGTACTATTTGGGCTCAAAATAATTATTGGGGTGGTGGCCAGCCTAATTCTTATGTTGATGGAACCTCATTTCTCTATATTGATCCCATATTAACATTTGATCCGTGGGAACCGAGTGAAGCGCCTATTTCAAATCAATTAGATATAGAAGATTTATATATTTTTGTTCCTGAATCCGGATCAAATCCTATGAGTGAGCCCAATTCTGATTTCTTGGATTTATTAGCTGGAATAATGTTGGAGAGAGACGGAAGAATTAATGAAGCTGTGCTTCATTATAAACAAATGGTAAATAGAAATGTGTTTGTTAGACCGGCTCTAACATCGCTGGTAAGTATAGCAAATGAATACGATAGAAGTGATATGTTAAATTATTTTGAAGAATTATTAAATAATAGAGCTGATCTTAAAGAAAGCCTACTAAAGTTATTAGCAGCAATGCACTTGCATAGGGGCAATTACGACGAAACACTAAATCTTTATGATGAAATAATAATGGAGTATGGCGAGGGTTACGAAGGGGTAAGTGCAAGATTAGATAAATTTTTTGCGGTAATAAATTATGGGAAAAATATAACAGGGGCTGCAAATTTATTGTTAGAAATCGAATCAATTAAAATCACTGATGAAGAATTATTAATTCGGAAAGAATTTGCAAACTACTTATTAAATGGTTCTACTAAATTGAATAAAGGAACAGAATCAGTAAACAACAGCACTAATGATAATGGGCTTCCAAAAGAGTTTGCATTGTTTGATAATTATCCTAATCCATTTAACCCAACAACAACAATTGAGTACAGCATACCAGAGGCATCATTTGTAGAGCTTAAGATTTATGATATTTTAGGCGGGGAAGTTGCATCTTTGGTAAAGGAGAATAAACCTTCAGGAAAACATTCGGTTAAATTCAACGCATCAAATCTGCCAAGCGGGATCTATTTCTATAGGATTGTTTCAGGAAATTTCACTGCAACTAAAAAACTTATCCTTCTAAAATAAGTTTTACTTAAATAGCCAGGGTGTTCTGCCCTGGCTGTTTAATAATTTATTATCGATGTTACCTTACATATTCCACCTGAGTTATCCCTAAATATTATTATCTTACGTTTACTAAAAACTAAAGTGATTTTAAAATGAGAAAAATTCTTTATCCGGTTCAGGAGAAATACATTCAATCATTTCGAAAAAAGCCAGACAATTTAATAAAAGAAATGGAAAAGTATGCTAAAGTGAATAACGTTCCTATTCTCTCCTGGCAGTCGGCCGAATTCATTGAGCAATTAATACTGATAACGAAACCAAATCGGGCACTTGAGATAGGAACGGCTATCGCTTACACGACCATCAGGATTGCCAGGAATTTAAAAAATAATGCTGTGATACATACAATCGAATTAAGTGAAGATAATATTAAAACAGCAAAGGGATTTATTAAAAGATCCGGTGTGAAAGAGAAGATAAAACTTATTGAAGGTGATGCGTTTAAAGTTATGCCGGCGTTAAAAACAAATTATGATTTTATTTTTTTAGATGCAGACAAAACGGATTACAAAAGATTATTTAAATATGTTATGATCCTGTTAAAAAAAGGTGGTTTGATAGTAATTGATAATTTGCTTTGGCAGGGCTATGCTGCTGTAGCAACTAAGATTCCTTCAAAATATAAAGCATCAGCCCTAAGCATAAAAGAGTTTAATAAACTATTTATTCAACAGCCTAATTTTAAAACTACAATCCTGCCTATAGGTGATGGAATTGGTTTAGGTATAAAAAAGTAAATATTTGAAAAGTTACATTAATAAAAACTTACTGGATGAAGTAGAAAAATATTCTAATTCTGTTTTGCAAAAAAGAGCTGATCTTCAATTAATAGTGGATGAAAGTTTACAAAATGATTTTGAAACTGAATTTGAAGAATTAACGTTTACAGGCAAGTATATTGAAGGACTTAAGCGGATATTACAGAAAGGGGCGGAAATTACTGAAATTGAAAGTCTTGATTATGTTAAAAAAGATTTAACCGAAAATATGAAGAAGGTTGTTGAACAAATAAAAAGTATAATTTTTAAAGCAACAGAGAACACGAAAAATCATTTCGAAGAGACATATCTGAAACTATCTCCGGAATGTTTTAAAAACCTCAACCAATTATTAGCTGACCTTGAATGGGTAAAAAAATATTTAAATCATCAAAAGCGCAGGGTATAAATTTTCAATCATTACTTGCAGTTATACTCTGCTAGAAATCATTAAATATCATTAAATATTTTTACCATCAAATAGTTTTAACAAAAAAATAATTTACTATTCAACTCTTTCAAACCACTTTTCAAGAGCTTTTAATAAGTGAGTCATCCCGGAAATTAGTTGCTTATGATGAGATGGATGGATATCCTGCAAGATTTCATTATGAATATCCACGTAAGCGTTGTTGAACTTCCGAACTAAATATTTTCCCTTACGGGATAGATTCACTTTCATGTTTCGTCTATCGTGTGAATCAATTTGCCGCCGGGTATAACTCTTTACAACAAGTCTGTCAATAATACGCGTTATTCGGCTTGGACTGAGTTTCATTCTTGTTGAAATTGTTTTATTGTTTATACTCTCGTTCTTACCGAATAATCGTAAACATCTGAATTCTGCTTGAGTTAAATTGTGAAGTTTTGCTAAATGAACTTCTTTTTCATGGCAATTTGCCAATAAACTAAATGTAAGATTCGCCAGGCGAGATGCAGTTGATTTGTTATCCATAATTTCCCCAAAAATGTTAATAAGTTTAATTATTTAGTATATCGAATATTATTAATAATTAGGATATTTTCAATTGAGACGACTGATAGGAGGAACAATTATTTTTGATGCTGATAAATTGCTACTTTTAATAAATTCCTTCCTGTGGATTAATACGAACTTTTCCTTTTGATATGTGCATAAGCTGATTGGTGATTTTACCAATCTCGGATGGTTTTATCCAGCATTTTAGTTTTGCTTTTTCATGATATTCTGAAACGGTAATTATGGCTTCGTAATTGGCTAATAATCTGTGGACGTGGCTGATGAAATTGAAATCCGATTCTATAATTAATTCTTGATGAAGTCTTTTTGTTATTTGCTGAGATCCCAAAAGAACATTTATTGCTGAAGAATAATAAGCTTTGCCGAGCGGACCTACTTCTAATTTTGTTCCGCCAAAATATCTGATGACCAGTACTAATATATTTAACAATTTAAAATGATCTATTGCATTCAGGATTCTAATTCCTGCCGTGCCATTTGGTTCGCTGGCATCTGAATATTTGAAATTCTCATTCAGGAATTTATATGCAAAACAATGATGAGACGCATCAAAATATTTTTTCTTTACACCGGTAATAATATCATGCACTTCATCTTCTGTTTCGCAGTGATAAACCTGCCCGATAAAGATTGATCCTTTTTCCTTTGAAGAAAATTCGTGGAATTTGTCTATTGTAACAATTTGTTCAGGATAGCCCATGTCAGAAAAGTTATAGAGTGCATAATTATTTAAATTGATTATCTAGACTTCAATAAGTAATATAATCTGTTAAATTAAAAAAATGAGAAATTTTGGGAAAAGAGTATATAATAATTAAGGGTGCAAGGGAACACAATCTTAAAAATATTGATGTTGAAATTCCCAGGGATTCTTTTACCGTTATTACCGGTCTTTCGGGTTCGGGAAAGTCCTCTCTTGCTTTCGACACAATTTATGCGGAAGGGCAGAGAAGATATATTGAATCGCTTTCAGCATACGCCCGGCAATTTCTTGATATGCTTGAAAAACCTGAAGTGGATTTAATTGAAGGATTAAGCCCCGCAATATCAATAGAACAGAAATCAACGTCCGGCAACCCGCGATCAACAGTTGGCACTGTTACAGAAATTTATGATTACCTGCGTCTTCTTTATGCAAGGTTGGGAACCCCGTATTGTTATAATTGCGGCAAACCTGTGCAGAAACAAACCAACGCACAAATCATTGATTCAATTCTTACAAATCAAAAAAGTAAAAATATATTAATTCTTGCACCGGTAGTAAGAGGGAGAAAAGGACATTACCGGGAATTATTTGAAGATATCCTATCGAATGGATTTTTAAAAGTTAGAGTCAATAAGAAAATCCTGGAAATAACAAAAGGTTTGCAGGTAGATAGATATAAAATACACAATATTGAAATTGTTGTTGATAAATTATTGGTAAAGGAAAGTTCGCGAAGTAGAATTAGTGAATCAGTTGAAGTTGCTCTTAACTACGGAAATGGTATTGTTGTGATTAATCATGATGGAGAAGATAAAATATACAGCAAGCACCTTGCCTGCCTCGATTGCGGAATAAGTTACAGGGAATTAGCTCCCAACTCATTTTCTTTTAATTCTCCTTATGGCTCTTGCAAAGAATGCGAAGGACTTGGAGAAAAGAAAGAATTGGATATTAATTTAATCATTCCTGATTGGAGTAAAACTATTAACGATAGCGGACTTGCTGCGTTAGGAAAACCACGCAGTATCTGGTTTTTTACACAATTGGAAGAGATTGCAAAAAAGTACAAATTTGATTTTGACTTACCGCTTAATAAATTATCAAAAGAACAAATTGATATTATAATTAATGGAAGTAAAGAGAAGATAGTTTTTTACTATTCATACGGCGGGGGTAAGCCGGTTAAGTATATGCATAGATTTTCCGGAGTACTCAGGCATTTAAGAAATTATTATTCTTCAACAACATCAAATAAGATAAGTGAGTGGGTCGAATCTTATATGAACACAGTTGTATGTCCTGAATGTAGGGGCGGGAGATTGAAGAAAGAATCTTTGGCGGTACATTTTCAGAATAAAAACATCAGTGAAATAACTAATCTTTCTATTGGAAGAGCGGCTGAATATTTTAAAAATATAAAATTAAAAGGTAATGAGGCAATTATTGCAAAACCCATTCTTAAAGAGATCACTGAACGACTTCACTTTCTTCTGAATGTTGGTTTGGATTATTTAACACTTAACCGTTCTGCAAGAACTCTATCAGGGGGAGAATCACAAAGGATCAGACTTGCGACTCAAATAGGTTCTCAATTAACCGGTGTTTTGTATGTGCTTGATGAGCCATCGATCGGGCTGCATCAAAGCGATAATATTAAGCTCATCAATTCGTTGAAAAAGTTACGAAACTTAGGAAATACGGTTATCGTAGTTGAACATGACAGGGAAACAATAAGGAGTTCAGATTATATAGTTGATCTCGGACCGGGAGCCGGTGAGCATGGAGGCAATGTTTGTGTGGCAGGGGAGACAAAAAAACTTATTGACTCTAATAATGGTTTTAATTCATTAACTCTTTCCTACCTTCGCAGCAAAGAGAAAATAAAAATTCCTGAATTAAGACGAAATGGTAACGGTAAGTTTATAAAATTAAAGGGCACCACGGGAAACAACCTGCGGAAGGCAAACTTCACAATACCTCTTGGCACATTAACTTTAATAACGGGAGTAAGCGGCTCGGGTAAGTCATCTATACTGAATGAAACTCTTGTTAAAATATTAATGAGAAAAATTTATAAGTCTAAAACAGTTCCATTGCCATACAAATCTATTGATGGAATTGAGAATATAGATAAAATAATTGAAATTGATCAGAAACCCATTGGCAGAACTCCGAGATCAAATCCTGCAACGTACACGGGGTTGTTTACATTTATTAGAGATCTTTTTGCTCAGCATCCTGAATCAAAGATAAGGGGGTACAAACCCGGTCGTTTCAGTTTTAATGTTTCCGGCGGCAGATGTGAAGGATGCAACGGTGATGGATTAAAGAAAATAGAAATGAACTTTCTCCCCAATGTGTATGTTCGCTGCGATTTGTGTAAAGGAAAAAGATATAACAGGGAAACGTTGGAAGTCTTGTTTAAATCAAAATCTATTTCCGATGTTCTGGAAATGCGTATTGATGAAGCATTAGAATTCTTTTCCGAATTGCCGCGCTTAAAAAGAAAACTTAAGTCACTGCATGATGTTGGATTAGGTTACATAAAACTTGGGCAGCAGGCAACAACTTTATCTGGCGGCGAAGCACAGCGGGTAAAATTAGCATCCGAGTTAAGTAAAGTAAGTACGGGAAAAACTCTTTACGTTTTAGATGAGCCAACAACGGGTCTTCATTTTGATGATGTTAGAGTATTACTTGATGTATTGAACAAACTTGTAGATAAAGGAAATACAGTGATTGTTGTTGAGCATAACCTGGATGTAATTAAAATGGCGGATTGGATAATTGATCTCGGTCCCGGAGGTGGTGAGTTCGGAGGAAAAATTATTGCCGAGGGTCCACCTGAAAAAATTATGAAAAGTAAAATTAGTTTAACCGGGAAGTACCTTAAAAAAGAGATAGCTTAATATTATTAACACTTGAATTTAGTTAGGTGGAATAGAGATGTTAATCGACTGCCATACTCACTGCCATACTCCAAACCGAATTCTTTGATCTTCACTCAGCATTATTAACAATACATTCTTTTTATTTTATTAAATTTGTGATGTTTAATCTCATCAATGAATGAGAAATGATTTCAAAGAATTTAGAAAATTGAAAATGGAGCAAGAATGTCCACCTGGAATTGGGAAATTGAAAACGAAGATTACCTCAGTAAAACAATTAAACGCTGCAAGCAGCAAAAAATAATTCTTCCGACTTTTAAACAGTTAAAAAATCCGGAAACTATTCCTGATCAAATAAAATCGAAATTAAAAAATATTGATATGCAGGAATTACATCCGTTAAATTTATTTCGAATTAACTGGAGAAATGATTCAACCACAGGTGAAATTGGTGATATTAATTATCTTGAAATTCCAAAAGAAATAACCGGGGTTAAAGCAAGAATAGTTGGTTTAATAGGAAAGTTTTTTCCAACAGGTACGCATAAAGTTGGAGCTACTTACGGCTGCCTTGCACCTTATATAATTACTGGCAGATTCAATCCTGAATATCACAAAGCTGTCTGGCCTTCAACAGGAAACTACTGCAGAGGAGGAACATTTAATTCTGCTCTTCTTGGTGTTCACCCGGTTGCCATTCTTCCCGAAGAAATGAGCAGAGAAAGATTTGAATGGTTGGAAAAATTAGGCGCTGAAGTTTATGCGACTCCCGGATGCGAAAGCAATGTAAAAGAAATTTACGATAAATGCCATGAATTAGAAGCTGAGAGTGATGAATATTTAATATTCAATCAGTTTGATCAGTTCGGCAATTCCGTTTGGCATTACGAAATAACCGGAAGTACAATCGAGACTTTATTTAATGATATTAAATCGGGTAAACAAAGATTAACTGCTTATGTAAGTGCAACCGGTTCTGCCGGAACAATAGCCGCAGGTGATTACTTACGTACTGTTAATCCTTCAATTAAAGTTCTTGCAGCCGAAGCTCTTCAATGTCCCACACTTTTATTAAACGGATACGGCGGGCACAGGATAGAAGGTATTGGAGACAAACATGTACCCTGGATTCATAATGTAAAAAATACAGATGCTGTTGCAGCAATTGATGATGAAGATGCTTTGCGGATACTCCGTTTGTTCAATGATGATGCCGGAAAAGAAGTTTTAAAAGAAAATGGATTGAACGAAGATGTAATTGAAAAACTTTCATATCTTGGAATTTCATCTGCCTGTAATCTTTTAGCTTCAATTAAGCTTGCAAAGTATTACGAGCTAAATGAAAACGATATTATCTTTACAATCTTCACCGATTCGGTTGAGATGTACTATTCGCGATTGAAAGAGATGAATGAGAATTGGGGAAAGTACAACAAAACCCAGGCACTGATTGATTGGAATGCAGTAATTAAAAAACAGGGTATCGACTACTTTAAAGAATTAAATTATTATGATAAAAAACGAATACATAACCTTAAATATTTTACGTGGGTTGAACAGCAAGGCAAAGATGTTGAAGAACTTGATGCACAGTGGTATGATGAAGAATACTGGGATGAACGATTTTCAATCGTACCGTATTGGGATGAATTAATTAAAAAGTTTAATGATAAAGTTGGGACTAAACTGGAATAATAAATAAGAGAATGTCAATCTGAACTAGAGGTTAACCAAAAAGAACTTTGTGAACCTTCGTGTCTTCGAGACTTTGTGGCGAATGTATTGAATTTATTTGATATGGAAAAAATTTTAACTGCCACGAAGACACAAAGACTCAAAGAGCCACCAAGTATTTTGCTTCCGGTCATCCTCGAAGCAAAGATTTCATTTAAAAAATACTACCTGGAACAAAATGAAAATAACAAATTGCTGGATTTGCAGAATTAAAAACAATACCATCGAACCGGTTTTTGGTGATATAAATATCAGCGACGGTAGAATCTCGGACGTTGAGGAAAAACCATTTGATAGTACAAAAGTATTTGGTGATTCTCCGGAAGATAAAAATACCATAAACGCAGGCGGCAGAGTTGTTACCATTCCTAACATAAATTTCCATGATCACTTCTACTCAAGGCTTGCGAAGGGATTAACAATTAAAGGGAAGATGGATAATTTCCACAACATATTAAAAAATCTTTGGTGGAAGTTAGATATACTATTAGATAAAGAAATGATCCGGGCATCTGCACAGATGGCTGCTCTCGAATCGATTAGAAATGGAGTTACTTACATTTTTGATCATCATTCTTCACCGGAATCAGCAAGTGGAAGTTTAAAAATAATTAGTGATGTATTAAATGAAATGGGATTACGGGGTGTACTATGTTTTGAAACAACGGATCGGAACGGGAAGGCACTTGCGAAAGAAGGACTGCAAGAAAATGAAATTTTCTTACAAAATTATACTGATAAAAACATCAAAGGAATCTATGGGCTTCATGCATCGTTTACACTGAACGATGAATCATTACAAAGTGCGGCGGCTTTTGTAAGCAAGCACAATCTTGGAATCCACATCCATTTATGTGAAGATAAAGTCGATAGGGATTTCAGTTTGAAGCAATACAATAAACTACCTGTGGAAAGACTGCAGCATTTTGGATTGTTAAACGAGAAAAGCATTCTGGCGCATGGAATTCACTTAACAGAAAACGATTTCAGAACAATTGAAAAAACCGGAAGTGCATTTGTTTATAATCCCGATTCAAACTTAAACAACGCGGTGGGTTTACCGGATTTTTCTCACGTGCCTGATTCAATACCTAAATTAGCAGGCACCGATGGAATGAATTCGAATCCTGCAAGATCATTAAAACAACTTTTCCTTTTATGCAGGCATGAAGGAATGTCTTTCGATCAGGCATTTAATTGGGTAATAAAAATCTTTTTTGATCAAATAAACTTTGTTAAAAAATATTTTCCGGATTTCACTTCTCTTAATTTGAATGATAGAGCTGATCTTGTTGTTTGGGATTATATCCCGCCTGCGCCGTTTACTCAAGAAAATTTCTGGGGACATTATATTTATGGAATCTTAGAGCGACCAATACATAGCGTTGTTCAAAATGGAAAAATATTAATGAAGAATTTTCATATTTCATTAGATGAAACAGAATATAACTCAAACATCAATGAACAGGGAAAGAGATTGTACGAAAAATTTAACTCATCATCATAGCATCAATAATAAATTGTAAACAGAATGGAACTTGCAAAACAAATTCTTCAAAAAGCAGAAGAGTATAAAAATTACACGGCAAAAAATCTTTCAACTTTAATAAAACATAAATCACTTAGCTGCCAGGAAAAAGAAGTTGCAGCCGATATAAAAAAAATTATGGAAGAAGCAGGATTCGATGAAGTGAAGATTGACGGACTAGGAAATGTTATTGGAAGATTAGGAAACGGAAAAAAGATCATTGCTATCGATGGTCATATCGATACAGTTGATCTGGGCAATTTAGATGCCTGGGAATTTGATCCGCTTGGCGGGGAAATAAAAGACGGTTATGTTCTTGGCAGAGGTACAACCGATCAAACAGGCGGACCTGTTGCGGCAATAACTGCAGGTAGAATATTGAAGGAATTAGGACTGGGAAATGATGTAACTCTTTATGTAACAGCTACAGTAATGGAAGAAGATTGTGACGGACTTTGCTGGAGATATATTGTTGAAGAAGATAAGATAAGGCCTGATGTCGTAATCGTTACAGAACCTACCAATCTAAATATTTACCGGGGTCATCGTGGAAGAATGGAAATAGAAGTTTCTTTTTATGGATTATCTGCACACGGTTCTGCACCTGAAAGAGGAAAGAATGCAATTTACATGGCATCTAAAGCTGCACTTGAAATAGAAAAGCTTAATGAAAGATTAGCTGAAGATCCTTTTTTAGGAAAAGGTAGTGTTACAATTTCGGAATTTGTTTCATCAAGTCCTTCCCTTTGTGCAGTATCCGATTTTGCAAAAATTCATCTCGATAGAAGATTAACCTGGGGAGAAAATAAAGAATTAGCACTGAATGAAGTAAAGAGTATTGTTGAAGGTATGAACGCAAAGGTCGAACTTCTTCAGTATGAAGAAACTGCCTACACTGGATTGAAATATGGAATGGAAAAATATTATCCTACCTGGAAAATTGAGGAAGATCATCCGGTAATTCAAACAGGTGTAAAGGCATTCAAAGAATTATTCAACCAGGATCCTGTTGTTGATAAGTGGACGTTCTCCACAAACGGTGTTACAATTAATGGTATTTATAAAATTCCTGTTATAGGTTTCGGACCAGGCAATGAGGAACTTGCGCACGCACCCAATGAAAAAGTTCCGATCGAACATCTAATAAAAGCATCTGCATTTTATGCAATGTTTGTTTTGAAATATTGAGTAGATAATAAAATCAAGTAAATTCATAGTTTATGAAAAAGAGTAATATAATTAAGGATAAAAACTACGTAAATTTTATCCGCAGTGTAAAAGAAAGAATTTACCAGGCTCAATACGAAGCGTTAAAGAAGGTAAATAAGGAACTGCTTTCTCTCTATTGGGATATCGGCAGGATGATTGTTGATAAGCAGAATAAAATGGGGTGGGGAAAATCCGTTGTTGAAAATGTTGCACATGATTTACAAATAGAATTTCCCGCAATTAGAGGTTTCTCATCTGCCAACTTATGGAGAATGCGTAATTACTATATCACGTATGATTCTGATAAAAATCTCGCAACAATGTCGCGAGAAATCAGTTGGTCGCACAATGTTGCTATTATGGAAAAGTGCAAAGAAAATTTAGAGAGAAAGTTCTATCTCATAACGACAAAAAAGTATGGATGGACTTATCGTGTGCTGATCAATTAAATAGAGAATCAAACCTATGCAAAATATCTTTTAAACCAGACAAATTTTGATGATACTCTGCCTGAAAAATATAAACATCAAGCCAAACTTGCTGTAAAGGATGACTATATTTTTGATTTTCTTGAATTAAATGAAGAGCATTCAGAAAGGCAGCTCGAATTAAGTTTAATTAGCAGTATAAGAAAATTTCTTATTGAGATGGGCAGGGACTTTACTTTTGTCGGTAATCAATATAGAATAGAAGTAAGTGGTGAAGAATTTTTCATTGATTTACTTTTGTACCACAGAGTTTTAAAATCTCTTATTGCTATTGATCTTAAAATAGGAAAGTTCATTCCGGAATTTGCTGGTAAAATGCAGTTTTATTTGTCTGTGCTAGATGATAAAATAAAACTTCCGGAAGAAAATCCTTCAATTGGTATAATAATTTGTAAAGACAAAAACCGAACAATAGTTGAGTATGCATTAAAAGATGTAAAAAAACCGATTGGAGTAGCAACATATAAAATAAGAAAAACATTACCAGCAAAGTTAAGAGGATATATACCATCTCCTAAAGAAATAGAAGAAAGATTGGAGTTTTTAATTAAAAAAGAAAATAATAAATAAAAGAGAGTAAACAATGACAAAAGAATTAAAAGGTAAACACTTTTTGTCTTGTGATGATTGGACGAAAGAAGAACTCGATGTTGTCTTTAACAAATCATTTGAACTGAAAGAACAGTTTAAGAACGAAGTGCCTCACTTGCATTTACCGCATAAAACTTTATTTATGATTTTCTTCGAACAATCTACAAGAACAAGAAACTCAATGGAAGCAGGGATGACACAGTTAGGTGGTCATGCCCACGATCTTACGGCAGATAAAATGCAGTTATCACATGGCGAGTCTCCAAAAGATACTGCAATCATTCTTTCGCGGATGGGACACGGTATTGCATCACGGAATTGTTTTTATGGTATTGGCTATGATTATTTAAGTGAAATGGCAGAACATTCAACCAAACCTGTTATGTCTCTACAAGATGATATCTATCATCCTTTCCAGGGGCTTGCAGATTTGATGACTATCTTTGAAAAGTTTGGAAAAAACCTTAAAGGATTAAAAGTTACTGTATCCTGGGCTTATGCCGACACGCATTCAAAACCGCTTTCGGTTCCGCAAACACAGGCACTACTCTTTCCACGTTTTGGAATCGATTTAACTATTGCCCATCCAAAAGAATTTCCTTTAAATGAAAATATAATTGAACGGGCAAATAAAAGAGCAGAAAAAGGCGGCGGCAGTTTGAAAATTATTAATGATATGGATGAAGCTTTTGAAAGTGCACAGATTGTAATCCCCAAAAATTGGGGAGGATTTGGTGCTTATAGTGTACAAGAATATTTAGAGAACGAAGATGAGTGTAAAAAAGAAATGAAAACTAATCTTGAAAAATATCACGACTGGATTTGTGACAGACGAAGAATTAAACTTGCAGATAAAAATGTAAAACTGATGCACGCACTTCCCGCTGATCGTAATCATGAAGTAACTGATGAAGTAATTGATGATGAAAATATTTCGATTGTTTTTGATGAGGCGGAAAATAGATTACATACTGCTAAAGCTATTATGGCATTAACGATGTAAATTTATTTCTTACATCATCTGTATTTATCATTCAATCCTTTTCCTTTCAAAATTATAGGTACAATTTTAAGCAATCGTTTTTGTTTTGTTTCATCACGTTTTGCTTCACTAATATATTCAGAATATTCTCTTTGTTTTGATAAGGATAAAGAATTAAAACTCTCTTTAACTTTTTTATCTTTTTTAAAAAAACCAATAAGTTCTTTTGGTATTTCGAGGGGCTTTTTCCTTTCTGGTTTAATTTCTTTACCTTGTTTCTGATTTAATATTGCTTCTTCCAAATATAGTTTGATTGTTTCTGATTCTGCTTCAATTTCTTTTACTGAATTGAAACGCCATTGCCTTAATGCTTTTGTCTTGCCTTCCTGGGCATTTATTAATTTCTTATTCTTATCTTTCAACAGTGCTCCCTGAAAAAACCATAAACCAACATATGATTTAAATGCAGCTGTACTAACAATGTTTTTTCCTTCAAAAGTATAAACCGGCACACCCCATTTTATAATTTCTGTCATTTGTGTGGAGAGAAGAATATCTCTAAGGAGAATTAAAGATTGCTGCCAATCCTTGTTATTTGCAATATACTCTTCAGGAGTTTTATATCTTTTCAAGATGTTATTCCTTTGTTAATTTCAACAGCGTCTGAGATGGCTTGTGCCGTTTAAAAACCAAAAACTTGTCAACCCTTAGCAAAGTTTTACATAGTTAATATGTTCAAATTAAGAACTTTACCTGCCTTAAGATATATTCATTGCAAGCAATTGGCTTTATTACACTTTTTCCAATTTTATAAAGGGTATTTCAGGAAGTTCAATACTTCTTTTATCTAGAGATTTAAATTTTGTCCGTTCAAATTGCTCTTAAGTATTTTTACTAAACTTTCTCCAGTTCAATGTAACTTATTCTAGTAGTTCCGGTCAATTTATTTGTTTCTGTTGCCACAATATCAGGGCTTACAGAATTAATTATAATGTTATTAAATCGTTTTTATTTGTTAAACTTTAATTTCTGAATCATCTCCAAAGATACTGAGTCTGCATAAGTGCCATAAGCATCAACTAATGTTCCTTTCATACCATCGTTTGTTTCAATCACATATAAAACCGACTCGTCATCAGTACTTGATATTCCTTCAAAGCGGTAAACTTCAACTACATTAAATGATTTCGAATCGAATTTTTTCTGTACTGATTTAAGGTTAAAATCAAGAGTGTAACCTTTTTTTGCTAAATCGTTTAATGCTTCTGACAAAGTATCGTAATTATACATTTTTATAAAATTTAATTTTTGTCTTCTTTTTCTTTATTACACACAACCTCTCAATTGACGTAACACAAATTAACAGTAAATTCATGGTTATTGTTCACTGTGTTTATTCGGAATTATAACATAATTTATAACTGGCTGTTAACCGTAAAATAATTAAATAAAAACGAGCAAGCAAGATCTTTTCAGAACGGTTTTAATAAACGCCTGTTTTTCCCGAAGGGATGCCTATGGCAAATGGCGTTTATTTTTTTGTTGAGGGATGTTTTTCTTTATTTATCAATTTAAGGTATTCGTCATACGGTTCAGCAGTTATTCCGTTAATTCCTTTTTTAGGGAACCAATATAAATGTAATATTCCCATTCCTGTTGCCATAACGCCTAAAGCGATGTAAATCCATAACCGACCAATCAATCCAATGAAGTATAAAACAGCAACAATCAGTATTAGCTTTATTAACCGTTTCCACCAAGGAATGTGCTTTTCAAAATTATTGAAGAATATATTCCCGATTCCCCAACCTATAACTATAATTAAAAAATCAACCCATTTCATTAATGGTTCATTTTTTCTTTTATATAGAAATGCCACCTCGGCAAAAAAATAAATGCAACTTTGAAATTTCATTATTAAAATTCTATATTTGTTGCGTATTAGACTAATAGCTTAAGTTTTAATGTATGAAAAACGAGAACTCATCAAATATAATACTGCAAACCAAGAATGAAAAATCACTTTTGCTTTACATAATTAATAACTCCACCTTTTAAGATGATTTCAACTTGTCTTTCGCTGATATTGTATGTAAGTGGAATTCCAATGTCTTTTCCAACTAAAGTAGCTGTTACTGAATCTCTGTTTTTGATGGCTCTCCTTAGGTCTTCTATCCTTAAAACATCACCTTGTTCTAGTTTGTCCCAGTCAGCTGCGTTTTTAAATTCGAAGGGAATCATGCCAAAATTGATCAGGTTCTGCCAGCCGATACGAGCGTAGGATTTGGCAATCACAAATTTTTGTCCTAGATACCTGGGAGCCAATGCTGCATGCTCTCTGCTTGAACCTTGGGCGTAATTTTCACCTGCTATTACACAAAAGCCCTTGTATTTTTTTTGATTTTGGATGGCTCGATCATAGAAACTTTGATCAATTGCATAATAGGTATATTTACTTATCTCCGGAATGTTTGAACGCAAAGGCAAAACATCGGTACCGGCTTTCAGTATTCCATCTGTTGAAATGTCGTCCCCCATTTTTAATAGAATTGGAATTTCCAATTCATCAGAAAGCTCTTCAAAATCGGGAAGTGTTTTTATGTTCGGTCCTTTGATCAATTCAGTAGATGCTCCATTAGGAGCAATTAGCATCTGCTTACTTATCTTAATTTGGGTTGGTTCATCCCATTTTGGATACGTAATATTCAATAAAGTTTCGAGTTCCCTTGGATCAGTAATTTTTTCCGTCAACGCAGAAGCTGCAGCAGTTTCCGGGCTACATAGGTAAACCTGATCATCAAGTGTACCAGAACGTCCAGGAAAATTGCGCGGCATAGTTCTAAGACTTATCGTATTGGTAGCAGGTGCTTGTCCCATACCAATGCATCCCATACAACCGGATTGATGAAGGCGTGCACCAGCAGAGATCAAAGGTCCGAGAGCACTCATTTCCATCAAATTTTCCAAGACTTGTCGGGAAGAGGGATTGACATCGAAAGAAAGATTTGGAGAAACAGCCCTCCCTTTTACAATTTGAGATACAATCCAAAAATCACGCAATCCCGGATTTGCAGAAGAGCCAATTACTACCTGCGCCACTTTCAACCCGCTAACCTCTTTTACCGGTACAACATTGCCCGGGCTGCTCGGAAGTGCAATTAAAGGTTCTAATTCGGATAAATTAATTTCTACATTATGATCATAAGATGCTCCTTCATCGGCTTCCAATTTTATCCACTGATCTTCACGTCCTTCTTGCCGGAGAAATTCACGGGTGATTTCATCGGAAGGAAATACGGAAGTAGTAGCTCCTAACTCTGTACCCATATTAGTGATAACATGACGATCCCAGGCGCTCAGAGATTTCAAACCGGGACCATAATATTCCAGGATATATCCACGTCCTCCAGTTACATCATACCTGCGAAGCATTTCTAAAACCATATCTTTAGCACTTACCCAATCAGGCAGCTTTCCGGTGAGCTTGATGCCCATAATTTTTGGCATTCTCACAAAATACGGTTCACCTGCAGAAGCGAGAGCTACATCTAATCCTCCCGTACCGATAGCAAGCATTCCAATACCACCTCCAGCAGGAGTATGACTGTCTGATCCCAATAGGGTTTTTCCCGGCTTACCAAACCGCTCCATGTGTACAACATGGCTAATTCCGTTTCCTGACCTACTGAACCAGTATCCAAAGCGTGCCGCAGCTGACTGTAGGAATATATGGTCATCCATATTCTTATAATCCGTTTGAAGCAGGTTGTGGTCTACATACTGCACTGCGATCTCTGGTTTGATACTATTTAAATTAAATGCCTCCAATTCAAGCATTACTAGGGTACCTGTTGCATCTTGCAATAATACCTGATCAATTTTCAACCCGATTTCGTTTCCGGGCTTCATCGCACCGGAAATAAGATGAGAGCTGATCAATTTTTGACTAACGTTTTGCATTTTCATTCCTGATAGTTTTATATTTTTTTGCCTGTCTTGCAACATAATAATAAACGTAACTTTGAAATTTCATTATTAAAATTCTATATTTGTTGCGTATTAGACTAATATTTTAAGTTTTAATGTATGAAAAAACGAGAACTCATCAAATATAATACTACAAACCAAGAATGAAAAACTATATCTACAAATGTTTTAATTGTAATAAAGAATTTCCCGCAGAATTAATTGAATATAACTTCCATTACCTTTGTCCCGATTGCGGTAAAGCGGAAAAGAACAAACCTCTTGAAGGCATACTTACCATTGAATATGATTACAATGAATTAAAAATGAAATTGTCCAGGGATGAATTCTTAAAAATCACTCCCGGAAAGTTTTGGTTGTATCCTGATTTATGGCCTGTCAACTTCCAAAACTTTGGTGATGATCAATTAAACAAACTTGCATTGCCTTCGGATCTACTTTTAAAATATACAATCGGTGGAAGAGATTTGTGGCTCTTAGATGATACACGCAATCCTACTCTTTCATACAAAGATAGAGCAACATCGCTTGTTGTTTTAAAAGCAATTGAAATCGGAATTAGCGAATTAGCGGCTGCCTCAACGGGAAATGCCGGTTCATCACTTGCAGGCATTTGTGCTCGACTCGGATTGAAATCACGAATTTATGTACCAAAAAACATTCCCGAAGCTAAACGAATACAAATTGAAGCTTACGGTGCAAAGCTTGTAATTGTTGATGGCGATTACGATAAGGCATTTGATGTTTGTCTTGAAGAATCGAAAAAGAATAACTGGTACAACCGGAACACGGCTTACAATCCATTAACTATAGACGGGAAAAAATCTGCAGCGTATGATATATTCATTTTAACGGTGGGAAATATTCCAGAAGCTATTTTTGTTCCGGTGGGTGATGGTGTAATCATATCAGGAATTTATAAAGGGTTTAAGGAATTATTAGCACTCAATTGGATTGATAAAGTTCCAAAATTAATTGCTGTGCAATCAAAGGGAAGTGATGCCTTGGTTAAATATTTAAAGACCGGTAAGTTTGAATATAAACCTGCCATCACAATTGCTGATAGTATTTCGGCAGGAGCACCGCGTAATCTTTATATGGCTGCTGATGCAGTTGAAGAAAGTAATGGGTTTGCAATTGCAGTTACTGATGAAGAAATTTTATCTGCACAAAAAGAATTTATAAAACAAACAGGAATTCTTTGCGAACCTTCTTCTGCTTCTGTTTATGCTGCATATAAAAAACTATTAGCTGAAGATAAACTCAATTCATCTGATAGAAATCTATTACTAATTACAGGCAATGGTTTGAAGGATGTTGAGGCGTTGAGAAATTAGAGGTGTAACGCCTAGTGTATGGTTAGTGGCGGATTACATAGCACTTCACTATCAAACCGAGATCCAGCTGTTGCGAAGCACAACATTTAGTATTTTGCACTATTCCTGCTATGACTTATACACAGTTTTATCTGCTGTTTGATTTATTATTTTCTATGAACAGTAGTTTGCATAAGTATATCTCTCTAATCTGTTCGTTTTAATCATCAAGTTCCAAAGTGATTACCACATTTCCCCTTTTGTGTCCTTTGTCGACATACCTGTGAGCCTCGGCAATTTGTTCCAACGGGTAACGTCTATCTATGACTGGTTTTATCTTTCCCGCCTCCATAAGCTCTTTGAGGAAGATGAGATCTTTAGTCCTTTCGTGTGGTGATCTTAAACCTGTTGCCGCAATCTTTGCCTTTTTCCCGTTGAACATTGAAGTCCATATTACTTGGGGAATAATTGCAAGTCCAATACCAGCTTCAAGAAAGATTCCTTTTTGCTTTAATGAGCTTTTGCATAGTGAAAACGAAGTCTTACCCACCGTGTCAAATATCACATCGTAAGTCTGGCTGGTTTTGGTAAAGTCCTCTTTCGTGTAGTCAATTACGTTATCGGCTCCCAAATTTCTAACCAATTCTAAGTTTGCAGTACTGCATACTCCAGTTACTTCTGCTCCAAAATACTTAGCAATCTGTATCGCAGCTGTACCTACACTTCCGGAAGCACCATAAACAAGAACTCTTTGTCCGCCATGAATATTCCCCTTGTCTCGAAGAAAAGGTAACGCTGTTAAAAATCCATCAACGCTGGAGGCAGCTTCTTCATATGTCATATTAGTCGGTTTTAAAGTCAGCACCCCGTCTTCAGAAATACATATATATTCAGCATTAGCACCAAAACCAGGACCCGCGGTACCAAAAATCCGATCACTCTTTTTAAATAATTTCACATCTTTACCTACTCCTTCAATTTCCCCGGCTAACTCTTCCCCAAGTGTTTTAATTTTGGGGCTTATGAGACCAGTGAATAATCTAGAAAAAAAAGGATCACCCTTTCTAAAGGTGCACTCCGTTGCCGTTACAGTTGTCGCAATTATTTTTACCAATACTTCATTGTCCTCGGGAGTAGGTTTTTCAACCTCTACAAGTTTAAGAACATCCGGTGGTCCGTATTTTTTGTATACAATAGCTTTCATAATTATTTTGCCACAGTGATGACGACTTTTCCCTGGACATGTCCCTCTTCAAGATACCGAATTGCTTCAGCCACTTCACTTAATGGGTAATGTCTGTCTATAACAGATTTTACTTTGCCGGCTTCAAAAAGTTCTTTCAAGAAAACCAGATCCTTGTCGGTTATTTTCGCCGACATAAGACCAATTTTTTTACTCCCGGTCATTGATATCAATGGTCCTAAGAACAGAGTTTGGAACATAATAGCAGGGGAAAATCCGATTATGACACAAATTCCATTTCGATTTAAAGCACGCTTTAAGTCGAAAATCGAACGATTTCCTACAGCATCAATAATCAGGTCATAACGCTGCCCATTTTGGGTGAAATCTTCTTGCGTGTAATCAATGACGTGGTCTGCACCAATCGAGCCCACCATTTCCAAATTCTTCTTGCTGCACACGCCTGTCACCGAAAGATTTGGCAATCTGCACCGCAAACGTACCTACACCACCAGAAGCACCATTGATCAAAACCTTTTGCCCTGGTTGAATCTGTCCTTTATCGCGAAGACCCTGCAAAGCGGTAACTGCAGCGATTGGTACGGTCGCTGCTTCTTCAAATGTTATATTAGTCGGTTTCAGCGCCAATCTATTTTCAGGAACACAAACATACTCAGCATATCCCCCCAACTTGCTTCCACCGAATACCTCATCAGCCGGTTGAAACTGCTTTACGCTTCTGCCAACCGCTTCAACCCGTCCCGATATGTCAGTTCCGAGTATCTTGTTTTTTGGTTTTAGAAGTCCCGCGCCCATTAGGCGCATAAAGAACGGTTTACCTCTCATATAATGCCACTCAAGCGGATTTACGGATGCCGCATGAACTTTTACCAGTATTTCATCCTCCTTAGGAGTAGGTTTTTCTACCTCTTCAAATTGAAGAACATCCGGTGGTCCGTATTTTGTGTATACAATAGCTTTCATTTTCTTTATCATTTCATATTTTAATTTGAGTGATTGTCGATTTTATAATGACGCACAACGGTTTGAATAAAGCGCGTATCAATGCGTTTATTTTTTGTTGGGCGTAGTTTTATTTATTTTAATTCCAAAATAATATATCCAGATGATAAATAATAACTGTAGAGGTATTCTAAAATAAAGATAGTTAACACCTTTCTCCATTCCCCCTAATTCGATTTCTTTGATACTTCCGATAATGTTGGCTGGTAATATTGCAAGAAAGAATAGTATTAACATAATACTGGTCATCCTTGCGAACTTTTGAGTTAGCAGCCCAATTGAAGCCATAATTTCAATAAAACCTGTGAAATAAACAGTTTCCCTTTTGAAAGGGATAAAGTCAGGAAGCATCTGAATCATAGATCCAGTCTTGGTAAAATGAGCTATTCCCGTAAATATCAGCATTATAGCTAATGAAGCCCTTCCAATAAAGGATAAGGTTAATTTGCCTTTGAGAGTAAATTTGTTAATCAGGAATATTATTCCAAAGCAAACTATTAGTATTATTAATGGAGCCATTTAATTTTCCGTGTTTTTAATTGCCGCCACCGTTACGTAGCTAAATACAGTTGGCGGTTAGAACCTCATTATTGTCATATGGTATGCAATGTAAATAATGAGAAAAAATTCAAATAATCTCGGTACCACCAATTGGATTTAGGCGCTGTTAGCTGTATGTGCTTTGTCAAGTCCATTAATTTTTACCAACCGGCTTAAAATTTCTCTCCAATTTTGTCCACTTAATTGTTGGGTAATTCTTAGAAAGATGGTATTGTGATGGATTTCTCACATTACTTATTCTACCTTCTGAGAGTATTTTCTCATATACAATTTTCCAGTTGGGTGGTTGCTGGTCTTCTTGCATCCAATGAACGAAAGCCGATTCGTCACACCAAATTGGTAATTTTTGCATTGCTTTTCTATGTGGCATCAAATTACGAAACACTTTCATGTCAGTCTCTGTGTTCCACATTGTTAATGTCCAAAAAGTCAAATTTTTTTCTATTAATTCACGTCTATAAAAAAAGCCAGGTGTTTTCTTTAGCCGTTTAACTGATAATTCATTACTAATTATAAATTTGGGTAAATAAATTAGCGATTTTAATCTAAGTCTGGTAGCTGATATAAAAATCATTTTTTTAATATTTTATTGTTGTCGTTTAAGGAAATGTCGTCATTACATTACAGCTAACGGGCGGCGGTTAAAGGCAGTAGACCG
>JADFPP010000126.1 GCA_022562275.1 Bacteroidota bacterium
GTTCGAATAACCTTGCTTTAGTGGCTTGTATTATCGGAGCATAAATTTGTTCAAGGGACGGTTCAATATGCGAAACTAATGCGCCAGGGCCTTCAACACTCATTAGAGGAACGTATTTTCCATCTTTAACCAAGAGAGTTTGTCCCCCTGGAAAGCCATAAATGTTTAAAGGCATTCTTCCATCGTTTTCTTTAACTTTTTGCCAAGCAGAATTTACAAACTTCTTAACATTTGTTTTATTTTCAATTAGTAAGGACATAAACCAAATAAAAATACCACTGAAACACATACTTAAAACAAACACTAAAAAGCTATTTTTCTTTACCCATTTATTTAAATTAGGAAAAATCATATGCATCGTATATTATGAATGAAATAATAAAAATCAATATAAACCTAACATATTATTAACCTGCAAGATTACCGTTTAATATTTCTTGTTATCCTGCAAAAATATTGATTTTAAAATTTATAAATATTTTTATGATTTTCTTATTTAGTATAATTATTACTATAAAACGCACTAAGTAACCATATAAGTAAGTGGTTTTATAGAAAACTACAAACAAAAATTTGAAATTCAAAGAATATTTCTTAATTCTACTTAATAAAAAAATGCCACAGAAGTTGCATTCCGGCAGGAAACTATCCGTGATAAGTTTTTCGTTTATTTGTCGAATTCCTGCATTCATCCGAGCAGCAATAATCCTGTTCTACTTTACAATCGTGGCAGCAGACAAAAAGCTTATCGCAATCCTGGTTGTGACAATTAATGTAATACGAGGTTAGCTTCCGGCAGTAGTAACATTTTGCAATATGTTTTAGTTCTTCTTTCGTATTTGTAGTAACAACTCTTCGCTCATCGAAGACAAACATCCCACCTTCCCAATATGTATCGGGGAATTGATTGATGAAATTGTGAATACCACCATCCAATTGATATACATCTTTAAATCCCTGTTCAACCATATAGGCAGACGCTTTTTCACAGCGGATTCCGCCTGTGCAATATGTAACCATTGTTTTATCTTTATGTTCTTCTAAATCTTCAATTGCTTGTTTCCAACCACGGAAATTTTTTATCGGGGGGGTTATTGCATTTTTAAATCTGCCGATCTCACTTTCATATTGATTTCTGGCATCAATAATAATAAAATCTTTTCCGCTGTCGTAAAACTCTTTAAGTTTCTTTGGATCAAGCCGCTTACCACCATTTTTTAATAACGTACCATTGAGCTCAGAATGCACAATTTCATTTTTCATTCTAACGTACATTTTTTTGAAAGCGTGTTCATCTGCTTCATCTTCTTTAAACCATATATCATTGAACATTGGATAATTTGTAAGATGGGCTTTATATCTTTCAATATGTTCAATCTTACCCGAAACTGTTCCGTTAACACCTTCTTTAGCAAAGAAAACTCTTCCTTTTATATCGTTAGCCAAACACCAATCAAGGTGCTCATTTACGATTGATCCGGGTTCATCAACATCTACATACTTATAAAAAAGTAAAACTCTATAATCTTTCACTAAATTTACTTCCGTTGTTTTTTATATTGTTAAAAATTTAAAACGAAAAAGAGGTGCAAAAGTAATACAATATTTATAAACAAGATAGGGACATTCCAAACTATAATCATAAACGAATTTTACTATAATAACCAGGCAGGCATGAAAAAAATAAAATTTTATTTTTAAGAACTATTGATAGAATTGAATTTGTTCTTCAATTATTAATTTTTTCGATAAATCTATTTTCGTTAATATCTAGCTCTTATTTTCTAAAAACTTAAGAGTGTTCATTTTATCAAATGTAACTGAAAAAGTTGAACCTTGATGCTTTACACTTTGAACAGTTATTGTAGCATGAATTATATCAACATATTCTTTAACAAGAGCCAATCCCAGCCCAATTCCTTCGTAGTTTCTTTTTTGCCCAAAATCTTCCTGGGAAAAGGGTGAAAACATTTTCGATCTATACTCATTACTTATACCGATTCCACTATCCTGTACATTTACAACAGTCTTATGTTCATTTATATTTTTAACCGATATTTTAATACTCCCCCTCTTGGTATATTTAATAGCATTTTCAATCAGGTTCTGAAAAATTTGATTAACCGTATATTTATCTGCAATAATTTCTGATATTGAAGCGGTGGTTTCAAATTTCAAAATTAATCCTTTCTCTTCTGCAAGAGAACTGAACTCTTCGGTAAGGCTTCTAATTTCCTCAACAATATTAAAAAGCTCAAACTTCGGTTGATAATTTCCACTTTGCATAGCGGACATACTTAATATCATATCAATTGTTCTTTGTAATCGTCTGCCTGCGCTTCCCATAGAGTACAGAATAGTTTTAGTATCTTCATCTTTACTATCGATATCATCAGCAATTAAAGGAACAGCAGTTAAGATCACATTTAACGGTGTTCTAATTTCGTGCGACATTTGTGCAAGAAAAGCGCTTTTTAGCTTATCGGATTCCGTGGCTTTATTAAGAGCTGTTATCAGTTCATTGTGTATGTTTTTAATGTCAGTAATATCAAGCAACTGCATCATATAGCCGGCTGGTTTATTATTCTCATCAAAAAGAGTATTCGATTTTACAACTGCATCTATCTTATTTCCATCTTTCTTAATTAAAGAATATTCGGAATCAAGACTGCTGAGTTCTCTTAATAAATTTCCTGATTCTTTTACAAAAGAATTCTTCTTATCAAATAAGCTATCAATTGAAAGACCGAGAATTTCATCCATTTCATAACCTACATTTTTACAGAATGCTTCGTTAACATTTGTAATAATTCCTTCTGTAGAGATAATCACCATCCCAATAGGTGCATTCTCAAAAAGTAGTTTAAATTGTTCTTCACTTGTTCTTCGGGATACCTCGGCTTTTTTCCTCTGATCTGTTTCAAAACCAAGCTCAACGATTTTCCAGCGAGAGGCTTGTTGTAATTCTCTGTTTAGTTTTTCTATTTGATTGGAGGAGTTTTCTGCTTCTTTAAGAATTGTATCGATTTTCCGGGCGAGGATACCTAATTCATTATTTTTAATTTTTTTTAAGACTACACGTGCTTCATTATCGTCCGAAGCATCAATTGCTGAAATAATATTTTTTATTGGTTTAACTGAGAGAGAACTGAGAAAGTATGTAAATAAAATCCCGATTAGAAAGATCGAAATGCTAAACAATGTAATAAGTCTGGATTTATTTTTAATTGAGTTAGTAATTTCCGTAGAGTTAAAACCAATATAGGCTTCTCCAATTTTTACTTTGTTTACGAAAATAGGCAGAACAACCCGGCTTACGGTGTCATCTAAACCTGCTTCATTCGAATTACTTGATTTGATATATAATTCATCTTCAGCGTAATCTAAATTAATAGCATCTGTTACAGTGCCATTAATATCAACCAGTACAACGTAAGCTATTTTATTTGAGGTCATTAATTCCTGTACTCTTGTTCTTTTAATATCCGTAAGAAAGAGTGGCTGCGGGACTTGTTCTAAATAACTTGTAATTACTTTGGACTTATATTGGAATATCTCCATCGCCTCGTCTTCAAACTTATTTGTTAAATACAGATGTATTATTACAGAAATACTGATAAAAAACAGTGCTAATTTAATTGTTAGTTGAAACTGCAGTCTTTGAGGTTTGCGACCTAATAAATTCATCTTGGTTTTACTTATGCCAGCCAGGTTTTTTAATGTAAATTTAATTGATTTTAACAACTTCAATGCCATTTACATTTGTTGTCTTAAAGTGAGAATGAAAGTTGAAATATGAATTGGCGAAAAAAACAGATCGGGCAAACATGTTGTTATCCAACAAAATTCATTGGATGATACAAGAGAAAATTTGTATTAAAATAGTTGTAATTAGAAAGGATAAATAATTTAATTTATCATCCAAACATTATATGTAAGAATGGTTGAAAAAATTACCCACACTGAGTAAGGGAATAACAATGTTGCTGCAAAAGGACAAAATTTCCAAATAAGAACAATGAGGACTACCAAATTAGAAATGAGAAGAATTGCTTGAAAAAATGCCAAACCTATTTGCTGATTAGCGAAAAAAAGTATGTTCCAGCCAACAATAATTGCAGCATTAAATATGAATAAACTAATTATATAACCAAAGTTTTTCTGTGCGGAGTATCTATTCCAGATTATTAGAACTGAAACAGAACATAAAATAAAAATTGTTGACCAGGCAAATATTATATGGAAACTGGAGGGTGTCCAACCAGGAAGATTAATGGTGTTATACCATGTTCTGCCGGCTTGGGCAAAATATGATGCTGCTGAGCCGGTAATAACAACCAGCAAAGGAATAAGAAAATAATTTAGTCTGATCTTCTGTAACAATTTTTTCAAGCGTTTTGAATAATTAAATATTAACAATATGAATAATAAAATTATTCCGCTCTTAAGCAACACTTGTTTTATGCCGAAAAATTGAGGTGGAAAACTACTGCAACTGCTCCTCTGCAGCTGTTACATCTTCAACGGGTAGTTTACAATTCTTATCTTCACAAACATAAATCATTGTTCTTCCCTGTACTAACTTTTGTTCAAGCAGTTCTAAAGTTCCTTCGTCTTTCCCGCCAAGTAGTAAAATATTTGGATGGAATTTTCTAACAATTTCAACGCGCTTAGTATTAAAATCATCACCAACAATTGCTACTTCGTAGTAAGGATAAACAAAGTCGCTCATTAAAATTCCCCAGTTGGAATGATAAAGTGGATTGGCTAAAAAATTTGATTTCATCATGCTAAGCATATTTTTAGCAATGTCTTTGTAATCTTTTTTATAAAAATAATTTGCCAATTTAAATAGCCCTTTTGCCAGAGAAGAATTTGATGCGGGTATCACATTATCTGATAGCTCCATTTTTCTTGTGATAAGTGAATCATCAAGGTCGGATGTGTAGTAAAACAAACCGCTTTTTTCATCCTTAAAATGTTTGATGACATAATCGGTTAATTTTTTTGCATTGTATAACCATTGCTCATCAAAAGTCGATTCATACAATGCAATAAATGCTTCTATTGTAAAAGAGTAATCATCCAAAAACCCATTTATCGATCTGTCTCCATTTTTAAAATTTCTGTAAAGCCGTGCGTTTTCATCCATCATTTCAGATGAAATAAACTGTGCGTTTTTTATTGCAGCAACTAAAAACTTCTCTTCGCTAAAAGTGTTGTACGCATCTGTAAATCCTTTTAACATTAACGCATTCCAGGATGTAAGAATTTTATCATCAAGCCCCGGCTTTATGCGCTTTTCTCTTTCTTTAAAAAGGATTTCTTTTGCTTTAGATATTCTTTTATCTAAAATTTTCTTATCTATTTTATATTCTTCAAGTAAATCATCAACATCATCTGTTTTGAAAAGAATGTTTTTCCCTTCTTCCCAATTTCCGTCTTCGGTTACA
>JADFPP010000049.1 GCA_022562275.1 Bacteroidota bacterium
AACTCAGTTGGCAGAGCATCTGACTTTTAATCAGTCCCGACAAAATCGGGATTCCTCCGAAGGAGACCCTTCGGGAGAACCCGGCAGGGTGCACACAATCTATTTCGTGAACGAAATACTGATTGTGGAAAAATTGAAAATATTATTCTTGAGCATTTTTGCTTCATTCCCCCCCAATCCCATCGTTTAATTTTTTTCTTTGCATTATATTGTTTAATTCATATTTTTAGCTACTAATAAATTCAGGATATAATTTATGTTAAAATCAAGAATTCACCACATTTACAATTCTTTAATAATCCTATTTTTAAATTAACCCAAAGGAGCAGCTATGCAAAAAACCTTTTTACTATTCGTATTTTTGGTCGGAGTCTTAATCATTCCAAACCAAATATTTGCACAGGGAGTAACAACAGCAGCGATGAGTGGAATTGTTCAGGATGTTGAAGGTAATCCATTACCCGGAGCAAACGTAATTGCTATTCACGAACCAACTGGAACTCAATACGGTGCATCGACCAGGGATAATGGACTATTTAATTTACCTAATCTGAAGATAGGGGGACCATATAATGTAACAGTATCTTTTGTTGGATTTAACTCGGAGAAGCAGGAAAATATTAATCTAAGTCTGGGTCAAAATATCCGACTTGAATTCAAACTGGAAAGTGAAGCAGTTGAAATAGGTGAGGTTGTCGTTTCCGCCGAACAGGATAATGTTTTAAACAGCGGAAGAACAGGTGCAGCTACTTATATCGATATTGATCAAGTTAAGTCTTTACCCACAATAAAAAGAAGTGTAAGGGATCTTACCAGATTAGATCCGCGCAGTGACGGTAATTTTAGTTTTGGTGGTAAAAACTGGTTATACAACAACATATCTGTTGATGGGTCGTATTTTAACAACCCATTTGGTCTCGATGATCCTGCACCGGGTGGTCAGGCTAATGCCGAGCCAATTCCCTATGATGCGATTGAACAGGTTCAGGTTTCCATTGCACCATATGACGTTCGGGAAGGCGGCTTCACCGGCGCCGGTATCAACACGGTAACGAAGAGCGGTACAAATCGTTTTAAAGGATCGCTCTATAGTTTTTTGCGGAATGAAAGTTTTGTTGGCAATACAGTTAGTGGAACCGACATAATTGCAAATCCAGATCTTTCATTTAATCAATCCGGATTTTCTATAAGTGGACCTATAATCGAAAATAAATTATTCTTCTTCCTCAATGCTGAAATAGAACGGAGGGACGATCCGGCTTCAAACTTTGTCGCCAGTGAGGGTGGTTCAAGCGGCTTGGGTATATCGCGCGTTGATGCGGCTATTATGGATTCAATAAGGAGGGTGATGAGCCGGGTCTATGGCTATGAGACTGGTGAGTATCAAGGTTTCATTCATGAGACGAAGAACGAGAAATTAATCCTTAAGTTGGATTGGAACATCAACGAGAATAACAACGTTACGTTTCGATATAATTTTCTCGATGCCAGACGTGAACTCCCGCCACACCCATTTGTTCTTAGCGATGGTGGCCGTGGACCAAATGAGAGCTCTCTACCTTTCCAAAATTCCGGGTATCAGATAAACAATGAACTAAGCTCCTATGCTCTCGAAATTAACAGCAGGTCAGGCACGTTCGCCAATCGGTTTTTTGCCAGCTACAATCGATTTCGTGATTTTCGGGAGCCTTTCAGTACTCCTTTTCCAACAATACAGATTAACGAAGGCGGTATTAATTATACAACATTAGGGCACGAGCCATTCTCGATCCACAACATATTGGATCAAGATGTTTGGCAGTTCACTAATAATTTTAGTTATTTTGCTGGCAACCACGTACTCACTGTGGGAGCCAACTTTGAATACTTCTCATTCTTTAATTCGTTCAACATATTTCGCCACGGGATATTTTTCTTACCCGATTTCTTGGATTTCTTAGGTGCCACCACGTTCTCATCCTTAGATGATTTCTTCCGTCGCACGAATCCAGCGGACCCAACTTTCTATGACTTTAATGCGCTGATTAGGCGCGGGAACGAGGTGTTACCGTTTAAAGGAGAACAAATCGACGTGGGTCAAATCGGGGTCTATGTCCAGGATGAATTTCTTGTCTCGCAGAATTTCAATCTGACGTATGGACTGCGGGTAGATTTCCCCATCTATTTTACGGATCCAGTGTTCAACCCATTTTCAAGAGGACTAACGCTATTGGACGAAAACGATGTCCCCGAAATGGTTGATCAAGGCGTCCTCCCGGGAGCCCAAGCTTTGTTTTCACCCAGGATAGGTTTTAACTGGGATGTCAAAGGCGACCGTTCAACGCAGTTGCGTGGTGGAACTGGTATATTTACCGGTCGTGTGCCTTTTGTGTGGATTGGGAATGTCATTTCAAACCCAGGGAACAATCCAAACCTTTTTCCAGGTGTAGAAGGTAGTCCAGGCATCTCACTTGATGAAGTACCCGAATCGCATAAAACAAGCGATGATGCCATCCTTACACAGTCGTTTGATGTGAATGCAATGGACCCGGACTTTAAGTGGCCGCAGATGTGGACCAGCAATCTTGCGATCGACCAGAAACTGCCCGGGGATATGCTGGGCACCTTGGAATTCGTTTATGGCAAAGATATCAACGCGGTTATTGTGAGAAATGCCGACTTAGTGTCACCCGTACGCTTTCTTCCCATTGATGGGAGGCCGTATTATGGCGGAACCGGTGCCAATGAACTAAATTCCTTTTTCCCCGGCTCTGGTGAGGGCGTCTACGTTATTGATAATACCAGCGACGGTTACAATTTCAACGCGACGGCTCAGCTGCGCAAGCAATTCGATTTTGGGCTTAATACTATGCTATCGTATACTTTCCTTATTGCAAAAAGCCAAATGAAATCGACCGAAATTGCAAGTGTTTTGTTTGCAGAGAATCCGGTCAAAGGCGACCCTAATAGGCCTGAACTCAGTTATTCCGAATTCGGCACCAGACATCGAATCATTGGCGGAGGCACATACAGCGTACGCTGGTCGGACAATTTGGCTACGCATTTCGGCCTTTTCATTGAAGTAGCCGAAGGCAATAGGTTTGCGGGAGCAGGTGGCAATAGATACTCGTACACCTATGCTGGTGATGTCAACGGTGATGGTAAGACTGTGAACGATCTGATTTACATTCCGGGATCTCAAAGTGAAATAAATCTTAGACCCGGCAAAGGTGATACTCGAACAGTTGATCAAATTTGGAATGAATTAAATGCGTTCATTGAGCAGGATGATTATTTGAGCTCACATCGACAGCAGATTGCCGATAGATTTGGTGCTGTAAATCCCTGGTGGTGGAATATTGATTTCAGGATTATGCAAGACTTCTCTTTTCTTATTGGAAGTGCAAGACATACCTTTCAACTTAGCCTTGACATCCTGAATGTGCCTAATTTGCTTAACTCAGACTGGGGAGTAAGGCAAGTTGCAACGTCAGCGGCAACATCACCCTTGAAACTTTCGACAGGTCGAGAAGACCCAATGACTGGTGATCCACTCCCAGCATTCACCCCTGAGGGTGATCCTATATTAGAATTTCCGGGGGTCACAGAGACATTTATCGATGATCCTAATCTATTTTCGCGCTGGCAAATGCAGCTTGGTATTAGATATTTCTTTGAATAAAAGAAGTCAAGCATTCTCTTATAAACCCTCGCAAATTGCGGGGGTTTTTTATATCCATAATCTGATTGGTGCAAAAACAACTCTTGCAGGTTAAAAAATTTAACCTTTCTGATTTACTACAGTATTAATCTAAATTCAAAATATTAAATTTTTATTGTGAATATCAATAAAATTACATTAGCAGCTATTTGGGATTTTGACGGTACTCTTGTAGATACCCGGCAGAAAAATTTAAATGTAACAAGAAAAATTATTGATAAAGTTTCAGAAGCGGGTTGGAATAAATTTTCTGTTTTAGAAACAGTAGAGAATTATAATTCTGCGCATAACAAAGCAACAAATTGGCGTGAGTTCTATAAACAAAGTTTTGAATTGAACGATAAACAAATAGATGTCGCAGGCAGAATGTGGACACAGTACCAATTAGATGATGACACTTTGGTTCCCCCAATTGATGGAGTCTTTGACGTAATTACTACCTTGGAGAAGTTTCCACATGGAATTGTTTCTCAGAACTCAAGAGAAAACATAATTCAATATTTAAGAGAGAAAAACCTACTCTCCTATTTTATGAGCATCATCGGATATGAAGAAGTAGACCTGGAAAGACAAAAACCTAACCCCCAAGGGTTGTTGATGTGTATAGAAGAACTTACAAGTTTTAACGCGGGATATGTTTTCTATGTTGGAGATCATGAAACGGATGTAAGATGTGCATTAAATGCTAACAAAGAACTGACAGAAAGGAATACTAGTTTGAAGATAGTTGCCATCGGAGCACTTTATGGTTACAATGCAGACACTTCAAAATGGAAACTGCAACCTGATTATTATGCCTCGAAAGCTGAAGACATCATAAATATAATCAGCGGATTAGAAGAGCAGTAGACTCTGTTTATAAATAGAAGTCGATTAATCTAAAATTTGACTCTATATTTTTTAATAATAATAAAAGATTAATATCACATCCCAAATTAAAGGAAAGTACATTTCCGGCATTATTCAAAAGTGCTTCCCTGTCGCCCAATGCCTGTGGTTTAATTAATACTCCAAATGAGACTGAGCTCTCATCACTTCCCGGATCTCCGCGGAAGGAAAGATCATTTTACAATCCACTTCCCCAGTTGGCAGATTTATTTGATAGGTCAATATCTAAATCATTGTATAATTGATTATTCAAATCCACCTGGGGTAACGAACCAAAGGATAGAACCTCTGTCGGGCAGTTAACTACACAGGCAGAGCATCTTACACATTCTACGTCGTTCATCGGGATGCCTTTGTTTGCATAGCTCATAACATCGATTCCCATATGGCAAACCTTTGTACATATGTTGCAGGAGATACATTTTTTCTTTTCGGAAAAGATCCTGTATGGAGAGAACCTGGCGTAAATGTGCATCAAAGCAGCAAGTGGGCAGCCAAACCTGCACCAGACTCTTCCGCTTAAAAAGAAATAAACTCCAAGTCCAAGTACGCCTGCAAATATCACATCAATTGCTATATAATAAAACTTGTGAAAAAAATCAGCAGTGTAAGAAACTGATTCATTGATAATAGGAATTTCATTATTGTAAAGAACACTTATTAGTTTTATTCCGGTAATGATAAATGCCGCAACCAAGGCCCACTGCCCGAAGTTTTCCCATTTCTTTGCTTTTGATCCGTGCAAGGCAAGAGTTCTGTATTCATCACCTAATGTTTCCGCCAAAGCGCCGCAGGAACATATCCACCCACAGTAAGCACCCTTACCCCATTTATAAACAATAAAGGGAATGAATACAAATGTTTGAAATAAACTAAACACCAACCAGAATGTTGTGATATTTGAACTGTAGAGATTGTTCATATTCAGCGGCCAGGCAAGAATAAATCCGTAAGATCGCCAATAGCTTTCTTTGGGAAAAACTTGTGAAAAAATGAAACCATCGTTACCTCCAAGTAACCCGGCTTTTCCTAATGCAGGAAAAACAAACTCCGGCAGGATAAATAAGGGCAGCGCCTGAATTAATATTAACGACCAGGTTTGAAGTTTTATATATCTTGTCGGTTTCATTTGCATTCTGCGTAAACCGAAAATCAAAATTGTAAGTGAATACAATCCCGTGTACCAAAAACTTTGCGGCTTATCAAAAATGAGCACCCCAAAATATCTTCCCCCGAAAAACACAACAGCAAAAAATATTGCAGTCGATATAAAGTAAGCGTATTTAAACGATTTCCAGTTAAAAGAAAATGTTTTATAATTTTCCCTTATGAATTTGATAAGCAAATAAGTTCCGAGAATAACCACAGCCACAAAACTGAAGTAAGCAACAACAGCGCTGATATATTTTGTAACACTCCAGACCCTTACCTGGTCGGAGAACAAAGTAGAGATCAATACTGCGGGGAAAGTTAAGAGCTTAAGCCAGAACTCCGGGGTGAGTATATAACGAACAACCTCTGAAAATGAATCGGCTTTGCCAAAAAAATCTTTATAAAAGTAAGCGCTGCTTTTCCCGAAATAAATTACACCCGAAACCAATAAAAGCAAAGCAAATTGAAGTTTTGTATTCAGAGAATGTTCACCATCCATCTTTATTTTACTGCGTTTGAAAAACTGAACGGGAAGTTCCCTCCCGATCATTGTAAAAACCATAGAGTTCTTTATTGTAATTTCTTTCACCGAATTATCAGTTAATACAACCTCATCTTCCTTAATCTCTTTAACTTCTGTTCCCAACATCAGTTTTATTTTACCTTCATTAACTAATTTATTAAACGCCTCAATGTTTCCCTCTTTAGGTCTTGCAAATGAAGATTTTCTGTAAGAAAGTGTTACTGAAAACGCATATTTGGCAGTTGTAATTGCTGTTTCCAATGCTGTGTCGCCCCCACCAACAACCAGAACATCCTGCCCTGCGGCATCTGCCGGATCAAAAAGACGATTAAAAACCTTTGGGAGACTTTCACCCGGCACGTTAAGCATCCTTGAGTTTCCGGTTTTGCCGATTGCCAGTATTACTCTTAGCGTTTTAAGTGGTTTAGTATTAGTAACTAATTCAAAATGATCTTTTTTCTTATCTATATTCTCTACCATAACGCCACTTACAACCGGCAGCGAAGCATCTCTTGTTTGTACTTCGAGATCCTCAAGTAAAGATTCTTTTGTCCCATCGTTTATCTTTAGGCTGGATTGTTGCTGAAAAACTACCGGCTCCGCAAAGATAGGTTTTGCCTTTGGGAAGTTTATTATCGTGTTAAATTTTTGTGCCGATTCAATAATTTTAAAATTCAACCCATGCTCGACTGCTTCCAAACCAGCGGCCATACCGGCAGGTCCGGCTCCTACAATTATTAAATCGTAAATCGATTTATCTTTATTATTGCTCAATATTTTTTGGTATTCCCCATCTTCTTTTAAACGCTTAATTATATTTGTTCCGCTTTCTGCAGCAAGTTTTAGTAATGGTATGCCGGTAAGATCACCGATTATATAAATTCCCTTTACAGATGTTTCTCCGTTTTCATCAATTTCCGGATAACGTTCAACCTCCCCGGTTGGAACATCTTTTTGAAGCCAGTTAAAATATTTTTTAATTATGCCCATAAAATTTTAATTTGAATAGCCTTTTAAGTTTTAAATAAATATATAACTCTAAGATTACTAAAATATTGTTTAAAATCGAGTTACATCCAACGGTTTTTAGGTAAAGTAATTTACAAAATAGAAGTATTATTTGATTTATTGTAAGCCGGGAAGGAAATATTTAATTGAAATGAAGAAAAACATAATGAATAACTAAATAATAAAAGGAAGGTGCGTTTCATAAATTTGTAATAAAATTCCTAAAGCAATAAACAAACAATTTAAGATTTGCGATTAATCACAATAAAATAAAAACAATTGTTGTATTTTTAATCTGGTTAATTATGTCATTTAATGTTTTTAATCACAGGGCGAAAACGATACAATCAAATCCAGGACTTTAGGAAGGAAAAGTAATATTATGAAGGACTTACAAAAAGTAACATTTGGTTCAGGATGCTTCTGGTGCAGTGAAGCCGTTTTTGAAAGAGTGAAGGGTGTTAAATCAGTGGAATCCGGTTACGCTGGCGGTACTGTTGAAAGCCCGACTTATGAAGAAGTATGCAGCGGTACAACCGGAGCCGTCGAAGTAATACAAATTAATTATGACCCTGATATTATTACTTATGATGAACTGCTTGAAATATTTTGGAAGACACACGACCCCACAACTTTAAATAAGCAGGGCAACGATGTGGGAACACAATACAGATCGGTTATATTTTATCACGATGATGGACAGAAGATAAAAGCAGAAGAATATAAAAAAGCTCTTAATGAATCAGGTACATGGGATGACCCAATTGTTACGGAAATCGTATTGTATAACAACTACACCAAAGCCGAAGACTATCATCAAAATTATTATGAGAATAATCCTAACCAGGGATATTGTGCTTTTGCAATTACTCCTAAAGTTGAAAAGTTTGAGAAAGTATTTAAAGACAAGTTAAAGAATTAAAATAAACCCAGTCAATTAAACTGCTCTTTAATAATATTATTTCCCTTCTCTTTTTCGATACACAGGCACCTTTTTTAAATCTAAAGTTTCATTGCGACACCCTACTTTAATTAAAGTCAAAATTTAGCTATTATAAAATAATTCAATAAAGCAACAGCCTACTGAAGCCTCATTATTAGATTTTCTTTTGATAAGATTAAATCATTTCATATTTTAGTTTTTGATTCTTCCTCTTGACTGAAAATTAATTAAAATGTTAGGATAAACCTTATGGCTGAGATGACAAAATTCTGGTACCTGGAAAATTTTAACATCTTTAAAAGCTTGGATGCCGATAGCATGGAAGAGTTGAACAGAATTACTTCTATGCAAAACATTTCTAAAAACCAACCAATATATTTTCCTAAAGAACCATCCAACTCGATTTTTTTCTTGAAGAAAGGCAGAGTTAAACTAACCAGAATGTCATCTGATGGAAAAGAAATGATATTGGGTCTTGTAAACAAAGGGGAAGTATTTGGCGAAATGGCATTTCTGGATGAAGAAGAAAGAAAAGATTTCGCAACCGCATTGGACGAATGTCTTGTATGTGCTATTAATAAAAATGATTTTAAACAATTCGTTAAAAATAATCCGGAACTAAATCTTCGGCTTACAAAACTTATTGGTTTGAAAATGCGAAAATATACTGAGCGTATTGAAGAATTAGTTTTTAAGAATGCTGAACAGAGGGTTGTTTCTTTTCTATTAAGCTTGGCAAACGAAAATGGGAAGCAAATTGGAGATGAAATTTTTGTAAAGCCCTTCCTAAAGCATCAGGATATTGCAGCACTTACCGCATGTTCCAGGCAAACAGTAAACTCTGTATTAACCGGTTTAAGAGAGAAAAAGGTTATAAACTTTGACCGTAAAAAATTGATCATTCATGATAAGGAAGAACTACAGAAGCGATTGAAGTAAATACATATCTGTCTTATTAATGACAATAAGGGTGTGGTGTCCAGCATATCTTTCAGCTAAAAAATATGGATATTACTTTATTTGTTACAGATAACTGTCTTTCCTGCCGAAGAGTTGAATCTCAGTTAAGAAATCTGTTAAAAGACAGAAACAACATTAATTTTTTAGTGGAAGATATAAAAAAGATCAACTCAGCCGGTATTATCATTGCCCCGGCAATATTTATTGGTGATGAACTATATGCCTATGGCGATTTGGACGAGGAAAAAATTTTAAAGAGAATAAAATTAGTTCGTTCAGCGATTTAATTTTTCACTATCTGACAATACTAATACATAAAAGCCCCGTATAGTTATGCGGAGCTTTTTTTTTGAAGCGGCTTACTTTACCCTGCTCATCGTTTCTTTAACCAACTTTACTATTTACATTTTGTTTGAACCAACAATGTTTATATTTATCTCTATTTCATCAGATACTTTTTTACCAAGCGCCATATGTTGTACACCGTAATCGGAAAGATTAATGTTGATCTTTGCCTTTACTCCTAAAAGGTCGCCGGGCATTTTCATTTTTGTCATTTCGTTTTCTTCCAAGTAAACTAGCGTTACTTCAGATTCAACTTCCTTTGTAACACCGTGCACTGTGAATTCACCAAGCACTTTTACTTTTAATTTGTTGTCTTCAATTTTCACAATTCCTTTTATTTCTTTTAATTTAAAAGATATAGTTGGGAACTGTTCTGCATCAAGCCAATCGGCACTTCTGATGTGTTCATCCCTTAAATCAATACCTGATCTTAATGATGCAGTAGAGATTAATATTTCACCTTTCAGGGTGTTTTCAACATCTGCAATATCAAATGATACTGTTCCCCAAACATCTGTACTCATTCCGGTTATATTTTCGAGCGGAGTAGTACTAAAAAATGTTGCCTGGTTTCTTCCCATCTTATCTTTAAATGAGAACGTTTGTTCGCCTTTACTATTTATATCAAAACCGCCGGCAACTGCTGCAGTTGTAATAAGCAAACTTAATACGAGTGATTTAATAATAGCTTTCATACTATTTCCTTTCTTTTGTTTATAAATAAATAAGTTGTTTTTAATGATGGTTATGTCGATATAAACGATGTCGTAATTAATTAAGTGCCAATATATATAGTGATATGAACGAAGTTTGACAGCCAGATGACAATTGATTCGAGAAGTTTCTGTGTATAGACGCATTGGTGATTTGCATCACCGAATAGGCAAAGCAATCAAAAGGGCACTAACTTGGTAATGTAAGCAAGACGACAAAACTGAAAACCATTTGAGATTATTATATATCCTGAATATTTATAAGGAACTTAGTGAAACGATATTTTATGATAATATTAATTTTGTTAATTGCAGAAGAATCATTTCCACAGGCATGCTGCTCAGCCGGTTCGCCACTGTTAGGTTCGTTGGATGTTTCAAATGCTTCAGAAGGTGAATTGCAAGTTGGTTTAACTTATGAACTTAACAGCTTGCAGGATGTATATGCGGGCACAGTAAGACTTGATGATGATCTCCGTGAGCGAAGAGTTAACTCATTTCTGTTAGAGGTTAATTACGGATTAATGGGAAGAATTTCCCTCACAGCACTTTTTACATTTATAAACCAAAGCAGGAATATTTATTCGCTTGGTGATTTATCAAGCAGACTAAATACCGGTGGATTAAGTGACGGTATCATTCTTGTAAAATATAATTTCATTCCTTTATCTCTTATTGATCAGGTAGAGCTTACTCTTGGCGTGGGAGCAAAACTCCCGATAGGTAATTCCACTTTAAGATCGGACGGAATATTAGTGCCTGCAGATATGCAGCCGGGCACAGGTGCGTGGGATGGAGTTTTATGGGGATATTTTTCAAAAGGTTTTGTGCCGGCACTGCCGCTTAATGTTTTCTTAAATGTTTCTTACAGGTTGAACGGAACTAACAATCGTTTTGGTGATAGCTTCCAGCAAGGATATACATTTGGTAATGAACTGTTTGTTAATCTTGGTGCCGGGTACAGAACCGATACTTTTTTTGATTTTACTTTAATGCTGCGGTTCAGAAATACAACCCCGGATAAGTTTGATGGCGGGCAGCTTCCCAACACAGGAGGAAACTGGTTGTATTTGGTTCCCGGTATTAACGGCAAATTAAGCGATCAGTTTACAGCAAGGTTAAGCGGACAAATTCCTCTTTACAGAAATTTAACAGGCACACAGTTAACAACTACTTATTCGGCATCAATAGGATTGTTTTATAGTATTAATTTAAAAGGCGATCAATTTTAAAAGGAGTTATAAAATGAAAGTAATAAAAATAATTTCTCTAATAACATTAGCTTTCTATCTCAGCAGTTGTGATACAGTTGATAATGCCGATGTATCGGGAGATTGGCTTATACCAAAAGATGAAGTATTTGATGGCGGACCGGGAAGAGATGGTATTCCATCGGTTGATAATCCGCAATTCACTGATGTTGAGGGCTCATCATACTTATTAGATAATGATCTAGTAATAGGTATTAAAATAGGTGGAGTTCTTAGAGCATATCCTCATCCCATTCTTGATTGGCATGAAATTGTTAACGATGAAATAAATGGAAAGAAACTGGCAATTACTTATTGCCCGCTAACCGGTTCTGCAATTGCGTGGAACAGACAGGGGGTAGTATCTAATTCAACATTCGGTGTATCCGGATTGCTGTATAATTCTAATCTCATTCCATTTGACAGGGGAAGCAAAAGTAACTGGTCCCAGATGAAGCTGCAATGCGTCAATGGTCAACTTATCGGGAATGAAATTGAAACAAGCAAGATAATTGAAACAACTTATAAAACCTGGCGTGAAATGTATCCGACCTCAAAACTGTTGTCAACAAATACGGGTTTCGGTCGTCAGTATGGTGTTTATCCTTATAATAATTTTAAGACTAGCAATGACCTTATTTTTCCTGTTAGTAATGAAGACAATCGTCTGCATAAAAAGGAGAGGGTTCTAGGGTTAATTGCAGGAGGACAAACGATGGCATTTGTAATTAATTCATTTTCTGCTGATGTTTCAGTAAAGAATGTATCCTTTGGCGGCGAAGAATTTGTTGTAATAGGAAGCAGCGGGAAGAATTTTGCTGCGGCGTATAAGAGAAAATTAAATGACGGAACCACTTTGGAATTTACAATTACTCAAGGTGAACTGCCGCTGGTTATGATGGATAATGAAGGAACCAAATGGGATATATTCGGTGAAGCGATTGAAGGACCGAGAGCCGGAGAGAATTTAATGCAAGCGAAGGCATTTATTGCTTACTGGTTTGGATGGGCTGCATTTTATCCTAATACCTTGATATCTCAATAAAGGTTATTTTTAGTCGGATATTTCCGGTATTAATTTCTGCAATCATAATGGATTGTAAATAGAATTTTCTGTTACAATTACTATTCTTTTACTTTTTTACAATACGTTTGTATAGTGAATTATTAATATCCACATAACATAACTATTTAATTAGAATCCTCGTAGATCACATTCTCCAGATGGAATGAAGGATTTTTTGCCCTTGTTTTTACACTCTTTGTTGTGTAACTGGTCTGCTCTCCCGGACCCAAATTAAAGATCATTGCGCTTGTGTTCTTACCACTTATTTTATATTTAATAAATACATTTTTAATCGGTTTTGAACTGGTGTTCTGCGCCGTTCCCTGTATAGTTGCAATGTAAAGCGGACTGGAGACTTGCGGGGCGTTGATGTTATAACTGTTTTGTTGCGATATAAGAATATTACCTGTAATTTTTACAGTATCCTCTGAAGCAAAATACTGTTGATATCCAAAATAAGCGCCAATAACAATCAGAACAATAATTATAAATGATTTCATAAAAAAACCAATATATTTATGAAAGATTGTTTATATGCTCAAAAACCGTTCCTACACCCACATTTGATTTTAGAAACACTTTAAAACGACAATTCCGGCGGTTTGCTGTTAGTAATATTGGTTAAGATGAAACGAGTTTCGACACATCGGAACAAAAATAAAAAATTATAAACAAATAAAATTGTAAAGCTGGTTCGAAGTGCAATAATGAAGTTGAGGCAAACATCTGTCATTCAGAAGAAAACTTGTCCCGATTCATCGGGATGAAAAACATAAATAAACCGGATTAGAAAAATATTGATAAGATTCCTGCTGAATGACAATTGGAATTTTAAACATATGTAAGAAAGTAAATATTTTAAGAATGGAGAAGACCACGAAGTGGTCGAACGTTTGTAAAAAGAGATATATGGAAATAATTACAGCGCTGCTGAAGGTATCGAAGAAAAACGTTGTTATCCTTAATTGTAGAGTAATCTTCAACCGCTTCGCGGTTGTTGATGTTATTTTTAGCGCTAAGATTTTACAAACATTAAACTGCTTCGCAGTTAAAAGCTTATGTAAATATTATTAAAACAGTTATTATGGTTAAAAACAATAATAAACCGGATTAGAAAAATATTAACAAGATTCCTGCTGAATGACAATTGGGTTTACTATTAAATGAAGAAAGAAAATCCTCACTTACATCTTTGCAAGTTCACTCATTAAATTTTTAAATTGATTGAAGTAAAGAGATTGAGGACCATCGCTAAGTGCGTTGTCCGGGTCAGGGTGTATCTCTACCATTATACCATCTGCCCCAACTGCTTTTGCTGCTTTTGCAAGAGGAGTAATCTTGTCTCTCTGTCCTATTGCATGTGATGGATCCACAATTATTGGTAAATGACTTCTTTCTTTTATAAATGGAATCGCGCTAAGATCAAGTGTGTTGCGTGTTGCAGTTTCAAATGTTCTTATTCCTCTTTCACAAAGAATAACCTGCCGGTTACCCCTTGCTAAAATATATTCAGCAGCGTTTAACAATTCATCAAGCGATGACATCATACCTCTTTTAAGAAGAATGGGGCGAAGCGACTTGCCAGCCTCGGAAAGTAGTGCAAAATTCTGCATGTTCCTTGCACCTATTTGAAGAATATCGGCATGTTCTGCAACACGGCTAACCTGATCGATAGTTAGTACCTCAGTTATTACAGGTAGTTCATAAGTATTTCCGGCATCTTTCAGAAATTGTAATCCTTCATCACCTAACCCCTGAAAACTGTATGGAGATGTACGTGGTTTAAAGCATCCCCCCCTTAAAATTTGTGCATAGTTTTCTTTTGCTTCCCTTGCGCAGCTCATTATTTGCTCTTTAGATTCTACTGAGCAGGGACCGGCTATTATAATAAATTTATCCCCTCCAATTGTAACATTGCCGGCTGTTACTATAGTATCCTCATTTTTATATTCCCTGCTTGCAAGTTTGTAACTAACGTTGGTTTTCGGTTTACTCTCTTTTCTTTCTATCTGTTGCAATCCTTGTTCTTGAGCAGCATCTTTAGATTTATCAGGAAATACTTCCACTGTAGTTTTCTCTACTTCTTTGCTGGGATAACACCCAAGCACTCTGATAAAACGTACAATTTTTCCCAACTCATCCAATAATTGCAGAATATTTTTTTCAGATGAGTTACCAATAAAATCAAGATAGAACATTTCTTCCCATGGATTGCCCATTATCGGTCTTGATTGGAGTTTAGTCATGTTAACTCCAAAATCTCTGAAAATAGACAATGCATTTACAAGTGAGCCTGCCGTATGAGATGTTGCCAGTATAACGGAAGTTTTTGCAGGTATTCTTAAATCAACTGTAATAGGTTCCCTTGCGCATATTAAAAATCTTGTAAAGTTACCGGGCTGATTAGCAATATTTTCTCTTAGAATTACAACATTAAATAATTTTGCAGCTTCTTCACTTGCAATTGCAGCATAATAATTATTGTTTTCTTCCTTAATCTTCTTAATTGATCTTGCTGTATCTATAAAATATTCTACTGATGCATTATTAATACCGGCTAAAAATTTGTTACATTGCCGCGCCGCTTGAGCTTGTGTGTATACCCTTTCAATTTTATTCAATGCAATTTCTTTAAGTGCAACAAGACAATGTTTAACATGAAAAATTTCTTCTCCTACAATTGAAAGCTGCGATCCAATCAATGCATCGTAAACATCATTAATACTTCCGGATGTTGTGTTTTCAATAGGAAGCATTGCATAGTCAGCCTCTTTGTTTTCTACAGAGAGAACAACCTCTTCAAAACTATCTTTATACTTGAATATTATTTTACTGTTTGAATCACCAAAATATTTTTGTGCGGCAAGGTAACTATAAGAGCCCTCGATACCCTGTATTGCAACAACTTTGGCAGATGATAAGTTTTCAGGATTATCCTTATCTAACACTATCTGGTTTTGAAGTTTTACAGAATCGCCAATTATTTCGTTAAATACTTTTGTTACAAAGTAGGAATCCAAACCCGACTTTTTCCCAAGCCCAACAATTTTAGTTAGCAATTCTTTCTCACGCGGCTTATCACGAATTGAACTTAATTTTTCATTCTTCAAGTTGATTATCTCCTTGCTCAAGTCTCTTCTTTCAGCAAGTAGTTTTATAATATCTGCATCGATACTGTTTATCTTTTTTCTTTGCTTTTCCATCATCTATAAATTAATAATTTAATAAATTTAAGTTAGAATATGCAAGAGTTCAGCGGGCAAATCAATAGCATTAACTTTTTATCCTAAACATTTTTGTTTGAGTGATTATTCAACGTTTGATATTTAATTAAAAGTCTTACCATTATCAAAGAACTCAATCCCCTAAGAGGCTGTCTTAAAACTAAATTTTACCAGTCTTTCATTCGCACTGCCTGTCACTATTTATCGGGAAAGGCGGGAGTTTTTTAATCACAAGTAATGAGATTCCCGGTCAAGCCGGGAATGACAAGAACACACTGTCATTCTCACGATAATGAGAATCTCCTAACTTCCATTTACTAATTGTTCATATAATCTATCCATTCTGGATTAACCTTTTCAATCAATTCAATTTTCCATTGTCTGTTCCACTTTTTTAATCTTTTTTCTCTGTGGATAGCATCTTCAACTCGGTTAAATACTTCGAAATAAACCAACCTTTTCAGATTATATTTTTTTGTAAATCCATCAAGCAAACCATTTCGATGTTCATAACCTCTTCGAACGAGGTTGTTGGTCATTCCAATGTATAATGTCCCGCGCGGTTTATTGGTTACTATACAAATATAATAGTTTTTCATTTTTTCACTTTTATTTTTGAGATTCCCAATCAAGTTGGGAATGACAAGAATACACTGTCATTTCCACGAAAGTGGAAATCTCTTAAGTTCTAAATTGTTTAGATTTCTGTTTTTCCCGAAGGGATTCCTTCGGAACACGGAAATGACAAATAATTCTTACTTTTGAGACAACTTCAAAACTTCTTAAATATTATGCCGGCTCAAACAGTGCACAAACCGCACCTGCCGGATCTTCGATCACACAATATCTTCCATAGTTACCCATATCTTTTGGTCCGGCTATTATCTTCCCACTATTTGCTTTACATTCTTCTATGCTCTTATCAATGTTCTCAACGGTTATGTAAAGCAGCCACCTTGCAGGAAGATCTGCATTTACACCTTTTGCATGGCAAACGCCAGTTACGGTTAAATCACTTTCGGGAGCCTTCATATTGTAATCTTCATATTCTCCCTTTGCCATTGGCACCGGTTCAGATTTCCAGCCGATTACTTTGCTGTAAAAATCCCGCACTTCCTCTGCATTTGGAACCGTAAGATCAAACCAGCTGACTGAACCTACTTCCGGTTTTTCTTGATTGCTCATATTTACCCTTTCTTATTATGAAATAATTATTTTACCCGCAACTCTCTTTTTTTAATTTTCTTTTTAGGAACACCAAGTTCATTAAGCTAAAATATTATTTCCAGTAAAAAGAATTAATGTTGCGGTATTGTGTGCTTCCCGAATTACATCAGCAACAATCACTTCAAGTTCTTTGATTTTTACTCTTTTTTTTATCATTTATCTTCTCAATAAATCTTTAACCAAAAGTTAGCGATTTTTACTCTTATTTGAATTACATATAGTAATCGGGAATAACAAGTAGAGATTTCCGAAGTATTCTATTACTGCCACTCTGAATCCGGCAATTGCCGGATGAAGAGTCTGTTTTATAATAAAAATAGAGATATTTTGTTATGCTCATTATGACAATGATAAATCTTTCAGAAGTATTAAGTAACAATTTTCCGCAATTAACTCTTGACTTCAAATGATCAATTTATAATATTAAAGTATAAATTCTGATGAGAAAATGGGCATAACGATTCTCATTATTATTAAGTTATAATAAACAATTTATTTGGAGGTACTATGAAAAACTTTTTTTTAATTTGTGTTGCAATACTATTTAACTCATCACAACTTTACGCACAGAGTGAAGATGAATTAATAGCAAAGTTCAATGAAACAAATAAAAAATTCTCACAAATGATGGTTGATAATGACCTCGAAGGAATGCTCAGCTACTACGCTGAAAATCCCATTTCAATGCCAAGCTATCAACCAATGCTGCGCAGCCTTGACGCTATGAGGGAATCACATAAGCAGCAACATGAGATGGGCATGAAGGTAACAGCATTTGAATTAACCGCAACAGATGTAATTGTTGAAGGCAATATCGCTATTGAAATTGGGACATACACCATTTCAATGGACATGCCGGAAATGGGTTCAATGGATGACCACGGTAAATATATGACTGTTTGGGAAAAACAGGATGATGGTTCGATGAAAATAAAAGCAGATACCTGGAATACTGATGTGAATCCCTGGGAGATGATGCAGATGAAAGGCGAACATGAAATGGATAAAGTTAAAGACCAATACAAATACTGATTTGTAAATGTATAACAGGAATTAGAATTAAGGCGAATCCAAAAGGTTCGCCTTAGTTATGGAATGTAGTTACTAAAAAACAGAGTTTCTTTATTTACCTGTTTATGTCACAGCGGTTAAGTCATTTACGCCGGATTCAGCTTTGTTCACATACACTAATTGTGTAGGATAGGCAAACTCAATTCCCTCCTCTTTGAACTTATTGAATATCTTCATGTTTATATTATGCTGCGTATCCATATAAGTTGCATAATCCGGACTTAAAACATAGTAAACAAACTCAAAGTTCAAACTAAAATCACCAAATGTTTTAAAATGACCTCTGTCATAGTCTGATTTTTCCACTTCTGTAATAATATCTTTAACAATATCAGGAATCATTTTAAGTTTTTCAGCAGGTGTTTCATAAATTACACCTAACATAAAAACCTTCCTTCTCCTTTGGAGCTTTTTAAAATTATGCAACCTCGAACTTGTGAGATCGGTATTCGAAAAAACAAGCTGCTCTCCGCTGAGCGCACGTATTCTTGTTGTTTTTATTCCGATATGTTCAATAGTACCGTTTTTATCTCCAACTTTTATATAGTCGCCCACTTCAAATGGTCTGTCAAAAAAGATGATAAAGTAACTGAACAGATCGCCGAGAATTGATTGTGCTGCCAATGCAACAGCTATACCACCAATTCCTAATCCAGCAACAACAGTAGTAATATCAAAACCCAGATTATCTAAAAGGAAAACTACACCCATACCCCAAATAATAATCCTTGCTAACGCACTAATGCTTTTTAACTGTTTGGTTTTCTTGTCTGCTGCATCCTGTTTGACAGTATAGGATTTTATAGAGAAATTTAATGTTGATGTGATCAATCTGATAATAAAAAATGTAACCACAACAATTGATAAAACGTCAAGAATACTTTTTGCAGAATCAGATAAATTTAATGAACGCGCTGCAAAATATATTGCACCGTAATAAAGTATGGGAACAACAGACTTTTGAATACCGATTATTATAAAATCATCAATTGTGGTTTTAGTTTTCTCCGCCCATTTTTTTAATCTGCTTAGAACTATTAACTGGAATATCTTAACCACAATTATTACAAGAACAAATATTCCTATTGCGCCAAGGTACTTTTGAATAGTGTTGCCAAAATAGATTTGATTTAAGAAGTCTTCCATTTGATTACCTCTAAATTATTTTTTTAACAAAATATTTTATTAAGAAGAATTGTAAAACTCAGATAGAATATCTTTCGATTATTTCATCAGTTATTCTAACCGGTCTGCCTGACTTAACAGAAACCATTGTGTAAATAAAATGCCCTTGTGAAACCAGTTTGTTTGTAGCTTTGTTCTCAATCCAAAAATTTACTTTGCATTGTGCACCGTTTACCGAATCCATTTGAGTTTTAACAATAGCGGTATCGCCTAATTTCAGTGGTCTTTTCCAATCAATATGCGCAGCAGAAGCAACCCAGTTATAACCTTTTTCAATAAACTCTTCCATCGGCATTTTATAATCATTAATCATCTGTTCAAATCTTGCTGCCTGTACATAATCAAGATATTTTGCATTATGTAGATGATTGTTCAAATCAATATCATCTGGTCTTACTTTTATTTCGGAAGAAAAAATTGTGTTCATGTAGTCATATTGTGATTAATCAAAGATTACGAGTTTTAAACAATTGCTTTTGAAAAATGCAATATCTAATTTAGAAACAATCGTTATACATTCCAATCAGAGGTGAATTACTACAGAATGCCAAAACAGTCCTATATAGAAAAAGGAATGCTTGCTCAGTTTTTTGATGATGATGAAATCAAATATGTCCCATCAGATGAATTCAGGGATCAGGCTTACTTTGCTTCTCACCATCAGTATAAAAAAATTTACAGGTATTCAATTGAAGATCCTGAAAGGTTTTGGAGTAATACAGCAAGCGAACTGCATTGGTTCAAGCGGTGGAAAAGAATTAAACAGGGCAGGGCATTTAATTCTAAATGGTTTGTTGGGGGAAGGACAAACATTTCCTTTAACTGTTTGGATGTGCATCTAAATACAGAGCGAAGGAATAAAGCTGCTTTGATTTGGGAAAGTGAAAACGGTGAAACAAGGATATTTACATATCAGCTTCTTTTTACAAGTGTTTGCAATTTTGCCCATGCACTAAAAAAGCTTGGTGTAAAAAAAGGTGATAACATTGTTATATATATGGGATTGGTCCCGGAAGCTGTAATAGCAATGCTTGCCTGTACCCGAATAGGAGCAATTCATTCAGTAGTTCACTATGGTTTAAGTGCAAATGCACTCTCCGGTAGAATTAAAATTCTTGAGTGTAAAATAGTTATAACTCAAGATTATATATTAAGAAAAGGATCGTATATACCCATAAAAGAAAAAGTTGATAAAGCCATTGATGAAAATACTGATGTAAAAAATGTAATTGTATTTCAGCGTTACCAGGAAGCAGATATTAAACTGCATCCTGAAAGAGATATTTTCTGGCGAAATATTATTTCTTCAGCATCAATTAGGTGTGAAGCAATTCCTCTGGATGCACATCATCCCGCATTCAGTTTGTTTATAAACGGATCTAATGGACAGCCGGTTAAAATATTGTACAGGACGGGAGGTTATAAAGTACAGGCTTATCTCTCATCAAAATGGATTTATGATTTGAAAGATGATGATATTTTTTGGATGACCAAAGAGATTGCATCGGCTTCTTCGCACGCGTATTCAGTTTATGGGCCACTGTTAAACGGAGTTACAACTTTTATTTATGAGGGTAATCCAATTCATCCGCAGCCCGATAGGTTTTGGGAGTTAATATCCAAATACAGGATAAACATTTTCTGTACCACACCAACTTTGCTCAGAGTATTTTTAAAATTAGGTGAGGATTCAGTAAACAAACATGATCTTTCAAGCTTAAGATTAATTGGAACGATGAGCGAACCGATAAAGCCGGATACCTGGTTGTGGTATTATAATTCTATTGGAAATGAAAACATTCCGGTTGTTAATAGCTGGATGCAAACAGAAACCGGCTCGATTATAATTTCACCAATGCCGGGCGCAGCCGAAATGCGGCCGGGTTTAACCTCGTATCCTTTCCCTGGTATTGAAATTGATATTGTTGATCTTTACGGCAATTCAGTTGAGGAGGGACAGGGCGGTTATTTAATAATAAAAAATAGCTGGCCTTCAATGTTCACAATCGAAAACAAAAAAAATCCCGGGATAAAATTAAATTGCTGGAATCATTTTAAAGGAAACTATTTTACAGGAGATGCAGCAATAAAAGAAAAGAATGGGTTCATAAGAATTTTAGGTAGAGTTGATGATGTTATTAAAACTGCCGGGAACAGGGTGGCTGGCAGTGAGATTGAAAGCATTTTGTTAACTCATAAATATATAAATGAGGCAGTAGCTATTAAACGCCGGGATGAAGTGCTTGGTAATGTTATTGTTGCATATGTTAGTTTAGTTAAAAATGTAAATGAAAGTCTGCTGCTAAAAGAAGAGTTAAGAAATTATGTTGCAGAAAACATTGGTTCAATAGCCAAACCGGATGAACTGAATTTTATGAATAAATTACCCAGACTTGAAAATGGAAAGATCAACAGAAGATTATTAAGAAAGATGGCTATGGAAGGAACAACGGAATTAACCGGAAAAGAAGAAGAGAATTTTAATGTTCTGGAAAAATTAAGAGAAGATTATCAAAAGATTTATCTGGAATAATAGTATTGTAATAGCTATACTCGCAAGCTTTGGCGAAGCCATCCCTCTGGGACAGCTTGCGCCGATGATGAATTACTAAAATATATTAAATTACATTCCCAAAAAATTCCTCAAAACTTTTATTCCTGCTTCACCGGATTTTTCAGGATTAAACTGCACACCAAACATATAATCCTTTTCAATAGTCACACTAATTTCTTCGGTTATTTTTGTAATTGAAGTAGTGAATTCAGTAAGAGGAATAAAGCAATTTCCCGTAAAGTAAAATTTATCTTCTTCGCCAATATTTTTCAGCAATTTAGTTTCTTTAATAATTCTGATCGATAGTTCCCGCACAACCATATCGTGTTGTATCTTTTCAGTCGTGCATTCCACAGGAAAACAGCCAAGGCAGGCAGCATTTAAATCCTTATATGATTTTGTCATCAAATGCATTCCAGTTCCAATTCCTAGTATCGGTTTTTTAATTATCCTCAGAAGTGAAAACAAATTAAGCAGATGAAGTTTTTTAATTGATGATGAAATGTCTTCGCAGTCCGGAAGGATTAATTTATCAGCGTTAAGAATATCGGTTTCTTTGTTTGAAATTACAAATTCCGCAGACAGTTTTTTAATTGATTCCGCTATTTCATTTGAATTGGTTTTGCCGTAATCGATAATTGTAATCATAATACTCAAACATTGTAAAACTGTGTCAATATATCAACACTTTAAATAAACGTAGATCAGGATAACATCCTGCCTGAAGAATAATGGGAACATCAAACAAAAGTAAAAGTGTTTATATAATAATTTTACGCAGGACACTGTCCTGCGCCACGTTGTTTGTTTATTCTTATCTAGAATATATTTATTATTTTAATAGTAATGAGATAATCTTCAAAAAAAACATTTCCATAGATTTGAAATATTTTAATGAATGACAGACATTTTCATCGCAGACGCCTGCCTCATCTTTATTATACCGACGGCATTTACTTTATTACTTACAGACTATTTGGAAGCATCCATCCAAATGAATTAAGAAAGCTGCAAGCAGAAATGATCAGAGCAAACAGAGAAAACCGGAATGTAAAAATATTTAAGAGATACGATTCTTTACTTGACGGGTTGAAAAGTAAGAACAATTATTTAAGCAATCCCACAATAGCTGAAATATGTAAAAGCACGCTTCACTTTCCTGACGGGAAAGATTACACTTTAATATGTTATACGATTATGCCGAATCATATACATTTGGTTTTTGATCTGTTGAACAAGACCAAAAGCGTAGGTAATTTGATGGGAGCAATAAAACGAAACTCAGCAAAAGATACTAATAGTTTTCTCGGTCTTAAAGGTGCGTTTTGGCAGCCAGAAAGTTTTGACAGATTAGTGAGAGATGAAAAGGAGCTTTATAACGTTATCAAATATGTGTTGATGAATCCGGTTAATGCCGGTTTAGTTGACAATTGGCGCGATTGGGAGTACACTTATTGTCACCCCGATTTTATAGTTATAGAATAATATTACGTGGGGCAGGACAATTGTTCTGCCAATAAAAAAATAAACCCTCAAACCAATAGCAAAACCAAAAACCAATCTGTAAAATATTTTACCTGAATTCGCAGGATAGTTATCCTGCGCTACGGGTAGTTTTTTGTTTATTTATTTTGATTTTTCTTTTCTCTTTTAGCCGCTTTTTTTTCCTTCTTAGTTTTTTGCGTTTCTTTCTTTGATCCTTTTTTATCGTTCAGACTTTTATTCATTTTCTTTTTTCCTTCTGATTAGAATTGATTTCTCCGTTTAAGGTTTAATTTATTTTCTTTTCCT
>JADFPP010000050.1 GCA_022562275.1 Bacteroidota bacterium
TTTCTAATGTGGGTAGATGTAATTGCTATTGGACTAATAGTAGGTATTATCGGGCAAATTGGTGATTTAATTGAATCATTATTTAAGCGGGATGCGGGTGTTAAAGATTCGTCTAATATAATACCCGGGCATGGCGGAATATTTGATCGTTTCGATTCTCTGCTTTATACAGCGCCTGCTCTTTTTCTTTATATAAAATATTTAAGTTAGTAATTTATTTCATACAAGTTTGAAACGAGTTCCGATGAATGGGGGCGAATTCTTCGCCGCGGCGGACTGACAAAAACAAAAAATAATAAGCGAATGAAATTGAAAAGATGGTTCGAAACACAAAGGGAAGTTGAAGCAAACATCTTTCATTCAAAGGGAAACTTGTCCCGATTCATCGGGATGAAAAACATAAATGAACCGGATTCGAAAAATATTGACAAGATTCTTACTGAATGACAGTTGGAGTTATTTTCGAAATCAATTCAATCTATGAAACGAGAATATAAAATATTAAATAGATGGAAAAACAAAATAAAGTAAGTGTTATTACTCTCGGTTGTTCTAAAAATACCGTTGATTCGGAAAGATTGATGAAACAGATTCAATTGAACAATATTTCAATGACAAAACATCCGGAGGAAGCCGATACTGTAATAATAAATACTTGCGGATTTATTGAGGCGGCAAAGGAAGAATCGATTAATACTATATTAAATGCTGTTGCGTTAAAAAAAGAAGGCAGGTTAAAAAAAGTAATTGTTGCAGGATGTTTATCTGAAAGATATAAAGAAGAATTAATCAAAGATATTCCTGAGGTTGATATTTACTTCGGAACTGAGAATTATGAAGGAATTATTAATGAATTAGGCGGCACGCTTAAATATAATTTACTTGGTGAAAGATTAATATCAACGCCGTCTCACTTTGCTTATCTTAAAATTTCCGAAGGGTGTGATCATCCATGTTCTTTCTGTGCAATTCCTTTAATTAGAGGCAAACATAAATCAAAACCAATTGATGAATTAATAAAAGAAACGGAATTTTTAGCAGCTAATAATACAAAGGAACTTATTTTAATTGCGCAGGATACAACTGATTATGGAAAGGATATTTATGGGAAAAGAAAACTTGTAGAATTATTACAGGGATTAAGTAAAGTAGCTGGAATTGAGTGGATTCGGATAATGTACGCCTATCCATCAAGATTTCAGACCGATGTTATAGAAGAAATTGCATTTAATCAAAAAATTTGTAATTATATAGATATTCCGCTTCAGCATATTTCTGATAACGTACTTTATTCGATGAGAAGAGGAGTAACAGGCGCACAAATAAAAATATTATTGCAGGAGTTGAAACAAAAGATACCGGATATTACATTGAGAACAACTTTTATAGTGGGATACCCGAATGAGACAGAAAAAGAATTTTCCGAACTGTGCGATTTCATTAAAGAAATACAGTTTGATAGAATAGGAACCTTTACTTTTTCTGTTGAAGATAACACTGCAAGTTATATATTAGGTGATCCGGTTGCGCGAGATGTTAAAGAAGAAAGAAAAGAGACCTTAATGGAAATTCAAAAGGAAATATCCTTAGAGAAAAATTCCTTGTTCGTTGGGAAAAAACTGAAAGTATTAGTTGAAGATATAGAAGGAGATTTCTATATTGGACGATCATATAGGGATGCACCGGAAGTTGATGGTGAAGTGCTGATCCCAAATAAAAATGGGCTATTAAAAATAGGTGATTTCTATAACGTTAAGGTATATGATTATAATGAGTACGATCTTTATGCAGCTGTTATTGAGAACAATGGGAGTAATAAATGAAGTCGATTAAAATTATTATTATATTAATCTTTTCTGCAGGTGTTATCTGCAGTCAAACTAATTATTCAAAATTATATTCGAGTAACAGGGCAAAATATTTTCAAGATTATTTAAATTTTATGGATGATGATGGTCAATCGAGAGTTGATTTATTTATTCAGGTTCCCTTCAAAGAAATCCAGTTTATTAAGTCATCCAAAGGATTCCAGGGTGGATATTCTGTAACTGTTTCGATATACCAGGATGATAAAGAAACGTTGGTATTTGAAAAAGTCTGGACTGAAAAAATCACATCTCCCTCTTATAACAATACCATTTCGAGAGAGAGTTTTAATCTAAGCTTTCGTTCAATTAATCTAGTCCCGGGTGAATATTTCATAAAAACTATTTTAGCAGACAGAGAATCTCATCAGGAGTATTTATCTGAACGTATGTTCAAGGTAAAAGATTACAAAGTAAAACCGGCTATTAGTGATATTTTATTTTCAGCAAACAAAAAAAACAATAATGACAAGAGTAAAATTATTCCCAATATTTCCAGAAATATCTCAAACAGCAAAGATGGTTTAAATTTCTTCTTTGAAGTGTATACAGATTCCTCAATCGTAAGAAATATAGAGTTCCACATTGCAGATAAAAATGGAAAAATATTTTACTCGAAATCCAGGAAGCAAACATTTAATGAAACTAAAACACAGATTTATTATTCTATTAATGACACAACATTAAATTTTGGAACCTATCTTCTTTCAGTAATCCTTAAAGATAATGATGGAAATCAAATTGCTATTGTAACAAAACCGTTCTTTTCACGTTGGGTTGGATTACCTGCTAGTGTAGAAGATATTGATGAAGCCATTGCCCAAGTTTTATACATTGCAAGTCCCAGCGATATAGAATATATGGAAGCAAGTGAGACAGAGACGGAGAAAATAAAGAGATTCCTCCAATTTTGGAAGTCAAAAGATCCGTCACCGGGAAATGAGGAAAACCAGGTTTTTGAAGAGTATTTCAGTAGAGTAAGTTTTGCAAATGATAACTTCTCTAGTTACATCAAAGGCTGGAGAACCGATAGGGGAATGGTGTTCATTATTCTGGGGCCACCAAACAATATTGACAGGCATCCGTTTGAATATGATTCAAAACCTTATGAAGTATGGCAATATTATGATTTGAATAAAAGTTTTGTTTTTATTGATCGCACTGGATTTGGTGATTACCGATTGAACACTCCGATGTATGGAGATTTTTATCGTTATCGGAACTGATATTATATTATTATTAGTTAATTGAGTGAGCTTGCTGAATATACGGCAAGCTTTTTTGTTTTATGGTAAAGTTTTTTATTCTTTATTATTTTTAAACTATGATTTTAACCGTAACCATTAATCCTCTTGTAGAACAGCGATTTACTTATAGGAAAATTTCTTTTAAGATTCAAAATAGAAATGGAAAGTTAAAACTTGCTGCCGGCGGAAAAGGGATTAATGTTAGCAGACAATTAAATAAATTAAATATTCAGAACATAGCTTTAACATTCGCCGGTGGCAAGTACGGCAAACTCTTCAGAGATTTGATCAGCAAAGAAGGTATTGCTTTCTCTCTTATAAATACAAATTCCGAAACAAGAATTTGTTCTGTAATAATTGATTCCGAAAAAAGCAAACTTTCGTATTTCTTTGGTGAGAATCAGGTTGTCACACCGGAAGAAACCGTAAAGTTTATTTCTAAAATGGAAAAGATGATACAGAATTGTGAAATTGTAATTTTCTCAGGCAGTTCTCCTTGTAAAGAAACTGATATTATATTCCCTGCAGGAATTAATTTAGCAGCTAAGTATGATAAGATATCGATCTGCGATACTTATGGAGATCATCTTGCAGACTGCTATTCGGCAGCCCCAAAAATTGTACACAATAATGTTGATGAAGTAACAAAATCGCTTCAGGTAAAATTAGAAAATGAAGGAGATAAAATAAATTATCTTAATGGTTTGTACAATAAAGGAATAAAACAGGTTTTTTTAACTGATGGGGAAAATAAAACTTATGCTTCCAATTTTGACTTTCATTATAGTGCTACAGTGCCTAAAATTAATACTTTAGATCCTACAGGAAGTGGTGATGCATTTGTTGCGGGAATTGCATATGGATGGAATAAAAAAATAACGTTTGTTGAACAAATTAAATTTGCTTCTGCTCTTGGTTCCATAAATGCAAAAACATCGGATGTGTGTAATGTCTCACGGGAAGAAGCAAATAAATTAATAGAAACGGTTGAAGTTAAATCGGTTGGTAAGAAAATAAAAATCCTTAATGATACTCCGAATTAAATATTTCATTTTATTTGCAATTTATCCTTTCCTGTTGCTCTCACAAGTAGTCGATAAAATAGAAGTTAACACTAACTCCAGTATAAGTGAAAGCGAAATAATATCATGGACACAAACAGGAAAAGGATTAAAGATTTACAAAGGAATATTAGATTCATTAAAATCACGCATTGCTTTTAATCTAAGTTTGAAAGGATTTTTTAATCCGGAGTTTGAGGGAAGCAAGCTGGATTTTTCTGCTGACTCGCAGAAAGTAAACATTGTTCTTAATATTGATGAAGGAGAACCCACTTTTATTAGCAATGTAAATTTTACAAGTAATGATTCTTTGCAGCTTAAAACATTTCTTCCGGTTTTTCAATTTTTACAGGGACAGGTTTTTGATAAGAACGAAATAGAAGAATACATTAATGATGCTTTAACAAGGCTTGAAAACAATGGTCATCCTTTTGCTGTTTTTACAATTACTTCTGTTCATTTTTATTATGATTCAACTGAAGATAAAAATTTTACAGATCTTTATATAAAACTAAATACAGAAAATGAAAGTAAAATTGATAAGATTGAAGTTCAGGGGAACGAATCGACAAGGGATTATGTTGTTATAAGAGAATTACGTATTGATCCGGGTGAACAATATTCGCAGGACAAAATTGAAGAACTACCAAGGCGGTTGAATCGTCTTCGTTTTTTTGAGCCGGTAACAGTTCCACAGTTTTATATGGACTCTGACGACAACGGTGTATTGTTAATTACAGTAAAGGAAAGACAGACAAATAATTTTGACGGAATTATCGGTTACGTTCCTCCATCCAATGATAATGAATCAGGTTACCTTACCGGACTTGTAGACGTATCGTTAAGAAATTTATTTGGAACCGGCAGAGCAGCAGCTTTTAGATGGAGAAAGATTGACCGAAACTCTCAGGAACTTGAACTAAAATATCTTGAGCCATGGCTTTTCAGTTTTCCAATAAATTTTGATGTAAGGTTTTTTCAAAGACAGCAGGATACTATTTATGTTCAAAGGACAATTGCTGGAGGATTAGAATATCTTGCAACGGAAGATGTTTCCGTCGCAGTGTTTGTCTCATCGGAATCAACAATTCCAACCCTTTCCGAAGAACCAATATTTACGGTGTTTAACTCAACTTCGTTAACAACGGGAATAAATTTGAAAATAGATACACGCGATGACCCGCTTGCACCAAGAAGCGGAATTTTATTTATTAACTCTTATAAATTCAGCAGGAAGAATATTAATGGACCTCCTGAATTTATTACACCCGGAACAGAAACTGATATAAACCTGCAGCGCTTCGAGGCAACCCTTGCACTGTTCTTTGAATTATTTAGCACACAGGTAATCGCATTTGATATTAACGGAAGAGAATTACGCGGACCATTTTTTGAGGAAAGTGATCTTTACCGTTTAGGTGGTGCAAATTCCTTAAGAGGTTACCGGGAAGATCAATTTATCGGAAATAGAATATACTGGACAAATCTTGAATACAGGTTCTTCCTCTCGCAAAGAACTTTTGCATTCCTGTTTTTTGATACCGGTTATTTTTTACGCAATGCCGATGAGGTTAGGGATATTCCTAAGCAGGAAGCATTTAAGATTGGATATGGGTTTGGTATTAATTTGGAAACCGCAATTGGAATTCTTGGTGTAAGTTTCGCTCTCGCTAAAGGCGACTCTTTCAGCGATGGCTTAATTCATTTTGGAATAATAAATGAATTTTAGGCTTTAGGCCCTATTATCTTTCCTTTAACTCCGATTTTGATTAATATCACAAAAAAATAACTATATTGTTTGTATGTTCAATACAGGAAGATAAACTGATTAATTATAAATTGTTTGGTGATAGATATGAATTTAGAAACCACTGCTAAAACTACGATAGAATCCTGTGAAAAACTGCATCTCTGCGACACAGTTAAGCAATTTCCATTTAAATCTACATTAAGTCTTGAGTTCCTGATAGACTTTTGGAAAGAAGAGGCAAATCATCCCAATTCATTAAGAGCTGCCCATGCTAAACAATTATTGGAGCAATTAAACAGTGCCCCTGAATTGACTAAGTCAATAAGTGATTTAAGCATCTTGAAAAACCATTCTGATTTGGTAGATCAGCTAATGACTGCAATTTACCCGCCTTCAAGAAGGGAAACCCAGATAAGTACTAGTAATGCACCTTTTCAATTTCAATCATTTTATTCTTCCCCACTTTTTAATAAAATATTTGGAATTGATAATGAAGGCACATTTATAAATGCTGAGTTTAATGAGCGGGAAATGCTGGCTAATAAAATACTTTCTGCATACCTGATGATACTTGAAAAATTTTATGGTAAAAAGTTTAAAATTGATAATCATTATTTAATAGGTGTCAGGAGTGAATCCTTGAAAAGTTATTTTAAGATTGAGATAGATCCGGCTTTTGTTAATATTAAGGCTATTGGGAACCCACCAAAATTGGGAGAGGAAGAACTAAATTATATTCTTGAAGATGTGACTAATCTGGATAGATGGCGGCAAACTATCCCTTCCGATAGTTTTGAATTTGAAGGTTTCGTTACAATCTCAGCAATGAATGTTACAGATCAGGAAACTTTGTCTCAGCTTAAATATGATCTTTTGGAACGTACATCCATAATTTCGATGGATAAGTTCTTGGAGTTGCAGCAAAAACTAAGAACTTTACTTCAACTGCCCGAAATAAAATTGGGACTGGCAGCTTTCAGTGGTGAATGGAAGATGATGTTTAATTATGGTAATAAGATTGGAATGAGTTTTATAATGAGTGAAAAAATCAAAGCATCATGTAAAAACATAAAGGATTCGATTTATGCCGATGCTTTTAAGAGAAAGAACCCGATTATTGTTGATGACCTGACAAAGCTGGATAATAAAACCCTAATTGAAGAAGAGATTATAAAGCAGGGAATATTGAGTATTATCATAGCTCCTTTGTATTACCAGGAAGAGCTTGTAGGAATATTAGAAATTGGTTCACCAAATAAGTGTGAGCTTAATTCGTTGGTAATAAATAAATTAAAAGAAGTATTATCACTCTTCTCAATTGCATTGAAACGAAATATTGAAGAACATCAAAATAAGATTCAAGCGGTAATTAAAGAAGAATGTACAGCTATTCATCCGATAGTTGAATGGCGATTTAATCAAGCAGCTTTTAATCTATTGCGTAACCGGGATGATGATCCCAGTGCAACAATGGAACAAATAAGTTTTGATAATTTATATCCGTTATATGGTTTATCTGATATTCGGGATTCATCTTTACATAGAAATAATGCTATTCAGTCCGATTTAATTGGGCATTTAGACATGGTGAAGAATATCCTAACGGCTGCTCATAAAATAAAACAACTTCCCGTAATTGATGAATTAAATTACAGAACAGAATATCATATTAACTCTCTTTCGCATGGATTAAGTTCAGGTAATGAAGTTAGTATAACAAACTTTCTTAAGAATGAGATAGATTCTGTTTTTGAACACATTAAAGGTTACGATCCGGAACTTGAAAATAGAATATCCGATTATTATAATTTGCTTGATGGTCAAATGAAATTATTCTATAATAAAAGAAAGGATTATGAAGAGAGCGTAACAAAAATAAATGATATGATTGGTGCCTACCTGGATAATGCCCAGGTAGAAGCACAGGAAATGTTTCCACATTACTTCGAAAAATATAAGACTGATGGAGTTGAACATAATATCTATTTAGGTCAGTCACTTGTAAATGATAGAAAATATCATCCGATATATCTGAGAAACCTCCGTTTATGGCAGTTGATCGTTCTGTGTGAAGTGGCATTAAGATCTGAACGATTAAGACCCGAATTGAAAATGGATCTTGAAACAACACATCTAATTCTGGTTCAAAATAACCAATTATCAATCAGGTTCCGGTATGATGAAAAGAAGTTTGATGTTGACGGAACTTACAATCTCCGCTACGAGATCATGAAAAAAAGAATTGATAAGGCGATCATAAAAAAATCAAAAGAGCGGTTAACAATGCCTGGAAAGATTGCAATCGTATATTCTCAAACTTCTGAGGCGCTGGAATACAAAAGATATTTTGAATACTTAAAAAGCAAAGAATATATAACCGGTGAAGTTGAAGAACTTGAACTGGAAAATCTGCAGGGTGTTCAGGGATTAAAAGCTCTTCGAATAAAAATCAAAATTGATTCAAAGATTGAATCTGGAAAAAGTATTAAATCTGAAGTTGAAAACGCTGTAAAATATTTACCGGAATTAATGAATTAAAAAATTAATGGCGATAAGTAAAAGTTATACGAATAATGAAATAGAAGTCTTTTGGCATACTGCTTTATGCATTCATTCAGAAAATTGTGTGAATAGTTTAAATGCGGTATTTAATCCCAAACAAAAACCTTGGATAAATATGCAGGCCGCATCAACTGAAAAAATTATTAATGCAGTGAATAATTGTCCATCCGGAGCTTTAAAATATAAATGGAGTATTGAAATGGAAGAAGAAAAACAAAACGAACAATCATTAACTAATATTAAAGTAAATGCTGGCGGACCGTACCTTGTAAAGGGTCCAGTGGTTGTTGTGGATAAAGACGGAAGTAAAACAATAAAAGAAGGCACAATTGCACTTTGCAGATGTGGCGGATCGCAGAACAAACCTTACTGTGACGGATCACATAAGAATATTGAGTTTGATAAGTGAATTGTTCTTGATGAAGAGATGTGATTAATCTGGTAATGTCTCTCTGAAAGCCGGGACCAGATCGACAACATTAAGTCATTCAATTGTTAATTAATCTAAATATTCTTGGCGGGAAAAATAGTATTTTCCGTTTATGAATTCCTTCTCTATTATTAAAATTTATATTTTTATAACAAGACCTGTAAATGTAATTATAACTTTTTTAGTTGTAATTGTTGGTGCAGTGATTTGTATTATTAGTGATTATTCAATCTATAAAATATTGTTAGCTGCTTTATCTGCGGCATTTACCGTCGGCGCAGGAAATATCATAAACGATATATACGATAGAGAGCCTGATAAAATAAATCATCCCGAACGGCCCCTTGCCAAAGGAATTATCACTGTAAAAAATGCATGGATAGAATATTTCATCTTAACATTATTAGCTGTTGCACTATCGTCTTTTATTAATCAAACAGCATTCGCAATTGTTATTCTCTCTTCGGTATTACTTTATCTTTATTCGGTACGATTAAAGAAAATCCCGTTGTTAGGAAATATTACCGTTGCTTACTTAACAGGACTTGCATTTATCTATGGCGGAATATCCGTTAACAATGTTCGTGGCGCTTTCATCCCGGCAATTTTTGCTTTCTTTATAAATTTTATAAGAGAGTTAATTAAAGATATGAATGACATTGAAGGCGATATAAAAGTCGGGCTGCAAACCTTCCCCAAGAGATTTGGAATGAAAGCATCAATCTTATTTATAACATTTTTAACAATTACTTTAATTGCATTTACATTCTATCCTTTTATAAAGAATATATATAACATTGAGTTTTTTGTTCTTGCAATGTTGGTTGTTAATCCAATACTTGTATATTTTTTAAAATTACTTTATGCAAAAAATGAGAAGAAAAACTTGAATAAGTTAAGTAATATGTTAAAATTGAATATGTTCTTTGGTTTGCTGGCAATCTTTCTTGGCAAATGAAACAAGTTTCCTGAGACGGCGATAATATACAGCCAATCATAAATAAATGAAAGATTGAAAAGACCACGAAGTGGTCAAACGTTTGTAAAAACAGATAGATGAAAATAATTACAACGATACTGAAGGTATCGAAGAAAAATGTTGCTGTCTTTAATTGCAGGGTAAACTTCGACCGCTTCGCGTTGCTGATGTTTTTTTTATGCTAAGTTTTTACAAACATTAAACTGCTTCACAGTAAAAAAATTGAAAATAAAATAAGAGATAAAAAAACAATTCAGTTGAAACGAATCCTTATAAATCGGGAAAAGTTCTCCGCGGCGGCGGACTAACCTTAATAAGAAATTCTGCTGGAGACGGACAGGTATAAATAGAAAAAATATATGGTTGTACGATTGATTGTTTGCTTGAGAAATGAGTGATAAAGATTATCAGAAAATATCCAGGCATTTTAACATACAGCCATTCAGTCATGCATTCATAAGAAGCCAGTGTAGAGGCTATTAATATAAACATATGAAAAATTTTGACAATAGTTTTTTAAACAATAATATAAAACTGATAGCTGGAACAGATGAAGCCGGAAGAGGACCTCTGGCTGGTCCGGTTGTGGCGGCATCCGTTATCTTTTCACCAGATGTTTTCATTGAAGGTGTGAACGACTCTAAAAAACTAAGTGAGAGCAAAAGAGAAAGTTTATATGAAAAAATAGTTATTCAATCTGTTGCTTGTGATGTTGCAATTGTTTCTCATGGAAAAATTGATGAAATAAACATTCTCAATGCTTCGCTGCTTGCAATGCTTAACTCAGTTAAAAAACTAAAAGTAAAACCTGATCTCGTTCTTGTTGATGGTAATAGATCATTTTTTCACGATATCCCGATCAAAACAATCGTAAAAGGTGATTCAAAATCGTTCTGTATTGCAGCCGCTTCAATACTTGCGAAAGTTACGCGTGATAGATTAATGAAAAGATTATCTCTTCATTTTCCTGAATACAATTGGGAGAAGAATAAAGGTTATCCTACAAAGTATCATATTGGGGTGATTAAATTAATCGGTGCCTCTCCGTTGCATCGCAAAACTTTTCTTAGAAATATATTAACGGATAAAAGTGAAGCCGGAATAAAATTCCAAACCGTTTATTAAAAATGTGGCTAAACAAAAAAGAACTCGGAGAAAAAGGTGAGCAGTTAGCAGTTGATTTCTTAATCGGGAATGGTTATGAAATTATTGAATGCAATTATCGTTACGGTCATGGTGAAATTGATATTATTGTAAAAGATCCGTCAGATGGCTTTACAGCATTTATTGAAGTAAAGACGAGGCAAAACTTGGATTTTGGTGAACCCGAATATGCAATAACCAAAAACAAGCAAAGACAAATTAAAAAAATGGCTGAGCTTTACTTATACGAAAAAAAAATTGAAGTATTGGATTGCAGGTTTGATGTGATTGCTGTAATGCTTGAGGATATTAATAATCCTTCAATTAAACATTACGTTAACGCTTTTATGTAAGTTGATGAAACGAGTCCCACTTGAACGTTAGAGATCCATCCAAAAAAAGCAAACGTGATCCAATTAACAAACAAAAATTCACTTTAACATTCATATTTACTATTTTTGTTTTGTACAACAAATTGGATTATAAACATTTTTTTCATTCTATCATTTAATGAAATTCCAAAAGGATAAATTATTTGCTGTTACACAGCACCGATTGAGTTCATTCTTTGAAACTCTTGCTGGTTTATCCATCTTTTCGATAAGATTTTCTAAAGAGGTTTTTTTACCGCCTTACGAAGGTGTGGAAATAAGAAAACATATGATTGAATTAGGAATGAAAACTTTACCGATTGTCGGTGTCACAGGATTTATCATCGGATTGGTAATGACAATGCAGTTACAGCCGGTGCTTCAGCGATTTGGTGCAGAAGCATTCCTTCCCGGAGCTATCGCGATTACTATTGTGCGCGAACTTGGACCGGTAATTACCGCGCTTATTTTTGCTGGAAGAGTTAGTTCGGGTATAGGAGCAGAACTCGGTTCGATGCGCGTAACCGAACAAATTGATGCTATGGAAGTATCGGGTGTTAACCCGTTTAGATTTTTAGTTGTTACAAGAGTGGTTGCCACAACTTTTATTCTGCCGATTCTTACTGTTTATGTTATTTTTATTTCGTTAGTTGGCAGCTACATTGCGGTTGTGCTTGTACAGAATATGACCTGGGAATATTTTACCGGAAGAGTTATCTTTGCCGTTGAGTTTGCTGATGCCGTTCCGGGAATTCTTAAGACTTTTATCTTCGGGTATATTGTTGGAATAGTTGGAGCATACCTTGGCTTTAATGCAAAGAACGGTACCGAAGGCGTTGGTAAAGCTTCAACAACTTCAGTTGTAGCTTCGTCATTACTTATTCTTATATTTGATATGGTGCTTGTTAAATTAACCCTCTGGTTATGGCCTACGGTTAAATAGTATGGTTGAAATTAAAGATTTACATAAATCGTTTGACGATTTGGTTGTTTTAAACGGTGTATCGTTTAGTGTTGAGATGGGACAAAATATGGTTGTTTTCGGCAGAAGTGGAACAGGGAAAAGTGTGCTGTTAAAGTGTTTAATAAGATTAATGATTCCGGATTCAGGCGAAATATTTATTAAAGACAAAAATGTGCTTAATCTTAACCGCAAAGAATTGAACGATTTAAGAAAAGACATCGGCTTTTTATTTCAGGGTTCGGCTTTATATGATTCGATGAGTGTTAGAGAAAATTTAGAGTTCCCGCTTATCCGTAATTTTAGTCTTGAACAGGATGAAATTGACGATAGGGTTCACAGGGTGTTGGAAGCAGTTGATCTTTCAGATGCAATTGATAAAATGCCCTCGGAACTTTCCGGAGGAATGAGAAAAAGAGTAGGACTTGCAAGATCTATTATTACAGAGCCAAAGCTAATGCTTTATGATGAACCAACTACCGGGCTTGATCCTATAACATCAAAAGAGATAAGTACTTTAATAGTAGATTTACAACATGCATTTAAAATGACTTCTATAGTTGTAACCCACGATGTGCTTTGTGCAAAAATAATTGCTGATTGCGCAATCGTGTTGGATGGCGGTCATATAGTGCACGAAGGAACCATAGAAGAATTATTGACGGCAGAAGATCCATTTTTAAAGAACTTTTTCAGCGATGAAGTAATAAACAATAACGGGAGAGATTAATGCTTAAAAATTTATCAGGTGCCAAACTTGGTATTTTTATTTTTCTTGGGAGCAGTTTATTTGTATTAATCATATTCCTTCTTGGTAATAAGGAAGCATTATTTAAATCAACGTTTACTGTAAAAGCTTACTTTCAAAATGTTCAGGGGTTAAGAAATGGTGCCCCTGTTAGATTGAGCGGAGTTGATGTGGGTGCAGTAAAAGGAATAAAAATTATCGGCGAACAAGCCAGCACTATCGAAGTTTCAATGAGAATACTTTCTGACGTGAGAAAATTTATTAGAATAGATACAGAAGCAGGAATTGAAACCGAAGGGTTAGTTGGGTATAAATTTATATCGCTGCAGATAAGTGATAGTTATGCGGAGACTGTTAAAGACGGCGGAACAATTTTAGTAAGAGAACCGCTTAGCTTTGCAGATATAATTGAAGAAACACAGGGAATAATGGCTTATACAAAAGAGATGACCAAAAACCTGGCTGATATTGTCTATAAAATAAATGCAGGTGAAGGAACACTCGGCAAATTATTGAATGATGATGAAATTTATAATTTAACAAAAGACATAACTAAATCAGCTTATGTTACACTCGATTCATTAACTTACGATTTAAGAAAAATAGTAGAAACTTACGATCAGCTTGGTAAAGGAATGAAAGATGTTTTATTAACTGTAAATAATGCAGTTGCGAGTGTTGATACAATTTTAGTAAATGTAAAAGACGGAAAAGGCGTTGTCGGTTCCTTATTCGATGAAGGTAATGCAAAGGATACAACCTTTACAGCTATTGTCAACAATCTGAGAGATATTACCGAAGAAGCTAAAATTGCTACTATGAAACTAAATGAAAATATGGAAGCATTAAAGCATAACTGGCTCTTCAAAAGTTATTTTGAAGACAGGGGTTACTGGGATACAGGAGAGTATGAAAAAGAAATAGATAGGAAAACTGAAGAGCTGAATGAGAAGATAAAACTACTTGAAGAGAAGATTGATGAGTTGAAATCGCTGGAGACAAGTGTAAAGAAATAAATTAAGAATCCACAGAAAAACAAGAACAAAAAATCATTATTAATTACAATGATTGATAACGATGATTTAACTTTCTCTCACCTACGAACTAGGTTAACCTTTATTGAACTGATTCCAAATAACTATTACAGATATAAAGTGTACTAAATCTTACACCAACATTTAAACAATGAACAATTTCATCACAAATCAACCTACTAAAGAATTAAGGAAACGCCTAAATGAGTTAATTGCAAAAAGCGATGATTTAAAATTCTTAATTGGCTTCTTCTATTTTTCAGGAATAAGAGAATTGTATAAAGGACTTAAAGAAAATGACAAAATTTCTTTTAAAGTACTGGTCGGGTTGAATGTTGATGATACAAATTTAGGACTGATTGAATTTGCAGAAAAAGGTTTATACTCTGATGAGGAAAAAGTATATCAATTTTTCGCGTCCATTAAAAAATCAATAAATACTGACGTTTTTGATAACAAGGAATTTTATGAGCAGGTAAAGTTTTTTATTCAGCTTATACAAGAAGATAGGTTGATTATTCGTAAAACCTCATCTCCAAATCATTCTAAACTTTATATTTTCAAGCTTGAAGAAGGGCAGGTTGGGAAAAGAAATCTGTTTATTACCGGAAGCAGTAACCTTACAAAAGCAGGTTTAACAACACAGAATGAATTTAATGTTGAAATTAGCGATTATGGTTTTGAAGAAGCCGAAAACTATTTTAATGAATTATGGAATGACGCAGTAAAAATAAATGAGTTTGAAGAATTAAAGAAAAAGCTTATTAGAATTCTTGAGAAAGAAACCTTGATAAAAGAAATATCTCCTTTCGAAGCGTACTGCCTTGTTCTTAAAACTTTTCTGGAAAGTTATGAGCACAAAGAGATTGGAACATCTATAATTCATTTGATGGAGAAAAATGGATATAAACCATATCTCTATCAATTAGATGCGATAAAACAGGCATTAAGCATTATTGAGCAACACAATGGAGTGATAATAGCCGATGTTGTAGGGCTTGGTAAAACTATCATAGCTTGTGCTGTTGCCAGGCACTTAAGAAAACGGGGCGTCATTATCTGCCCGCCGGGTCTTGTAGGAGATATAAATAGAAAATCCGGATGGAAAAAATATACTGATGAATTTGGTTTATTTGATTGGGAGGTACGTTCCCGCGGTGATCTGGAAAAAACTCTTGATTTCATTAAAGAGCATGATGATATCGAAGTCATTATTATTGATGAAGCCCACAGTTTTCGAAATCAGGATACTCAGGATTATGAATCGCTAAAAAATATATGCCGTGATAAAATTGTAATATTGCTAACTGCTACGCCATTTAACAACAGACCCGGGGATGTTCTTTCACTTCTTAAACTTTTTATTACACCAAAAAAATCATCAATTACTTTAGATAATAATGTAGTAGATCAGTTTAGAACATTTAAAGGTTTATTCAATCGACTGGCTTATATTAAAAAGTATCATAATTCTCCCGATCCTAAAAAAAGAAGCAAAGCTAAGGCTTACTACAATTCTTTATTTGGGGAAGAAAATATAGATCTTAAAAAAGTTGCACAAAGAACCCGGTATCTGGCAAAGCAAATAAGAAATGTTATTGAACCAATAATTATCCGAAGAAATCGGCTTGACCTGCAAAAAAATCCTTTCTATAAGGAAGAAGTTAAGATGTTGTCTAAATGCGCTGATCCAATTGAATGGTTTTTTGAATTAACTGAAGAGCAGTCAGAGTTTTATGATACTATTATTGAGGAATACTTTGGTGATCCCGATGATAAAGGAAAATTTAAAGGCGCAATATACAGACCCTTTGAATATGAACAGGGTGGAGTAAACAGAGAAGAAATTGAAGATAAATTAGACATTGAAAAGAATCGCGAGTTAATTCAACAGCGTAACTTATTTGATTTTATGCGCCGTTTGATAGTTAAGCGTTTTGAGAGCTCATTTGGTGCTTTTGAGCAGAGTATTAAAAATTTTAAAAAGATAAATGAAGATGTATTGTCATTCATTACTAAAACCGGAAACGGCGATCCCATGCAGGGAGAATATATTCTTGACAGAGCTTTGCTTGAAAAAATTTACGAACTCGATTTAGATGAAATAGAGCAATATCTGATTGAATATGAAGAGCAAATAAATAAAGGCGAGTATCCCAAAAAACACAAAAGATATATAATAAAAGATTTCCGTTATAAGAATGAATTTATAGATAATATTCAAAGCGATATAGATTTATTTGATGAGATACTTAGAAGATTAACCGAATTGAAACTTGTTGATAATGACCCTAAAACTGACTGTCTAATTGAAAATATTAAAAATGAATTTTCTAAAACTCCCCCAAATGGTGAACCTAAAAGAAAAATAATAATTTTCTCCGAATATGCTGATACAGTTAAATATGTCGTCCAGAAATTAGAAAAACAATTGCCACAAAAAATATTAACTGTAGCCGGTGATCTTCCGAATTCCAAGATTGAAACCATTAATAAAAATTTTGACGCGTCTTATAATAAGCAGGAAAATGAATTTGATATTCTACTGAGCACAGATAAAATTTCTGAGGGATTTAACCTCAACCGTGCAGGAATGGTAATAAACTATGATATTCCCTGGAACCCTGTAAGAGTTATTCAACGGTTGGGACGTATTAATAGAATCAGTAAAAAAGTTTTTGATGAACTTTATATTGTTAATTTCTTTCCTACCGAGAGAGGAGCAGAACTTGTTAAATCGCGTGAAATTGCTCAAAATAAAATGTTTATGATTCACAGTACTCTTGGAGAGGATGCAAAAATATTTGATGTTGACGAGGAACCAACTCCCGCAGCACTTTATAATAAAATACAGCAAAATCCCGAAACAACTGAAGAAGAAAGTTTTTATACAAAAGTATTAAACCTCTTTATACAAATTAAAAAAGATTATCCTGAACTGATTCAAGAGTTAAACGATTATCCTGTTAGAATAAAAGTGTCTAAGAAATTCAACGAGGATGAACTGCTTGTATTTTTCAAGAAAACCAGACTCTATGTTATGGGTGCAAAATTAAATAATGGTAAAATTGAAACTTATGAAACATCATTAGATGAAGTGTTACAAAAAATAATTTGCGAACCGGATGAAAAGCCATTAGAACTGAGCAATAGTTTTTGGGATAATTATCAAAAGGTTAAAGAAATAAAAGAAACAATTTCAGTTCCTACATCAGAACAAAGCATTGAGAAAAAAGCACTGAATAATATCAATTTTCTTTTGCGGACAAACCGAATGGAAAAGCTTATTCCTTACAAAAGTTTTTTAAGGACATTGCGCGAAGATATTTTGGATTACGGCACTTTAGCCGATTTTACTTTGCGGCGCATTGCTAATTTGAAAACTGAGGAAAGTAAAATTAATTCTGCAATCGAGGAATTAAATTCGCTTAAAAATGTATTGGGTGAAAATTTTCTTGAGAAAGAAAAAGCACGGTTAAAGAAACTGAATAAAGAAATTATAATTGCAGTCGAAAATCAAACAACAGATAAAATAAATGTTGGGGTTTAATTATGTCAGCTAAAGAAATCTTGAACGATATTATAAATGATTTCGATATCCAAAAGTTCAGCCGCTTCTTCCGCGAAAAAAGCAGAAAATTCAGACCGATAGAGCAGGAATTGAACCAATACAATAATGATGATTTTTCTGATGGAACTATGTTGGGTGAAATTGACTTAGATGATAACAGTGAAATAATAATTTGTGCATTCAAAGTAAACAAAGAACTTACTGAACGCTCAGGGAAGAAAGCACAATATATTTTAGGAAAAAAGATATTAAAAGAAACAGCACGTTACGCTGCGGGCATATTTATCTTTTATGATGAGAATACCAATTTCCGATTCTCACTCATTTACGATATACCTAAACCCGGAGCCAAAAGAGATTGGAGTAACTTCCGCAGGTTCACCTATTTTGTAAGTAAAGAACTAACCAACAAAACTTTCCTAATACAAATGGAAGCCGTGGACTTCTCTTTGTTAGATAAAATAATAGATTCATTCAGTGTTGAAAAAGTAACGAAAGAATTCTATCAGGAAATTGCCAACTGGTATTTCTGGGCTGTTAAAGAAACCAACTTTCCAAAAGATGCAGAGAGAGAAGACAACGGAAGAAACATTTCTGTTATCCGTTTAATTACAAGATTGATTTTCATTTGGTTTATGCGTCAGCGTAATCTTGTGCCAAATAATCTTTTTGATAAAGAATTTATTGAATCAATTTTAAATGATACTTCTTCAGAAAGTACTTCTTATTACAAAGCTATTTTGCAAAACCTTTTCTTTGCCACTTTGAATACAAAAGGTAAAAATAGAAAGTTCAGGTTTGAGAAATCATTCCAAGGGAAAAACCAAGATTACTTTGACCAATCTGTATATCGATATGAAAAGTATTTTAATAATAAAAAGGATATGCTTTCAATCTTCAAAGAAATTCCTTTTCTGAATGGAGGTCTATTCGATTGTCTCGATAGAAGAATTAAAGAAGATGGTAAATACAAAGAAATCCGAATTGATGGATTCAGTGATAAAGATGTTGGACTTTCCGTTCAAAATTTTCTCTTTTTTAATGAGGAAATTGAACTCGACTTAAATGAAGAATATGGAACTCGAAATAAAAAATATAGGACCGAAGGACTTATAAATATTCTTAAATCATATAATTTTACAATTGATGAAAACGATCCTAATGACCAAGAAGTTGCTCTTGATCCTGAACTGCTCGGGAAAGTATTTGAAAATCTTTTGGCAAGTTTTAATCCCGAAACCTCTACCACAGCGCGCAAAGCCACCGGCAGCTACTATACTCCACGCGAAATTGTTGAGTATATGGTTTCGCAATCTCTTAAGGAATATTTTAAAACACACCTTAAAGAAATAGATGGGCTCAATGAAAAATTAGAAATATTATTCAGCAATAATTCTGAAAATGAAAATCATAATCCCTTTAACAAAAATGAAACTAAAAATCTTGTCCGTTTAATTGATAATTTACGAATTGTCGATCCCGCAGTCGGTTCCGGCGCTTTTCCAATGGGCATTTTGAATAAATTGGTTTTTCTACTTTCTAAACTTGACCCGCAAAATGAAATTTGGAAAAAAGCTCAAATTAATGCAGTTGAAAAAAACATTACCGACCCGTCATTAAAATTAAAGTTAATTGAACAAGTTGAACTAAATTTTAAAGATAAAAATTCAAACTATGGCAGAAAACTTTACTTAATCCAAAATTGTATTTACGGCGTTGATATTCAGCAGATTGCAGTTGAAATTGCAAAACTTCGCTTTTTTATCTCCCTGCTTGTTGACGAAAATATTGACAAGAGTAAAGAAAATTGGGGAATTGAACCGCTGCCGAATCTCGATTTTAAATTAATGCAAGGTAACAGTCTTATTTCTAATTATGCAGGAATAAAGCTTATTGATGAAAAGTTTTTTCAAAAGAGTGAAACTAAAGATGAGATTTTAGAAGAATTGAAATTAAGGCAAAAGGATTTAGAAAAAGAACTTATCAGTTTGCATAATTCAAATAAACTTACTGACTTGAAAAAAAAGGAATTAGAGAACAAACAATATAAAATTATAAAAGTAATAAAAAATTATAGTGCAAAAACTACGGATGCTAACGATGATGTTGGGCTTTTTGGCAAAAGTGAATATCAGAAAAAAGCAAGTGAACTTTTAGAGTTACAAAAAAAATATTTTATAACAGATATTAAAAATGAGAGAAACAAACTGAAAAATGAAATTGAAAAATTATGTTGGGAATTAATTGTAGAAACACTTAAAGAGCAAAACAAACAAGATAAAATTAATGAAGTAAATAAATTGATGAAATCAAATACAAAACCTTTCTTTCTTTGGAAACTCTATTTTGCCGAAGTCTTTCAAAGTGATAAGGAAGGTGGACCTGTCCGCCATAGTGATAACGAAGGCGGATTTGATATTGTCATTGGGAATCCACCGTATATTAAAGAATATACAATGAGAGATGCTTTTAACGATTTAAGAAATTCTCCTTACTATAAAGGCAAAATGGATATTTGGTATTTCTTTACTTGCTATGGAATAGATTTATTAAAAAAGAATGGCATACTTACATTTATAGCACAAAACAATTGGGTTACAAGTTATGGCGCTACAATAATGCGGAATAAAGTTTTGAAGGAAACCAAAATGTTAAATATCATTGATTTTGGTGATTACAAAATTTTTGAAACCTCCGGTATTCAAACAATGATTATGGTTTTCAGAAAAGGTAACTCTTCAAATAAATATTTTTTGGATTATAGGAAATTGAATTACACTAAAAAAGTGATTTTTCAGGATGTGTTAGATATATTGGCAAAAATTGAGAATCCAAATATTGAATATCTTAAACCGGAAATTAGTAGTGAAAAGTACATTGATAAGTCAATTACTTTTGGTAATAATTTGGTAGAAATGATACTTGATAAAGTTGCTGAGAAACGGAATTTCCAATTAGATGAAAAACAAGAAGTTGCTCAAGGAATTGTTTATCCACAAGATTTTTTAAATAGAAAAAATCAAAAAGTCTTAGAATATAAATATGACATTGGTGCAGGAATTTTTGTTCTTTGCGATCATGAAAAAGAAAAACTGCATATGTTTAAGAAGGAATTAGAATTAATAAAACCACTCTATACTATAAATGAACTTTCTAAATATTATGGGATCCCCAAAAACAAATTTTGGGTGATCTATACAAAATCCTCTTTCAAGAATAGAGAAGAAATGAATAAATATCCAAATATTAAAAAGCATCTCGATCAATTTACAAGTGTTATAACATCTGATAATCGACCGTATGGATTACATCGTGCAAGAGAAGAAAGATTTTTTAAAGGAGAGAAAATAATTTCAATAAGAAAATGTGCTGAACCAACATTTACTTATACTGATTTTAATTGTTATGTATCTGCAACTTTTTATGTTATAAAAACAAATAGAATTAATCAAAAATATTTAACGAGCTTATTAAACTCAAAATTAATTGCGTTTTGGCTAAAACATAAAGGTAAGATGCAGGGCAATAATTATCAAATTGATAAGGAGCCATTATTAAATATTCCTATAATAAAGCCTAGTAATTCTGCTCAACAACCCTTAATAAAAATAGTTGATAAAATACTTGCCAAAAAAGAAAAAGGGGAAGACAAAACAGAATTAGAACTGGAGATTGATAGAATGGTTTACGAGCTTTACGGGTTGACGGAAGAAGAGATAGCGGTAGTGGAGGGGAGGTAAAGACTATGTATTTGGCAAAATTAAAACTTTGGAATTTTAGAAAATATGGCTCAAAAAATGAGCTGATCGTTGAGAACACTTTAAGAACGCCTGACTTAGAAGTCAACTTCACTAAGGGACTTAATGTTCTTATCGGTGAAAATGATTCCGGCAAAACAGCGATTATTGATGCTATAAAGATAATCCTAAAAACTCATAGTTTTGAATGGATTCGTTTAGAACATGAAGATTTTTATAATGATACGACAAGATTAAGAATTGAGTGCTGTTCTTATGAATTAGAGCCAAATGAAGCAAAAAATTTTACTGAATGGTTAACTATTTTTGATGAAAATGGTGATTTTTTAGATAAACCTCGTCTTAAAATTATTTTAGATGCTCATCGAAATAAAGAAAGAATTTTTCCTTTTGATATCTGTGCTGGCTCTGATGATGAAGGATATCCGTTAACAGCTGATGCAAAAGAATATTTACAAACTACTTATTTAAAACCTTTAAGAGATACCCAGAGTGAATTAGTTCCAAAGAGAAATTCGAGACTTTCACGAATTTTACAAGGGCACATAGTTTTTAAAGAAGATAAAAAAGATGATAAAGTCCATGATTTAGTGTCTGACTTTAAAGAGTTTCAAAATAAAATTGAAAGTTATTTTAAGGAGCCGGCCAAAGGAAAAGATGTAAAAGATACTATTGATGAATTTTTACTAGAATTTTTTGGAGAAAAAAAAGATTCAAAATTTACTATCCCATCAAAAGAACTAAAAAACATATTAGAAACACTTAAAATTACTTTAGGAGATGAAAACCTAGGACTCGGTAGTAATAACTTACTTTTTATGGCAACGGAACTCCTAAATTTAGAAAGGAGGGAATGGGATGGAATACGACTTGGACTCATTGAGGAAATAGAGGCTCATTTACATCCACAAGCTCAACTGCGCGTAATTGAAACTTTGCAAAACAATAAAAATGTTCAGTTTATATTAACAACACATAGTCCGAATCTTGCTTCAAAAGTAAAATTAGAGAATCTTATTATCTGTGAAAAAGAAAGTGGAAGTGTTTTCCCGCTGGGCTATAAATATACAGAGCTAAAAGAAACGGATTATAAATTCTTAGAAAGATTTTTAGATGTTACGAAAGCAAATCTCTTTTTTGCGAAAGGAGTAATTTTAGTAGAAGGCTGGGCAGAAGAATTATTACTTTCGGTTTTAGCAAAGAAAATTAGAATCAACTTAACAGAAAAAGGTGTATCTATTGTAAATGTTGGAAGCACTGCTTTTTTGAGATATGCGAAAATTTTTATGAGGAATGAAGAGCCGTACATGAAAATACCTGTATCTGGTTTTACTACAGGTCAAACCAATTACATTCGAATGAAAGGAAGAGAAACTATCGGGAATGAACTTTCGGGTTTAGATTGGTGGAATACAGGCAGTTTTTGGGGCTATTTCAAGATGACTGGGCAGCTCGAAAGATTATATTTAAAGACGAATTTTGATCTATTTCCTGAACGAAAAGAATCGGTAACCTTTGAGGTAAATCCGATAATACCGGAAGTGGTACTGGCCGATTTTGGAGAGATTGAAATTACGGCCTCAGTCAACCTTTCACTAAGTAAGAATAAGGCAAATCCCTCTGTTGTTGGGACTGTAGAATGGATGATTGAGGAAGGTACTGGTTCATTGTCATCCAGTATCGGTACAACCGATATTAACGGCCTTGCTACCACGACATTAACTACTTCTGCTGTGATTGGGGACTTTTATGTGGTTTCAGGGCGATTGACTAGTTTGATTGTCGACGGAGTAACATACGATGTTGATATTCTTTTGCGAACTGGGCCAATTACAATCGTAAAAGGCATTGGCCTAAAT
>JADFPP010000051.1 GCA_022562275.1 Bacteroidota bacterium
AATGTAATAAACGAAACGTATAATTAATTATATTTAAAAAAACCTTCCCCGGTTTTTCTTCCTAATTTATTTGCTGCAACCATTTTTTTCAATAATGGGCAAGGTCTGTATTTGGAATCGTTGTATCCGTTGTAAAGCACTTCAATTATTGCAAGGCAAACATCCAGCCCTATAAAATCTGCTAAAGTTAAGGGTCCCATTGGATGATTCATTCCCAATTTCATTACAGTATCTATATCTTCTTTAGAAGCCACACCTTCCATAAGAGCAAAAACGGCTTCGTTTATCATGGGCATCAAAATTCTGTTTGCTACAAAACCGGGATAATCAAAAACCTCAACAGGCACTTTCTCAAGCTTTTCAGAGAGGTTTTTTATTGTATTGAATGTTTCATCGCTTGTAGAATATCCCCTGATAATTTCAATTAGTTTCATCATCGGAACAGGATTCATAAAGTGCATCCCGATAAATTTATCGGGTCGGTTAGAAACAGATAACTCAGTAATTGAAATAGAAGATGTATTTGAAGTAAATATAGAATCTGATTTAATTAACGGTTGCAATATATTGAATATATTGGTTTTAGCTTCCTTATTTTCATATATTGCTTCAATAACTAAATTCACATCAATAGGTGTGTTTTCAACGCCAATAATCTTATTAATTCTACTAAGAATGGTTTTTTTATCATCTTCAGAAATTATCTCTTTTTTAATCTGTCTGTCAAGATTTTTTGATATGGTGGCAAGGGCTTTATCTGCTAATTCTTCTTTCATTTCCACAAGATTTACTTCAAATCCCTTCATTGCAAAGACGTGGGCAATACCGTTGCCCATCGTGCCACCACCGATCACAGCTATTTTCTTTATTTCCATTTTAAATTCTCCCTGTTTTTAATAGTTTTTAACAATTAATGCCGATGCTTCCCCACCGCCAATGCAGAGTGAAGCCAAACCGTAAGTTGAGTTTTGTTTATTCATTTCGTGAATGAGAGTTACAAGAATTCGTGCACCGCTTGCACCAATAGGATGACCAATAGCCACAGCACCACCGTTTACATTTACCTTAGCAGCATCAAGCTCAAGAAGTTTATTTACAGCTAATGAAACAACCGCAAACGCTTCGTTTATCTCAAAGAGGTCAATGTCATCTTTGGATAAGTTTGCTCTGTTCAGAACCTTTGCAATTGCATCTGCAGGTGCTGTTGTAAATTCAATTGGAGCCTTTGCTGACGATGATTGCGCAACAATTTCTACCAAAGGTGTTAAACCTAGTTCTTTAGCTTTTTCTTCCGTCATTATCATTAATGCAGCTGCGCCGTCGTTGATTGATGAAGCATTTGCCGCAGTTACAACACCGTCTTTTTCAAAAACCGGTTTTAGTGATTGAATCTTCTCAAATTTTACTTTTCCCGGTTCTTCATCGTTATCAACAATAATTTCAACTTTTCTGTTCTTGATTGTAACTGGAACTATTTCATCTTTATATTTTCCTTCTTCCTGGGCAGCCAAAGCTTTCTTATATGAGCCGATAGTGAACTCATCCAACTCTTCCCTCTTAAAATCGAAATCACGTGCGCAGGATTCGGCACAGCATCCCATGTGTATGTCGTTATAAACATCCCACAAGCCGTCCTTCACCATTGAATCAATAATCTTTCCATCGCCTAATCTGTAACCGGTTCGTGCTTTCTGCAGCAAATAAGGAGCATTACTCATACTCTCCTGTCCGCCGGCTATTATTATTTCAGCATCTTCAGCAAGAATTGCCTGATGTGCGAGCATTACAGCTTTCAATCCGCTTCCGCACATTTTATTTATTGTTAGAGTTTCAGTTTTGTCCGGCAGCCCGGCATAAATTGCTGCTTGTCTTGCAGGTGCCTGTCCCTGTCCGGCAGTTAAAACATTTCCCATAATAACTTCATCAACAAGGTTCACGTCTATCTTTGTATCGTCAATTACAGATTTAATTGTTAGACTGCCTAACTGTGCTGCAGAAAGTGATGAGAGAGCTCCGTTAAAAGAACCAACAGGAGTTCTTTTTGCCGAAGTAATTACAACCTTTTTCATAATTCACTCACTTAATAATAATTTTTAGATAATAAAAATTAACGAAAATACATCTAATAATCAGATAGAGAAAAATAAATTTATGCTAAATCTGTTTTACTCTACTGCTTGGGAGAGCGGAAAGTTCAAAAATAAGGTTGGCAGCAAGCAGGTTAATATTAACATTGTTTTTTACATAAGAAGATAGTTTGTCTATCCTGTACACAAGATCCTTTGGTTCAACGTCTGGAAATTTAGAGTTGAATTTCTCAAGTGTTTCCTTATGTTGCTTGAAGAAATAGTGATCCACATTCTTTTTATATTTTTGAAGATCATTTAACCATGTAATAATCATCTTTATTATAAGCCGAATATTTTCCGATCCCTGCTCAGCAAGTAATGAACTTAACTCGTTGAATGCAGAATGAAATTTTTTACCAAATGAATAACGCAGTATCGATATAGTTTTCTCACTCAGATCACCGATATCCATCTCGATAAGTTTTAAAGCCATTGTTACAGAACCATTGGCAAACGGTGCAACAGTATTTACTATATTTTTATCAACATTAAAATATTTCGTAAGAATACTTACCAGTTCATCATTGGACAAGGGATCAAAATTAATTACCCAGCATCTTGATCTAATAGTCTCTCTCAATCTTTTTGGAAAAGAAGTGATTAAAATAAATACAACACCAGGTGGTGGTTCTTCAAGACTTTTGAGTAAAGCATTCTGCGCAGGCTCACTCATCAAATGTGCAGAGGAAATTATGATAAAACGGCATGCAACATCGCTAAACTCTAATGATAGAAACTTTTTTATTTCTCTTATGCTATTAATTTTAATGTTATTTGCTTTAGGTAAATTAATTTTGTAGTAAGCATTTTTTATTTTCTTACGAAGTTCTTCATGGAGCAAATCCATTTCGTCATCGCTTAATTTACCTGTAGGTGTATCAGAATCAGTTTCATTCTTACCGCGTGGTAATGGAATAATATATTTTACAAATGGTTCAGAGAGATTAGAAATTTGGTTTAAGATTCTTTCTCTTTTCTCCGTATTGAGAAGATTTGAATTAACGGATTGAGCAAATCGAATTGCAAAGTTTTCTTTACCAACACCATCAGGCCCGGTAAATAATAACGCGTGAGGGATTTTTGAAATTGAATTAAAATTAGAAAGAATTTTTTTTACCCGCTGCTGACCATTTATATTTTTGAAGTAATCAGTCATAAAAAAAGGCGCTTTCAGCGCCCGAGTCTAAAATTCGTCTTCGTTGTAAAAAAAGTCTTCTTCCGTCGGGTAATCGGGCCAGATATCTTCGATGTTCTCGTAAGGCTCATCACTATCTTCAAGCTCTTTTAGATTATCAATAACCTCATACGGCGTTCCAATTCTTTCTGAATATTCTATTAACTCCTCTCTGCTTGCAGGCCATGGAGCATCGATTAAATATGCGGCAAGTTCTACTGTCCAGATCATCTTTGCTTAAATTTTGCCAAGAAATTAATTTTTACCTAATAATTCAATAAAGTCCAGATCATCAAAGATAAACCGGGATGGATTCAGCTTAATTCCCTTATGTGAAACTTCATAATGAAGATGCGGTCCGGTTGATAAACCGGAATTACCTGTCTTGGCAATCACGTCACCACGCTCAACTTTCTGCCCTCTTCTAACTAAAGATTTGGATAAATGAGAAAATGTAGTTCTATAACCAAAACCATGATCGATTACCACTTCAAGACCATAGCTGCCTCTTCTACCAACGTATATAACCTTACCCTTACCGGTTGCATAGACCAAGGTTCCGATATTAGCAACATAATCGATTCCTGCATGCATTTTGCGTACTTTTAATATCGGATGTATTCTCATCCCAAAATGACTGCTTTCATATATACTCTTTGTCGGCATTATTGCTGGTATTGATTCAAATAACTTTTTATTTTCAGCTATTTTTTTTGAGATCTCTTCGTATTGTAATACTTCGAATTTAAATTCATTTGTTACTTGTTCAATTAGATTAAAAGCAGCATCGATGTTTAATTTCTCAGGTGAATTAAGAAAATCTAGTGAATTATCGAACGATCCACCGCCAACACCAAGTAATTTTTCATCATCGGTTATCGGCTCAAGATTAGCTGCTATTCTTAAATTTTCTGTGACTACCTTTATATCTTTCAGCTTGTACTGGAGAATCTCGTAATGATCAGATACCTCTATTAATTTATCACTCAAAATAAGATTTTGATTTTTGAGTGAAGCTAAATCACCTCTTGAATTAGTGGCTGAAGTAATTAAATAAAATCCGCCAAACACAAATGAAGTTGTAAAAAGGCACACAATTGCTAAATAAAAAATAAATTTAGCTTTGAATTTTTTTATCTCAACAAATTCTAATGAATCTTCTGAGAAGTAGTAATATTTTTTCATAATTTAGTGGCAAAACATAAAGAAATAAAAGAAATCTGTCAAGGGTTTGGCATTAAATTTTATTCAAAATCATGTTCAAAATAGTCAATTCCACGTTGTTCTTCTAAATTTTTATTCTTGAGACGCGAATTGAGTCTATCCCGAAAAATTTTTGCTGTATCATGCCCATAATGTTTTAATAAATAATTAAGTGCAATAACTTCAGAAATAACAGTAATATTTTTACCCGGAGTTATTGGAAGTCTAATATATAATATATCTACACCAGAGATTGTTACTTTTTCTTCGCCGAGACCAGTACGAGTATATTCTCGCTCATCGTCCCAAAATTCAAGCTCAACAATTATTTCAAGCCTTTTTTGATACCTAATAGCATGAATTCCAAATATTCTTTCTACATCAATTATACCCAATCCTCTGATTTCCATAAAATGTTTTGCAATATTTGTACCAGCCCCCATCAATATTCCTTCACCCTTTTTTGTTAAGATAATCACATCATCTGCAACCAGCCTGTGCCCTCTTTCAACCAAATCCAACGTAACTTCGCTTTTTCCTATTCCTGATTTACCTATAAATAACATCCCTGCGCCGTAAACATCAGCAAATGAACCATGAATAGTAATTCTTTCAGCAAACTGATCATCAAGAAAATCACCGACCAGATAAGCCAGTTTTGTTGTCGCATACTCGCAACCAAAAAGAGGTACATGATGATGTTCAGCTAATTTTTTTAGAATAGGAATAGGTTGATTGTCATTGCTTAAGATGATACAAGGCATTTCAAAATTGAATAACTTCTTCAATGTTGCATTCTGATCTTCTTCGGAGAGGTTGTTCAAATATTTCATTTCAGTATTGCCAAATACCTGGACCCTCTTATATGAAAATAATTCAACAAACCCTGCCAATGCTAAGCCGGGTCTGTGCAAATTTTGATCATAAATTTTTCGTTGCAGATCAGAGGATTCAGTTAAAAGTTTTAAATTAAATAATCTCTGAGTGTTTTCGTAAAAAAATTCAACAGATATCGATTCTTTTTGAGATATTGATTTTTTACTAATATTTATCATTTCAGTGAGATATTCTTTTCGATTTTAATGTTTTGAGTTGTCTCGATAATTTATCAACCGAAGAACTGATTGATTTTTTAAAATCATCAGAATCATCGGTAGCATTAAGTGTTTGACCGGGAACATGAACTGTTATCTCAACTGATTTTATAGAATCTTTTGGATTTTGATAACTTAATATCACATCGGCATTAAGAATATCATCATTATATTTTTTTAATGAAGATACTTCATTATTAATAAAATCTTTTAAGGTTTCGTGTGCTTTGAATTTGCGAGCTGTTATCGAGATGTTCATTTATTCCTCCATTATTAAGATTTTGGGTGTGATTTTTTATAAGTCGATTTCAATCTCTCTATACTTACATGAGTGTATATTTGAGTTGTGGAAAGATTTTCATGTCCTAAAATTTCTTTTACCGCTACCAAATCTGCACCATTATCAAGCATATGTGTGGCTGCGCTATGTCGTAAAACATGAGGACTTTTCTTTTTAATATCAGTAACCTTTGATAAATACTTGTTTATAATTCTATAGACGAGTCTTGGGTATAATCTGTTTCCTCCTTTCGTTAAAATTAGCGGATCATTATTTTGTTGATGGTTTATTTTGCTAAGATACTGCTTAATAATTTCAATTGATTTTTCTCCAACCGGAATAATTCTCAGCTTGCTGCCCTTCCCCATCACCCGTACTGTCCGGCTATTAATATCAAGATCACCAAAGTTCAAATCACATAATTCGCTAACACGCAATGCACAGCCATACAACATTTCAAATATAATTTTTACCAGCTCGGGGTTTTCATCGGCTTCATCTGCAATTTGATATATTTTTAAGATAGATTCAGTCGTGGTTACTTCCGGAAGTTTTTTGGAACTCTTAGGGTTGATAATGTATGCAGCAGGGTTAGAGCCGATTATTTTGTTTTGAAATGCAAATTTTAGCATCCCCCTAACTGAAGCAAGCTTTCTTGAAATGGAGCGTTTATCAATACCGGTCTCGCTTAAATGCATAAGAAACATTTTGATGGTTCTCTCTGTTAACTGACCAGTATCGTTTTTATTCGTAGTTTTAAAATGTTCCGAAAATTGAGTTAGATCGGTTCTGTAAGCTTTAACCGTTTGAAGTGAGTATCTCTTAATGTTTTGAATATAACTAAGATAAGAATTGATAAGATCTTTTATCTTCATTAATAAAACTTAGTTTGCATTTTTATTTTATTTGTTGAATAGAATTTGATCTGCAGACTTTATTCATACCTCAATAAAGCAAATTTATACATATTAAGCAAATTATTCTCTTTTGTTTTCATTCTTTTTTTATCTTTTTTTTCAATGTCGTTATATCCTGATAGGTGTAGTAAACCATGAATAGTAAGGCGTCTCAATTCAGAATTTAATGATACCTTATATTTTTGTGATGAATTAAGTGCGTCATCCAGAGATATATAAATCTCTCCATCAAGTTCAAGATGACTACCAGAATAATTAAACGTGATTATATCGGTTGAGTAATCGTGACTTAAATATTTTTTGTTGATTTTATGAATTTCTTCCCCCCCGGTAAAATTTATAAAGAGTGATTGAATACTAAAATTTAATTCATTCTTGAGCAGCCCAATAAGCCTATGAACCCGATTTTTTATTATCTTATTATTAGATGATGATACGTGCAGATTTCTAATCAACGTATAAAAAATATATGGTTAAATTATAAAATGTTACTTTATCAATTTTCTTTTAGATTTATTCCAGAAAGTGACTCAATGGTTATTTGGGAATATTCAGTATACCGATTTGCGTTTACTTCAATATCCGCAATTTCACTTTCTGTTAAATCCCTGATTATTTTTGCGGGAACACCCGCTGAAAGTTTTCCCGAAGGAACAACAAAACCAGGAGGAACTACCGTACCTGCAGCAATCATTGCCTTCTCTTCAACAACCGAACCATCCAGCAGAATTGCACCTATACCAACGAAAGAAAGATTTTTTAATGTGCAACCCATGTAACTTAACAGAGTGCGCTACTGTTACTTTGCTGCCAATATTTATTGGAAATTTACCATTTGTTACATGAAGCATAGAGCAGTCCTGAATATTTGTATGATCACCAATCCTGATGTAATGTACGTCTCCACGAATAACAGAATTATACCATACACTTGAGTACTTACCTATTTGAACATCGCCTATAATTTTTACACCGTGTGCAAGAAATACAGTTGAGTGGAGCGATGGGTACAGATCCTGATAAGGAAATAATTGTTGATCCTTACTTACTCGTTGTATGCCGGTGGCTGCCAAAGTTTATTATTCCAATCAATTAATTCGAGAGTAACATTACCTATAAGAACCTGCAAATCTGCTGTAAGTGGTACATGAAATTCATCATCTGAAAACCATCCTTCAAAGTAACCGGTAAAACCAAAGATACCTGAAAAATTGGCTGTTCCATCCAGCCTTAAACTTTTTATTTTATAATCAACTGCATCTATGGAGATATCTTCATTATTATAATAATAATTAATTATCGCCGAAGAAGTATCCTCACCAATGTAGCAAGGAAATAAAATAGTTTGTGAGAATCCAAAATGGTATCGTGCTGCAAATATTAAAGATAAACCATCCTGAAATCTTTTATCTAAGTTAATTACTGTATCCTTTACAACTTTAGTGCTGTTCATTTCTCCTTTTATTATATGTACCCGGTTATCGTTTTGAAAGAAATATCTTGTATCTGAAGTATCATCTTCATTTAAAATTAATGCCCGATAGTAAACGGGATAAAAAGAAGAATCGAACCAGCTTTCGTGAATCTGATGCATATCTACAAAAGGAAGACCTTCATAAGAATCTATGTACGCCCTTGATTTATAAATGATTTTCCCATCTATAGTATCTTTAGCGAAAACATTTATCCTTAATTCACCTAAATTCAAAAAGGCATATTTAACTAGGTAGGTATATTCTTCACCAACCAGCAATTTTGGTGAAGGTACGGTAATATTACCAACACTGATTTCATTTTGAGAGTAGAGAAGCTGAATATTAAATAAATATAATAATGAAAAGCTGATTAAAGTTTTCAACAGAATATTCATTTAAGATTAGCAAGATCCTTTGCCTCATCAAAAAGAGTAACAGCTTTAAGAAATTGGGTATCAAAATCTAGAAGGATCGTGTACCATCCTTTGTTCTTCCAGTAGTTCCGTGCAATTTGAGCTTTAAGTCTTGCAAATATGTAATCTCTATCATTTTTATAATCCTTGTCAACAATTTCAACCCCTTTGTCTTTTGCAAAATTTATGAAACTGTTTTCCTCTTCCGGGCTAAAATTAAATTCAGTTCTGAATTTCTCCAGATTATCTCCGAAGCTTATATCAATTTGATCACCATTACCATCTAGATATTTAAGTACAAATTGGTAGAAGATATTATTACGCAATAAATCACGTGTATAATCAGAGATTTTATCTGACAATATAATATAATCAGGTGTTATACCGCCTCCACCATATACTGTTCTGCCGCTTTCGGTTTTAAATACCGGAAGAGATGAATCTTGCTCAGCAACGTGAGTGATGTTATCACCTTCTATCTCCTTTCTATTACCGAGGTCTGCATAATAATCTTCTTTATTTTTATAATCTCTTTGTATTGATCTTCCTGAGGGTGTATAGTATTTTGATATTGTAAGCCTGATGGCTGAATTATCGAATAGAGGGAATTGTCTTTGAACTAAACCTTTACCGAAAGATGTTTCACCTACGATCAGTCCCCTGTCCCAATCCTGAACTGCACCCGAAACTATTTCGCTTGCTGATGCACTCCCTTTATTGATCAAAATAATAAGGGGGATTTTTTCGTAATCTGAGGATTTTGATGCAAAAAAGTCATCATTAAATTCTTCCCGTCTTCCCCGTGTGTAAACTATTCTTTTTTCCCCGTCGATAAAAAGATCGGATATCCTTACTGCCTGGTTAAGATAACCGCCCGGGTTGCCGCGTAAATCTAATATTAACTGTTCCATTCCCGATGCTTTTAAATTTTTTAAAGCATCATTCAATTCATTGTATGTAGTCTCGGAGAAACGGGAAACACTAACATAACCGGTTTTGTTATTGTAAATAAAATGTGTATCAACTGAATATATTGGAATTTTATCCCTTGTAATTTTGTACTCAATCGGCTCAAATATTCCGTTTCTTATAATTGAAACATTAACTATTGTACCTGCTTTACCTCTTAGCTTGGTTCGTACTTCTTCATTTGATATCCCTATACAATCTTCACCGTTAATCTTAACAATTCTATCACCTGAACTGATACCAAGAGCTTCACTCGGACCTCCGGTAATAGGAGAGACTACGGTTAATGTATCATTTACTACCTGAAACTCAATTCCAATTCCTTCAAAATCTCCCCGGAATGATTCCTTAATATTAGCAAATTGTTTTGCAGGTATATAAACAGAATGCGGATCAAGCTGATCAAGCATACCTTTAATAGCTTCTTCAACTAATTTTGGTGTGTCAACTTCTTCGGCATAATATTTCTCTGTAAATGTTAATACATCATTAAATTTTCTAATACCTTCACGTAAATTATCACCAGAAAATATTTTTTCGATTTGAATACCCACAACAATACCAAGAGTGAGTATTATAAATAAAAAAGGATACTTAAATGATTTACCCATTTTATCTCCGTTTAGAAAAGAATCTTAATAATTATTGATTGCTAACTTTATGCTAAATATAATAATCTTTACTGATTAAAAATATGGTTTTAATAATCAATAATTGTTCCTGATTATAATTAAGTACTTTTTTAGGATTAGTTAATAGTCCCAATTGTTATTTCGAAACCTGCTTTAATTGATGAGAAACACTTGTTACATATTTTGAGTATAAGATTTTTCAGCAGCCGTATTTACCCTATAGTGTTAGCTGTATCGAAATGACGATAGTTTAAATTTTAGATGACTCCACGTACATAAGATATGGTTACATGTAGTTGGTTGTGCCACAGCATGGAGGACGTGCCTAACAAAATTGATAAATACTTGAATGATATCCAAAAAAGATATACCTTTGTAATATACAAATACAATATTATGAAGACAGTATCATTAAAAATAGATGATCCAATTTTTAGGGAAACTGAAAAGATTCTTTCAAAGATTAATAAACCTCGAAACAGATATATTAATGAGGCGATTGATTACTATAATCGACTTCAGAGGCGATTACTTCTTGAGAAAAGACTGAAGAAAGAATCTGACTTAGTTAAAAAGGATTCAATGATTGTTCTTAAAGATTTCGAGGAGATTGATTATATCAATTAAACAATTCGAAATTTGGATAGCAGATTTGAATTCGCAGATCGGAACCGAGCCTGGTAAGACAAGACCAGTTTTGGTAATTCAGACAAATTTGCTCAATAAGATACCACATCCTTCAACCATTGTTTGTCCCATAACAAAAAATGTTAGGAAAGAATCGGACATTTTGAGAGTTCATCTAAAAAAGGGAATGACAAATTTACATCAAAGCTGCGACATTATGATTGACCAGATTCGTGCAGTAGATAATAAGCGATTGATTAAAAAAATGGGTGATTTGCCGAATGACTTAATAGAGTTGGTGAAAGAAAATATAATGATAATTATTGATTTAGAATAATGCGCAACTGTATAACACATGGTATAACCAATAAGGGTTACAGTGGTATGCGAAGTTCATTCCCCAATTCGATTATAATGCATCTTGATAATCCCGAAATCACTTACTGACTATACCATTATACGTTATCTGGAGCAAGCAGTTTCAAAACGTAAAAAATAATTATAACGCAACACCTTGAATTTATCCTTCCGGTCTCATCTGCGGAGAGAAAATTACATCGCGTATTGATGATTGATCAGTCAAAAGAATTATAATTCCCCCTCCGACTATAATGCAATAATTTGCACAATATTCCTTACTATTATGCAAAGTTATGACATTTGTTTAAAGGGTTTCACCAAGAAAACTCAACTAAGTAATCTCTAAGGCGAAAGTTTGACTCAGTAGGATTTCTAATTACGGAATTAATCTTTTAATTTATCCTTCCGGTTTTCATCTATTAAAAGTTTAGATATGCCAGATTTAGAAATCTGGCATATCTAAATGAATATAAGCCGTGAGATCAAACTTCCGGTCTCATTTGAGGAAAAAATATGACATCCCTGATTGAAGATTGATTATTAAGCAGCATTACTAGTCTATCTATTCCAACACCAAGTCCCGCTGTCGGTGGCATTCCGTACTCGATTGCTCTAAGGAAGTCTTCATCTATTTGGTGTGCTTCTTCATCTCCTGCTTCTTTTAATTTAACCTGGTCTTCAAACCTTTTTCGTTGGTCGATAGGATCGTTAAGCTCTGAAAATGCATTGCATATTTCCCAGCCGGCAATATAAGCTTCAAACCTTTCAACAAGTCCATCCTTACTTCTGTGTTTTTTTGCAAGTGGTGAAAGTATTAAAGGATAATCAATTACATAAGTCGGCTGAATAAGATCGGGTTCCACAACTGTACCAAATATTTCATCTATCAATTTAGCTCTACCTTCAACCGATGAAACTTCAATACCTAGTTTTTTCGCTCCCTCTCTTAGTTCTTCATCAGTTGCATTTATTACGTTCAGACCTGTCTTCCCTTCTATTGCCTCAACAAATGATATTCTTTTCCAGGGTGCTTCAAAATTAATTTGATGTTTGCCATAAGTAAACTCCAGGGTTCCAAATACCGTCTTGCAAATATGATTTATCATTTTTTCCACAAACTCCATCATCCAATTATAGTCTTTATACGAGACATACAATTCCATCATTGTAAATTCCGGGTTATGCAAGCGATCCATTCCCTCATTCCTAAAATCCTTTGAAATTTCATACACTCCGTTAAAACCGCCTACGATTAATCTCTTTAAATATAATTCATCTGCAATTCTCAGATACAAATCAATATCAAGTGAGTTATGATGAGATATGAAAGGTTTTGCTGCAGCGCCGCCATAAAGTGGCTGGAGTACTGGCGTTTCAACTTCAAGATAACCCTCTGCATCGAGATAAGTACGCATTGCAGTAATAATTTTACTCCTGTAAACAAATATTTCCTTCACTTCCGGATTTACAATCAAATCAACATATCTTTGCCTGTATCTCAATTCTTTATCGGCAAACTGATCGTAGACAATTTTATTTCCATCTTCATCAATCACTTCCTTTGCTACGGGTAATGGTCTTAATGATTTTGACAACAGCTCTAATGAAGTAACATGAACAGAGATTTCTCCCGTTTTTGTTTTGAATACATACCCTTCAACCCCAACAACATCACCTATATCCATTAACTTGAATGCTGTGTACTGATCACCAATTTCATCTTTGCGCAAATAGATTTGTACTCTGCCTTTGTAATCCATAATATGAGCAAAAGATGCTTTACCCATTCTGCGGATAGCCATTAATCTTCCGGCAATCTTAACATTTCTTTTTTCATTTTCGTTATAATTTTGTTTAATATCTTCCGAATCCGAATCAACATCGAAAGAATAAGCATATGGTTTAATGCCCTTCTCAGTTAGCTCGTTTAGCTCTTCATAACGTCTTTTAATTAAATTATTAATATCTTTAACAGTTGATTCCACAAATTCCTCCGAATCATTTTACTTTAGTTTTTATAATTAAATTTTTATTATTTAGTCTAAAAAAACCTTTGTGCAAAAGACTTCTTTGCCGAGGAAATTCTCCAAAGGAGTTCTTCGGACCTTCGGAACGGAGAAACGGTAAATAGAGTATTTCCTTTTCTCGTTAGAGGTTTTCTCAAAAGTTCTTTTTGAATCTTTGCGTCCCTGCCTGTCGGCAGACAGGTTAAAGTCTTGGTGGCAATATATTGAATTTGTTTGATTACTAAAGAATTTAATTGCCACTAAGTCACCAAGACACAAAGGAACTCTAAGTCAAATTAATTAGTTTATGTAATAAATATTCCCTTAGGAATATTTATTTATAAGCTTTTGAATTTCCACTTTACTCATTTCTCTATAGGTGCCTAAAGGAAAATCAGCTTCAATTCCTGCAAAGCTTTTCCTGTTTAGCTTTTTAACATTGTATCCCAATGCTTCGAACATTTTTTTTACGAAATGATTTCGTCCTTCAACACATTTAACTTCAACCATTTTTCTTTCTTTATGATTGATATAGATTATTTTTTCAAACCTGCCTTTCCTTCTATCGATCATAATACCTTTAAGAAGTTTATTCGCATCTTTCTTTTCAAGATCACGATCCAGCTGCACTTCGTATTTTTTCGGCACTTTATTTTTAGGATGTGTCAGAAGATTTGAAAAATCTCCGTCGTTTGTTAGTAAAAGCACCCCGGTGGTATTGTAATCAAGTCTTCCTACCGGATAGATTTTCTCTCTCGTCTTTATCAAATCCACAACAGTTTTTCTATTTTTCTCATCGCTTGCAGTACTAATGGTTCCTTTGGGTTTGTTAAGTAAATAATAAGTGTTCTTTTTTGTTTTAATTTTTTCCCCGTCAATAAAAACTTCATCTCTATCAGAATTTATTCTGTAACTTAACTCAGTAACTACATGGTTATTTACACTAACTCTTCCCTGCAGAATTAATTCTTCAGCTTTTCTTCGAGATGTTATTCCGCTATCTGCAATAAACTTATTGATTCTCTTCAGTTCCATCGTGTTCTTCAATTTCATTATCAGCTTCTTCTTCAATCGCATTCATTAAAATTTTTCTTTTTTGTTCGATAAAATCTTCGTCATTCATTATTTCTTCAAGTTCTCTTGGCTTTGGTAAATCGGATAAATTGTTCAGTCCAAAATATTTTAAAAATTCATCCGTGGTTACATACAACAATGGTCTGCCAATTGATTCTGATCTTCCTTTAATTGTTATAAGGTTTTTCTCAAGCAACGAACTAACAATGTGATCAGAATTAACTCCCCGTATAGATTCAAGTTCAGGTTTGGTTAAGGGTTGCTTATAAGCTATGATGGAAAGTGTTTCAAGGGCTGCCTGGCTTAATCTTCTTCTTGTTTTTTCTGATGATAGATATCCGACATACTTAGCGTAATCTTCAGTTGTGGCAAACAAGAAGCCGTTTGCAATTTTTACAATTCTAAAAGAATTATCTTGCTCGGAATACTTAGCATTTAACTCATCAACTGCATTATTTATTTCATCAACAGATATTTGAACGTCTTCACCATCTATACCTTTTACAGCATTTATGATTTCAGTAAAAGATAATGAATCATCCGATGAAAATATTAATGCTTCAATTATTGAATTGTAAACCTTTTCCATTGTCAATCTTGTATAGGATAAAATCATTAAAATTTACAGATTCTTTAATACCAATCCTGTTCATTTTTACTAATTCCAATAAAGCAATAAATGTAATTACAATTCTGATTTTCTCATTCATATTTTCCACTAGTTTTAAAAAGTGTACTTCAGTTGTCAAATCAAATACCGAAAAAATATAATCAATCTGTTCATCAATGGATATGTTTGATTTCCTGATTTCATGTACTGGTTTATCTTTTATCACATCAATTGCTTTTTTAAATGCTTTTGCAAGATCATATACTGACACGTTCTTTAGAAGTATTTCATACTCATATGGAACTTCACTGCTGTCTGCTTCAAAATTACCGCGGTATTTTCTTTTTCTCTGGTCAGACTCTAAGAACGATAGTTCTTCAGACATTTCTTTATACTTCTTATATTCTAACAATGCTTGAATAAGCTCGGCTCTCGGATCAATCTCAGCACCCTGCTCATCTATTTCCCTTGGCAATAGCATTCGTGCTTTAATTTGCATCAATGTTGAAGCCATCAGAATAAAATCCCCCGCAAGTTCAAGATCGATTATTTTAATCAAGTTTACATATTCTAAAAATTCTTTTGTGATTGTAGAAATTGGAATATCGTAAATTTCCAACTCATCTCTTTTTATAAAGAATAGCAGCAAGTCAAGCGGACCTTCAAATTGATCTAGTTTTATTTTATACATTTTCAACCCATCATCATTTTTTCTCTAACATCCGCCATTGTTTTCTGTGCTACTTCCCTGCCTCGTTTTTCCCCGTCGGTTAATATATCCTTAACTATGTCAAGGTTCTTCAGATAATATTTTCTTTTTTCTCTAATAGGTTCAAGAAACGAAGATATTTTTTCGGCACAATTCATCTTACAATCAAAACATCCTAATTTACCGGATCTGCATCCCGCATCGATCTCTGGTATTTCATCGGTATTAAATTTTTTATGGTATGAAAATACCAGGCAAATATCAGGATGCCCGCGATCACCTTTTCTTATTTTTTGAGGATCGGTAACAGCTTTTTTTAATTTTGATTTTACTACTTCGGGTGCGTCGGAGAGCAAAATAGTATTATTAAGTGATTTACTCATTTTTGCATCACCATTAAGACCGGGTAAACGTGAAAATTTTGTTAATAACGGTTCGGGTTCAGGAAAAACATTTCCGTACTGATTATTAAATTTCCTGGCTATCTCTCTTGTGATTTCAACATGAGGAACCTGATCTTCTCCAACCGGTACCGCATCGCCTTTATAAAGAAGAATATCAGCCGATTGAAGAACCGGGTAACCCACATGCCCATAAATTACTTGCTTAATATGTAAATAGCGTAACTGATCTTTCACAGTTGGATTTCTTTGCAGACGGCTTAAAGTTATAAGCATACTAAAAATCAAATGTAATTCAGTGTGCTCTTTAATTTGAGATTGTCTGAACATAGGACTTTTTTCCGGATCAAGTCCCGCGGCAAGCCAGTCGATTAACATTTCTATAGTGTTCTGATATATATCGTCGGTATTTAAATGTGTTGTTAGAACATGGTAATCGGCAATCAAATGAAAGTTCTGGTACTCATCCTGAAGCTTAATCCAATTTTCAAGTGCTCCAACATAATGCCCTATATGTAGTTTTCCGGTCGGCCGCATTCCGCTTAGTATTCTTTTTTTCTGCATAACCTATGGCATGTTAAAGAATTTAATTGGTAAAAGAGACTTCTGAATTATTCTATTACTGTCACTCTGAATCCGGCAATTGCCGGATGAAGAGTCTGTTTCATAATAAAAATCGAGATATTTCTCCCGATAAATCGGGATCAAAATGACCATGATAAAATTTTCAGATGTTTTTAAAAATAACAATAATGGAAATAAATTCCTTTTATTCTAAAATAAAGAAAAAATTCATCAGGATAGATATAAGTAGGGCTTCCATTTTTCATCCACTTTGCCTACTACGTTTTTTATAAACATTATATGGCTTGGCTTAAATGGTTTGAACATCAGCATCATATCTGCTTCCTCGGGAGTTCGATCGCCTTTCTTGTTATTACAAATTGTACAAGCACTAATTAAATTATCCCACGAATCAGTACCGCCGCGTGCCTTTGGAACAATGTGATCAATTGTTAATCGAAGGTCACCTCTTCCACAGTATGTGCACTTATATAGATCGCGTCTCATAATATTCTTTCTTGTTAAAACAACTCTTTTATAGGGAAGTCTTACAAATCGGCTTAATTTTATCACACTCGGCCAGGGCCAAGCAATATTTACTGAGCGAACTTTTTTGTTATCGTCGTTAAGAATAATTTCTGCTTTGCCTAAGTAACAAAGTATAATTGCTTTTCGGATATTACATACCGTAAGAGGTTCGTAACTCTGATTTAGAATCAGAACCTTAGCATTTAGTCTCCCATTTGTCCGTTTGGCAGGTTCGAAGTCTTACCCTCCGCTTTTCATTTTTTTGTTTTGATAAATAAAATATGCTCTAAACATAATTCTAATAACTAATACTCCTAAACTTATAATTAAAAGTGTTATATACCAATCATTAGGTACCAATTTAAAAAAAACAAGAATAAGTAAAATTGCAATTATAAAAATTGTACCATAATTAACTATATCATTATGCCTTTTCAAAAACTATCCCTTTTTATAAAGGAAATATAATTTTTTAATAAAACAAATTAATAATCAGTTCATTTAATTACAATTATGAAATTTGGTTTAAGTAGTCTTTGCAACCAACTTAGCCGTAACAATTTTATGGCTAAGGATAATTAAGGTGATGGAACTCCTAATACTTCATCCAAAGATTAAATGGATTTATTTTAAATCTGTTTTATAAATAATAGCCACACAAGTGACATAATTTTCAGAATGGCTGATTGATATTTTGAGATCCTTATTATCGGAAAGAAAGGCTTTAAGTTTTCCTTTCAAATTTGCAACGGGCATACCGGTCGGTTTATTTGATATCTCAATATCCTGCCAGCTCAATTCTTCCTGCCATCCTGTGGCAAGCGCTTTATAGACAGCTTCCTTTGCTGCAAAACGTGCTGCAAAGTGCTGGTATTTACTTGCTTTACTCTGGCAATATTCTATTTCTGTTGGGGTGTAAATTTTAGCAAGAAACTTTTCACCGTACTTTTCAACATTTTGTTTAATGCGGTTAATTTCAATAATATCAATTCCAATTCCAATAACCATTTTTATAACTTTTTACCAGATATTTGCATCAACTTTAAATCCATCAGTTTTTATTTGGTACAGTACCAGTTTTGAAAGTTCGTTAAGAATTTTAAGTGTTTCCTGCATATTAATCATTAAAGAATCATCATAAAGTATTCTTCCCAAATTGTTGTTTCCCTCCATAGTTTCGGCTGCAAGGAAATTAAAACGGCTGACTAATGAATCAGATTTTGACAAAATAATATTAAATTTTTTAATTGAACTATCTAAACTTTCTCTGTTTTCGTCAAAGAAAGTTCTCGATTCTTCTGATATAGCTGCTATGTTTTCAGTAATTCTAGTGATGTTATCACTGTTATCAGTTATTAAAGCATTAAATTTTTCAGTAAGGTTTTTCAGATTTCTTAAAGACGATTTGAGATCAATCATCATTTCATCATCTGATAAATAGTTGTTTACTGTTGAAAAAGTAATTTTAAGATCATCAACTATTGTCTCTACATCGCTCATCATTGATCCCGCTATTGCCATCATTGAATTCAAATCCGGCTGAATTAATCCGGTGTGCAAGGAGTTCAAATCCAGCATCTCAATTGATTCGCCTGGTATGATTTCAATTTTTTTACCACCCATTAAATCGGTTGTTGCAATCCAAAATTTTGCATCCTTTCTTAGGTCAACATTATTATCAACAGAAATTTTTACAAAAATCTTATTCCCATCAAGGTAAATATCGTCTACAAATCCTTTCCTTAATCCCTTTACAGTTACCTGGTCATCAACTTCAAGCCCACTTACATTTTCAAAAGTAAGGTTTACAATAATATCATCCGACGTTAATGTTAAATTTTTTGCCCATGCTAATATCCATATAAATATTATGAGTGAAATAACCGTTGTAATTCCAACTTTTATTTCTGTTTTTCTTTCATTCTTCATTTCTCAAAGCTTCTTCAATTAAATTAGAAATGTGCGAAAGTTCTTCATCTGTGATAAAACTGTCTTTAAATGTTGATTCTAAAAAATCAGTTATTTTTTCTATGTTGTAATCTGCTAATTGTTCTGTAGATTTCACACCGGATACATAATAGCTTAGTAAAGTTTTTAATGAATCTTTCTTTACAGACTCCTTCAAGTACATAAAAGCGCCGTCCCACTCGTTTTCAATTACCGAAAGTATGAGTTCTTTTCCTGGTTGAAAGAAAAGTTCTTCAAACTTATTTTGAATTAAATATAAACCTGCTGCAAGAACTATTGTAAAGATAATTATAAATTTAAGAAAACAACCCTTTTTCATGTGTTTATACTTGTCTGCCTCTGGCGGAATTTCTTGTTTTGGTCCCGACTCGTCGGGAAACTCGTCCCGATTCATCGGGACTCGTTTTAATTGGATATTTCCTTTTCAATTGTAACTCTCTTTATTCTTTTCCTATACACTTCAGTTACAGTGAATTTATAATTATCGATTGAAAAACTATAACCGTTCTTCGGAATAAAACCGGCTTTTTTAAAGACTAATCCTCCAATAGTTTCATAATCAGTTTCTTCATCTATCACCTTACTTCCAATCATATCATTTACTTCATCAATTGGAGTTTTACCTAAAACCAGGAATTTATTTTCATCAATTAATTTGATGCTATCCTCTTCTTTATCGTACTCATCCCAAATTTCACCAACAATTTCCTCAATTATATCCTCCATAGTTATTAAACCTGCAGTTCCGCCATATTCATCTACAACAATTGCTATATGTGTTTTTTTAGCCTGGAACTCACGAAGTAATTCATTAATTCTTTTTGTTTTCGGTACAAACATAGCTTTTCTTACTATCGAAGATAATTCAATTGTTTTAGGAGACTTGTTGTTTTTCAAAAATGGCAGAATATCTTTCGCATAAAGGATACCAATAACTTTATCAAGATCATTTTCATATAACGGGAACCTGCTGTGTCCTGTATTATTTATTGTATCAACAATATTATTAAAATTTGTATCGATGGTTAAGGCTTTTATATCAACACGCGGAGTCATAATTTCCGACGCTAAAATATTTCTAAATGATACAATGCTTTTAATTATTTCCTGTTCTTCTTCTTCAAGAGTTCCTCTTTCCTGCCCGATTTCACTTAGTTCGGTTATTTCATCCTTTGTTAGAACAGATTGAACTTTATTGATTTTTATTTTTGATGTTACAGCTTTTATTAACTCAGTTAGAACTTCTGCTATTGGATAGATTAATACTCCCAGCCAATATAATGGAATGACAGCTATCGAAGTAAATGAAACGGGATTTTTTGATGCAAATACTTTTGGTAATAACTCTCCGAATATAAGAATAAGCGTTGTAAGAATAATAATTTGAGCAGTTATTACTATCTCCCTGCTATATCCTATCAAGGGAGCAATTTCAATTGCCAGAGTGACCGTAACAATTGAAGCAGCTACGTTTGCAACAGTGTTACCAATTAATATAGTAACAAGTAAGCGTCGCGGCTGTTCGAGAAGAGAATTTATATATTTTAATTTTAGAAAGTGCCCGGTAAACTGTGATCCAATTTTTCTTTTGTCAAGTGAAAACAAAGCAACTTCTGAACCGGAAAAAAACGCAGAAGCAGCTAAAAGAAATATTAAAGAAATTATTTTTGCAGACCAATCAATTTCCAATCAGTGTTTAGCCTTCTTTTGTTACGTAAAATTAAAACGGAAGATCATCATTTGTTTCAACCTTGGGTGCTTCAGCATTATCTGCTGCAGTTTCGGCTGTTCCGGAAGAATCAATTGCAACTGATTCAAGAGGAATTAATTTTTCTGATATAACATCAGTAGATGTTCGTTTGTTTCCGTCTTTATCAGTGTATTCGCGTTTTGTAATTCTACCCTCTACATAAAACTTTTTCCCTTTCTTTAAATTATCTTTGAAATAATCTGAAAGGTTAAAGGAAGTAACATTGTGCCATGTTGTTTCGTTCTGCCAGTTACCATCTTTATCTTTGTAGCTGTTTGTAGTTGCAATACTAAAGTTTGTAACAGATACATTATTTGTAGTAAACCGTGTTTCGGCATCTCTGCCAAGATTCCCTATGAGCATAAGCTTATTTAATGAAAAAGCCATAGTGATCCTCCCAAAATTGGTTAAACAATCATTGATTAAATATATCAGAATTTAGTAATTCCACAATAAAAATACTAATTAATAATTCACCTTACGCAATATAATATGTGAATTGCCACGATTTTTTCCGAAGGAATCACTTGGTGATAAGTCGTGGCAGGAAGACACTACGAAAACCGGGCTTTAGCACATATTGTTTTGTTTTTTTTGGACTAAAGTCCAGAACCCAGAGCATTGAGGTTTTATTAATCCACGCCCTATCTGTCTAGGCTTGACCGAGCCAAGACGGGAAGGGTGTAGCAAGTCAAAAACAGATTTTGAGTAACATGAGTTAATAAAATAATCATTTAAGCAAATTTATGAGGTTTCGGAAGCGGTAATTTTGTAAATTATTTAACTTCTTTCAGAATCCAGGCATCATTAAATAATTCATTCCGCCATAGTTCATTTCGTACTTTTTCTGCTTCAAGTCTGTTGGAAAACTTTTTATTAATCGTGACTACATATAATTTTGTTCTTTCACTAAATTTAACATCCAGTTCTTCATTTAGTATCTTAGTACTTTTGGTAGCAAATGTTTCAGCACTTTTTAGTGAAGAAAAAGCGCCAATCTGAATAAAGTAAACATAATTTATTTTTTCTTCAGACTTATAAAACTGATACGCATCTTCGGCGGGCACTTCATCAAAAACATAAACACCATTATCAGCACTTTTCTCATCAGTGTTTTGTTTGGATGATGAGCAACTAACGGAGAACAATATTAGAACCCCTAATGTGAAAATTTTTAAGATCATGGTACGAGAATTATAAGAAAAAAGAGGCAATGTCAAAAGCCAATGTTAGGTCATTGCAAGGAGTTTACGACAGCTTGCCCCGATTCATCGGGGAAGCAATCTTCTGAATTCAGAATAAATTTGAGATCACTTCTCCCGCCTTTTGTCGGGATCGTGATGACTTTACACCTTTTGAGACGACCTCTTTATCTATAATTATATGAATTACATATTATCTATTTAACGGGCCAGTTACTATCACCTGTAATCATTCTTATCATACTATTATAATAACCTGGAGGATAATCAGGAAAAGCACCAGCGGTAATTTTACCTATTGGTATCCCGGGCAGACTATTTAAATCTACCTCTGGAACATTAGCTCCAAATTTCTGATTTATTACCTTGATCCATTCATTTGCTATAATTCCATAACCTCTTGATGAAGGATGAACTCCATCATAGCTGAAAGTACCACCACTAATATAAGATGATGAAAATACACCTATACCAGGTACTGGAATTGGGGATGTAAGTAGATTTTTTAGGAACGTATTGAAATCTACAACAGCAATGTCTCTGCTGCCTGCTTCTGCTAAAATAATTCCGTTAAAATCATCTACTGCATTTTTTGCAATAGTTATTTCAGCCGGATCCAGTACAAATGCATCCGGAAAAGGATTTTGAGGATGAAAACCGAAGGCTTGTGTTGTATCGATACCGGGAGGTAATGCCGGGAATCCATTATCAGTATAAAATTTACCTGTTGGTTGTCCGAGTAAAGAGGCATACGTTTGACCAACTAAAGTAAATAATACTGTTCCGTTTCTTACTGCTGAAGAATCTGCAAATCCTACTGTATAAGGAAGAAATCCTAGATTACTACCAGTACTACTTTCATAAATTATGCCTGTGACTGGAAGTCCAGCTGCAACTTGCTGTGCCGCAACTACTCCCCAAGGAACACTGCCTGATAATATAGGACCGACAGTTGTAAAGAAAGGTATCGATGAAACGTCCGGAATATTTGCCACAACAATATCTGCACCTGTCGCTGCCAGGCTATCGAGCATTGGCCCATATAAACTTTCAAAAAACAAAGGTTCTGTTGGTAAAGGAGGAGCTCCAGGTGTTACATTTGTACCGGAAGTGCCGCCGCTTGTAGCATAAC
>JADFPP010000127.1 GCA_022562275.1 Bacteroidota bacterium
TATTTCAGAAGAAGAGTCGAAGCGAGGGTGTTTGGCAATAAAGCCATCCAATATGAGCTATGAGGAATCTGCTGCTGCTGCTTATGGGGGTGTTTTAGCTCCGTATTTTCTAGAAAAAGGCAATATCCAAAAAGGAAAAAAGGTTCTTATTTATGGTGCTTCGGGAGCAATTGGAACTACTTCAGTGCAGCTTGTTAAGAACCTTGGTGCGGAAGTTACAGGTATATGTAGTACGAAGAATATAGAATTGGTGAAATCATTGGGAGCTGATAAAATCATAGATTATACAAAAGAGGATTTTGCAAGTAGAGGAGAACAGTATGATTTTATCTTAGATGCGGTTCCTAATGGCAAGATCGATAGGAAAAAACTAAAAGCACAGTGCAAGAAAGCTCTCTCTCCGAATGGAATTTATACATCTATCGATGATGGCAGTCCAAAATTAAAGACTGAATATCTTGTTCAGCTCAATGAATTAATTGAAGCGGAACATTTTAAAGCTGTTATAGATAAAACCTATCCGTTGGAAGAAATTGTAGAGGCTCATCGGTATGTTGATAGCGGCCATAAAAAGGGAAATGTGGTGATAACTTTGGAACATAAAAATAAAACCTAACAATGCCAATACAGGCGAATTGGAAAGCAAGGTTTTTATTTTATCTGCTTGGGCCTGTGAAGGTATCAGGGCTACAACATTCCGTCGCTATCCTTTCCAATCGCCTGATTGGCGGGCGTTACTAATGCAAAAATCCAACATCATATTACTTTAACTGCCATAACCAGGATTGCGATAAACTGCTTGTTTGCTGCCACGATTGTAAAGTAGAACAGGATTATTGCTGCTCGGATGAATGCAGGAAATCAACCAATAAATGAAAAACTTATCACGTATAGTTTTCTGCCAGTATGTAATCCGTCTTCGTTGCACTACGCCGGACTGCCTATTGCTAACTGCTTACTGAGAATTCCACTCAGCTAATAACTCCTTCATCCTGTTATAATCAAAAGGAGCATTTTCCATCTTTGCACCAAGCTCAATTGCTTTTTCCATATTTGTAATTGCTTTATTCTTCATACCCAGCTTATTCTGAAGTTGTGCTTTAACTCTTGTATTCCAGTAAACCTCATCAAGTAAAACTGAAGCTTCAATCCACTTCATTCCCTGTTCAAGATTTACATCATTAGTAAGGCAATAGTTAGCGGCTTGAAAAGATGGACGCCAGGAAAGTATATCATTCGCTTTAGCCAATACAATTTCCTGCGTGTTAATTTCAATATCAAACGGAACGCGTAGTTTTTCCCACCATAAATTAACTGTGGTCTTGCTATTGGTTGTATTAGTAAAGATGAAGATCATTCGCTCAACAAAAGCTGCTTCTTCAGGTTTTACTTTTATTTTTAGAGCATCTTTTTCAGGGTCATAAGTCGAACCGCCATCTACTTCCGTATCTTTACTGAAAATTATTTCCCATTCTGTTTCGCCCGGAATAGTATGAATTCCGTAAGTACCTGCAGGTAATTCGCTGCCATTAATTTTAACCGGATCATCAAATGTAATTGATGTTACCTCGTTAGCACCGGTACGCCAGATTTTACCAAACGGGACTAACTCTCCCCAAATTGTTCTGTCCTTTACTCCGGGGCTGTTGTAATCGATTGTAATATGTGTAACTCCAACTGTTTGTGAAACAGTAGCGTTAGGACTTGGTCGCGGAGTTTCGAAGTTTTGCGCGAGGTTACTTTCCATCGTTAAAATAAGCAGGGCACATATTATAAACGATGATATGGTTTTTGTGTTAAGTGGCATAGTTTTTCCTTCTAATTAATGGATAAAAATTTGAATGAGGATTGTATCTTTTTAATTTTGTGTGTGAAGATAAATATCAAGCACCTAAAAAGCAATTGAAATGAAATTTGAAATTGAAGACGAAAATAAAATAGACTTTTCCGGGGCAAAATCTTATACAAAATGGGATGAATTTAAAAGATGGATACCTTCCATTATTATACTTCCTATTGCTGTTTCTTGGTGAATTAATCGCGGGAATTATGGATTGATAGACAATGTTGATCTTGTAATTCACGAAGCAGGGCACGTTTTCTTCATTTTGTTCGGAAAGTTTATTTATACTATAGGAGGATCATTGATGCAAATAATTATTCCTTCAATTATTGCAGGCTTCTTCTTTAGGAATAATTACAGAACAGGAGTTCAGGTTGCACTTCTTTGGCTCGGGCAAAATTTTATTAACATAAGTGTTTATGCCGCAGATGCAAGCGCACAAAAATTGCCCCTGCTTGGCGGTAACAGAGTTTACCACGATTGGCATTATTTGTTAAACACCTTAGGTCTTTTAGAATTTGATACGGAAATCGGTTACCTATTCATTGGCGTTGCAATTTTAATATTTATAGCTGCCCTTTTAATGCCTCTTATAACTCACGATTAATCGGCATCTTTCTCTTCCAAAATATAAATTATGCAAAACATCATGAATCTTAACTTATCTTACTGTTTATTTAAAGCTGAAAAACCAATTTTAATATCTCAATTTACCTAAACACCAGTAAAACTTATGCTGTTTATTTTGTTAAAATATATTTTAATAAACATTTAATTTAAATTGATTTAGGAGGTTCCCAACTCTTAATTTTATATAATATTGTTGAAAAATGGTATTGATATTAGCAATTATTTTTGCAAGTTTTAATTAAACAATTTTGAGAGTCGGGATAATTATGGGACCAGTACTTTCTTTGTACTTTGCAAATACATTTCGAAATATATCTAGCACTAATACTAAAGCAAAGCATAAGATAAAAAAAGTTAGGTTGGTTTTATTTTGTTTATTCCTTTTTACCGGCAGTAATTATTATGCTCAGTATGCCCCCCTTAAATTAGGTAACGTTTGGGTACTTGAAAGTAATGACGGTACAAGAGGGCGAGTAGAAATTATTGATTCATCCGTTATAATTGACACTATTGAGTATTTTGGTTATGCATTTGCATATCAATCAAGTAATTCAGGATTTATTAGATTAAGAAATGATGATTTTTATGTTGTGCGAGAAGATTCAACATTCCCGACACCAAATAATGAACGAATATATTATAAAAAGAATGCTCGGCTTGGTGATACCTGGCAGTTAGGTGCTACATATACTATAACCGATACCTTCCCGGCTTATACTTTCGATACGTTAGTAACTGGTAAATTGCTTAACGAAGATTTTGGTTTAGTCGAGTGGGATTATGTTTGGACCGAAGAATTCGGGCGGTTAGCTAAACTTAATTGGTTAGGTGAAGTTCAAAATTATTTGAGAGGCTGCGTTATAAATGGAATAGTATATGGTGACACTGCTTTTATAGTTTCAAGCGTTGATGATATTATATCAACGTTGTCGTACGAATTATTTCAAAATTATCCTAATCCTTTCAATTCTTCTACTATCTTAACTTACACCATACCTGAAGGTGACTACGTATTGTTAGAGGTTTTCAACTCTTTAGGAGAAAAGGTAGATATTTTAGTAGATGATTTTATTCCTGCTGGAAAACATTCGGTTATGTTTATTGCAGATAAGCTGAGCAGCGGAGTATATATATACTCGTTAAGTACCTCATCCTTTAGAGAAACAAAAAAAATGTTGTTATTAAGATAAAGGAAATATCAATGAAAATTATAAACATATTTATCTTGATTCTTGTTATTAGCGGTTTTATTCACGCACAGTTTAGATATGCACCGCTTGAGTTAGGTAATGTTTGGGTATATGATGTTTTTGATGGTTCACGACGTAGAGCCGAAATTGTTGACTCTGCAGTTATCATTGATTCAATAAAATATTTTGGATATGGTATCAATTATAACACACAATATTCAAAAGTTATTCGCTTGAGAGCCGATAATTTTTATGTAATTAAGGAAGACTCAACCTTTCCAGTACCGCTCAACGAAATGATTTATTATAAAAAGAATGCACAGCTTGGTGACACCTGGCAGTTAGGTTCTGCTACATATACTATAACCGATACATTCCCGGCTTTTACTTTCGATACATTAGTAACTGGAAAATTGCTTAACGAAAATTTTGGATTAGTTGAGTGGGATTACGTATGGACTGAAGAATTCGGTCAGTTATCACAACTTAATTGGTTAGGAGAAATTCAGTATTATTTGAAAGGTTGTGTAATAAACGGTAGAGTATATGGTGACACTACTTTTATAGTTTCAAGCGTTGATGATATTACATCAATGTTGTCGTACGAATTATTTCAAAATTATCCTAATCCATTCAATTCTTCTACTATCTTAACTTACACCATACCTGAAGGTGATTACGTATTGTTAGAGGTTTTCAACTCTTTAGGAGAAAAAGTAGATATTTTAGTAGATGATTTTATTCCTGCTGGAAAACATTCGGTTATGTTTATTGCAGATAAGCTGACCAGCGGAGTTTATATATACTCGTTAAGGACTTCATCCTTTAGAAAAGTAAAAAAAATGTTGTATATTAGATAAAGGAGTAGCAATGAATAATATAAACTTATTAACAGTAACTTCTATTATGTTGGTTACTACTTGCTTAATACAAGCTCAGGATGTTGCGCCACTAAAATTAGGTAACGTATGGGTATATGATTATGGAGATGGTATCCTAGGACGAGGAGAAGTAGTTGATTCTTCATTCATTGTAGATTCTATAAAATATTTTGGGTTGGCAGAAGGATATTTTGGAAACGACAGGGCTCTAAGATTAACAGGGGCAAATTATTTTGTTATGAAGGAGGATTCAACCTTTCCTGAACCATTAAACGAGCGGATTTATTATAAAAAGAACGCGCAACTTGGAGATACCTGGCAAATAAATTATGGACATCCTGTTCCTGCTATCTATACAATTACCGATACTTTTCCTGCAATCACATTTGATACCTTAGTTACGGGTAAATTACTTAATGAAAATTTTGGATTAGTCGAATGGGATTATGTTTGGACTGAAGAATTCGGGCAGTTATCTCAACTTAATTGGTTAGGAGAATTGCAGTATTATTTGAAAGGTTGCGTAATAAATGGAAGAGTATATGATGACACTGCCTTTATAGTTTCAGGCATTGATGATATTACATCATTTTTGTCGTACGAATTATTTTATAATTATCCCAATCCGTTTAACCCGAGTACTACAATAAAATATAATATCCCAACTGAAGGAAATGTCCGGCTTATAGTTTATAACTCCCTTGGTGAAGTTGTAGGAGAGTTAGTTAATGAATGACAGTC
>JADFPP010000128.1 GCA_022562275.1 Bacteroidota bacterium
CTAATAAATCTTCTCCCAATGTCAAATTTCCAACACCACCCATTTTTCCATATGTTTTATTAATTTCATCTTTTAGAATTTCTCCTAACATTCTAAATTTTAAATCAAAATAATCAGTAAAGTAAAAAAACGGACCAGCAACATCTCCAAGTTCATTTTCTTCCATAATCTCAAAAAGAAATTTAATTTGATTTTTAGTATAATTACAATCCATTGTTAAATCTGAACGATAACTTATAAAACAACCAACATCACCCAAATCCTCAATATGTAATTCCCCATTTAATTCAAGATGATTGTGATGATATAATTGCATTAGCACAAACCGGTACCGGTAAAACAGCTGCCTTCGGTCTGCCTTTAATTCAAAAAACAAACACATCAGTTAAGTATGTTCAGCATCTTATACTTTGCCCTACACGTGAACTTTGTTTGCAAATTTCGGATGACCTAACCGCATACGCTAAGTACGACAACGATGTTAAAATAACTGCCGTATTTGGAGGCGCAAATATTGCAAGGCAGATCAGCATTATTAAAAAAGGTGTGCATATTATTTCAGCCACACCGGGCAGACTGCTTGACCTGATTAAAAGAAGAGTGGTAAAGATTTCGAAAATAAAATCAGTTGTACTTGATGAAGCCGACGAAATGCTTAACATGGGTTTCAGAAATGAACTTGAAGCAATACTTAAAGAAACACCGGCAGACAAAAACACTTTACTTTTCGCTGCCACAATGCCGAACGCAGTTCATAAAATTGCAAACCGGTTTATGAAAAACCCTGTTGAAATTACTATCGGTAAAAAAAATGTTGGTGCCGAGAATGTTAACCATGTAAGTTATATTGTGCATGCACGCGACAGGTATTTAGCACTAAAAAGAATTGCAGATTATTTCCCTGAAATTTACGGAATAATATTTTGCCGAACCAGGAGAGAAACCCAGGATGTTGCCGAAAAGTTAATTCGGGACGGATACAATGCGGATTCGCTTCACGGTGATTTATCCCAGCCGCAAAGGGATAAAGTTATGGCGAAGTTTCGTAAAAAACATTTAAGACTGCTTGTCGCCACCGATGTTGCAGCACGCGGACTTGATATTGAGAATCTAACTCACATTATCAATTATAATTTGCCGGATGAATTGGAAATTTATACTCATAGAAGCGGAAGGACCGGAAGAGCAGGACGAAGCGGTACTTCAATTGTAATTGCCAATCTGAAGGAAAAGTATAAGCTCAAATTGATTGAAAAAAAGATCAATAAAAAGTTTGATAACAAACCAGTCCCGCCTGGCAAGGATATTTGTGAAAAGCAGCTTTTCCATTTGGTTGACAAAATGGAAAAAGTTGAAGTGGATAATGAAAAAATTGATGCTTTCCTTCCCGCTATTATGCATAAACTTGAATGGCTTGACCGTGAAGAGTTGATTAAAAAATTTGTATCCGTTGAGTTTAACAGATTCCTTGACTACTATAAAAACACTCCCGACTTAAACGTGCCGGAAAGCTCAGGAAAACGCAGCAAAGAAAAAAGAACATCCGGTAAACATACTGCCGAAGGATTTACCCGCTTTTTTATTAATTTAGGAAAAACAGACGACCTCAGACCGGTTAATGTTATCGGGATGATAAACGACTACACAAATATTCGTGACATCGAAATTGGCGAGATAGAAATTCTGAAAAACTTTTCCTTCTTTGAAGCTGATAAATTATATACAAAAGAGATATTGAAAGGTTTTGCAGGTAAAGACTTTAAAAAACGTAAAATAATTCTTGAAGTAGCAGAAGGTAAAAAGAAAGAGGGAGAATCTTATTCCGGAAAAAATAAGAAGAGAGACAGTTACAAGAGAAAATCAGTGGGGCGGAAAACTGAACGAAAGAGAAGAAGAAGATAATTTAGAATTTTTCTTTATAACCAGTAAATCTCCGAACTACCGAAGTCATAGACACAATCCCGTTAAACCGAAGCCCCGATAAAGTTCTCTCATCCCTATTGTAATTTCTTACAATTTATTTTAATTTACAACAGATAAGATTATAACCGCATTCTGAATGCTGCAGTGCTGGCTGGGGAAGTCCCCGCTATTGCGGGGTAAATCCGATATTTGGTGGGTGGGTTCATCCCGCAATTTACGATACAATGAAACTAAACTGAAAAACAAAATGGTAAATTCAAAAGATAAAATAGTTGTCTATGACTCTGCTTTAATACAGAGGAAGATTTTTACAATTCGTGGTGAACAAGTAATGCTTGACAGCGAATTGGCAGAATTTTATGGAGTTGAAACTAAGCAATTAAACAGAGCAGTAAAACGTAATATAGATAGATTTCCACAAGAATTTATGTTCCAGTTAGTTGAGGATGAATGGGATTCTTTAAGGTACCAAATTGGCACCTCAAAAGGTGAAGTAAATTCTTTAAGGTTCCAAACTAGCACCTTAAAAAGGACTGATGATTTTCGGGGAAAACATCGGAAATATCTTCCATACGCTTTCACCGAACAAGGCGTGGCTATGCTCTCCGGGATTTTAAGAAGTGATACGGCTGTAAAAATGAGTATTCAAATAATGAATGCATTTGTTGCAATGCGGAAATTTATAATTAACAACGCACAAATTTTTCAAAGGATTGATAATGTTGAAAAAAAGCAGCTTAAATATGAAATGAAAACAAATGAGAAATTCGATAAGATTTTTGATGCAATGCAAAGTAAGGAATTTGAGCCAAAGCAAGGTATCTTTTTTGACGGGCAGATATTTGATGCTCATAAATTTGTTTCCGATCTTATTAGAAAAGCCGATAAATCTATTATTTTAATTGACAATTATATTGATGATACAATACTGGATTTGTTCAGTAAAAAGAAAAAGAACGTTGCAGTCACAATTCTTACAAAGAAAATAACAAAAGCAATATCGCTTGATGTGAAAAAATTTAACTCTCAATATCCCTCTATTGCCATTAAGGAATTTACCAAAGCACACGATAGATTTATAATTATAGACGATAAAGATGTTTATCACATCGGAGCTTCATTAAAAGATTTAGGTAAAAAGTGGTTCGCTTTTTCTAAACTGGATAAGTCGGCTTTTGAACTATTGGAAAATCTTAAAAAGGTTAATGCTGATGAGTGATACAATGAGCTTGTCGAATTGTGAGTGGAAAGAATTTAAATTTGCTGAGATAATTTATTTAATTGGTGGTTTATCGCGCGCTAACAAAAGATAATGTTTTCTCATCCTCTTACTCATACTCTTAATCATAATCTTAAATTTAAATCCGAAAACTGTTCAAGTTTAGGTTTAAGTTCAGGTTCAGGATATATTCCCCAAATCTATTGAGATTACCCCGACAATGTTTTAATTTTGAGTTGGCAATAAGTTAACCTCTTACGAAATAATTAAAAATTGATAACCAACATAATCTTGCAGCTTAATAATATGTTAGGCGAAAATAGGAAAACGGATGTATCTATTAGCCAGTTTTGGAATTTTAATGGTTCTACTTAGCATCTCTATGGTGTTAAGTCCGATCCGTTTTTCAAATGGAATAATTAGGTTTAGCGAGAGCGTATATTTTCATCCGTTTGAAATAATAAGTAGACTAGCCTTCGGAGTTGTGTTTGTTATTTATGCAGATCATACACTCTATCCGCAAATGATTTTGGTAATTGGCTACATTTTAATTGCAGTAGGTATAGGTTTGACTTTGACTCCACCAACAAAGCACAAACAGTTAGCGGTATGGTCAGCAAAAAAGTTTTTACATGCCTTTCGCCCTGCTGGAGTAATATCATTTTTATTCGGTTTATTTATAATTTATGCATCAATTGGGGGCGCATTTGCCTAACAAAAAGCTGCACATTGACACCCAAAGTGGAGCTTGGCGTTAAACCAAAGGCCCGATAAAGTTTTCCCATCCTTATTGTAATTGCACTCAATTTATTTTAATTTACAATTGTTAATATGTTAACCCCTTTCTGTTGACTGCAATACTGGCGCGGGGAATGTACTGCTTTAAGTGGATAGGAACGAGCTGGAGATGAATAATTTAAAACCAATATTTCTGCAAGATATCCTTACAATACGTGTAATAATATTGCAGCTTAATAATATGTTAGGCATAAAATGATCTACAAAGTCCGAGCAAAATTTATTGATGAGAGATTGGGTGATTTCTATGAAAAACTCACTATTGGGACAATCAATAACCAACGTCCGGACGGACAGGAGATGGTCGATTCAATGAAACGGGCAAAGCTTACTACGCCTGGTGTTGTCGAATGGTTCGAGATGTGTTTTTGCCCAACACCTTTGCAGCATGAACGGAAGACACATTATGATTTTCACTTTTCGGACATTGAAACTGAACTTGTTGAAGACTACGGTGAAGTACAAGGAAAATCATTTTGGTCATATATGGAGGCAATTAAAATAGACAAAGGAAAGGCTTAACAAAAGTTTGCATCGGACGCGATAAAGTTTTCTTATCATCATCCTCTTACTCATACTCTTAAACTTGAATCCGAAGACTGTTCAAGTACAGGTTTAAGTTCAGGATATATTCCCTACATCTATTGAGATTAGCCCGACAATGTTTTAATTTATACCAGCCTTGCATAAAGGTATGCGTTTAGCACCGGCAGGCAGGATTGAAAATATTAAACGAACAAATAATTAATTTTTCTGCAAGATATCGTTCTAAATTAGATAATTACTTTGCAGATTAATAATATGTTATACATTGTAAAACATTATTTTAGCGTGTATGTATAGTTGTCCGAAAGGACATTGAAGATACCAAAACCATAACTAATTAAATAGCGCCCTTTGCGGCGGGAAGATGATTAATAAAAGGAAAGGATGTACACAATGGGAGACAAAGGCGGCAAGAAGGATAAGAACAAGAGTCAGAAACAGAAGAAAAGTAAACAGGAACAAAAGGCAAAAAAGAAGTTAGATAAGCAACCGAAAAGAACCCCGTAACTGGAAGCAGGATTCAATTACGCGTGGTAATTTGTAAAAGGTTACGTTTAATTGGCTAAGCTTTGTGGCGGTGCGACTTTAGCTTTCGTTAAACCAGAGTCCCGGATAAAGTTTCCTCATCCTTATTGTAATTGCACCTAATTTATTTTAATTTACAATTGCAAATATGTTAACCCCTTTCTGTTAACTACATTACTGGCTGGGGAATGCCTTGATATTTGGTGGGTAGGAATTGATGCCGGAGATAATGATTAAAAGAAAACTATACTGCAAATAAAGCTGTTAAA
>JADFPP010000052.1 GCA_022562275.1 Bacteroidota bacterium
GAAGAATATTTATTATTAAAAGCTGATGCTGAGATTAATGAAGTGTGGCCTGTTGCGTGGAATTTTGGACCTGTCATAGACACTGGTTATGCAAAATGTATTTATGATGACAGCGGATATGTATTTGGTGAGATGAGAAGAATAAAAGGGGTTCTGATTTTCGATGAATCTTACTATTATTATTATTTCTGGCTTGCCGAAGGTATTGGGCTAGTAAGAGATCAGTTTGACGACGGTACTGTTTCTATTCTAAACTATGCTAAAATAAATGGAATAGAATACGGCACTATAGTTTCTGTAAATGAAGATATGCCTGCTTCGCCTATCGAATTTACCGTGTCTCAAAATTATCCTAATCCGTTTAATCCTATAACTAATATCAAATTTCGAACTTCAAACTTCGGATTTGTTTCACTAAAAGTTTACGATGTTTTAGGAAACGAAATTAGAACTTTGGTTAATGAAGAAAAACCGGCGGGTGAATATCAGGTTACATTTAATGGCAGCGGGCTTGCAAGCGGTGTTTATGTTTATCGACTTAAAGCAAATGGTAAAATCATTTCAAAGAAAATGATTTTGTTACAGTAAATACTTAATTAAATTATAAGAGGACTTAAACTGAATAATTTTTTTTACATAAGGCACCAGTTATGAAACTCATAAAGATAATTTATACTTGCACTCTAACATTTTTTATATCCATAATTATGTTTGCACAGGAACCAGACCCAAACAGCTTCTTTCCTTCTTCTGTTGGGAATGTTTGGGAGTATGACCAAGTATGGGGATTTGCGAGAGAAGAAATTTATAAAGATTCTATCGGTGAAAATGGTCATCGATATCTCTTTTATAAATATAACGATTATTACACACCTAACCCCCGCTATAAATTGGACACTAGTTCAGCGATTGTTTTTCGTGTTCCATTTAATCCAAATAATACTCATTGGTTATATGTTAAACTTGATGCCGACACTGGAGATGTTTGGATTGTTGATTCTTTAGAAGTTGGAGGAAATGTAATATATCAATTAGCATTATGTAGAAATCAGTATGATGGTTTCTTTTTGAATTATTCAACAACTTTTAAAGAATTTACTTTTTATCAATACCAACCTGATACTGTAATTAATGAATTTTCCTGGCCTGATTACACTATTACATTAGCTTCTGGTATCGGAGAAGTAATGCATTTCGATGAAGGAGGTGGCGGACCTCAAAGAGTATTACTGGGATGTATTATAGATGGAGACACTATTGGTCCAATCACAACGTCAGCCGACGATATTGAGATTTCTCTTTTGTCATTTGAATTATTCCAAAACTATCCTAATCCTTTCAATCCTATAACCAATATCAGGTTTCAGACTGCAAACTTTGGATTTGTTTCCTTAAAGGTTTACGATGTTTTAGGAAACGAAATTAGAACTTTGGTTAATGAAGAAAAACCGGCGGGTGAATATCAGGTTACATTTAATGGCAGTAATCTTGCAAGTGGCATTTATGTTTATCGAATTAAAACAAATGGTAAAATTATTTCAAAGAAAATGACTTTGTTACAGTAAATACTTAATTAAATTATAGGAGGACTTAAACTGAAGAATTTTTATTATATGAGGAAACAGTTATGAAACTCATAAATATAATTGCCGCTTTCATTTTGTTTATAAACCAGTGCTTATACGCACAAGAACCAGACCCAAACAGCTTTTTTCCTTATTCCGTTGGAAATATTTGGGAATATGATATGCCATATGGGGAAATAGCTAGAATTGAAATAATAAGAGACTCAATTGGCAAAGATGGGTTTGTTTATCTCTTCTATGGCTCTATTTTCGATCCATCTTGGAGTATTGACACTGCTTCATCGGTTGTGTATTTCCTCCCTACACGTTCAAACCAACAGTATTACAAATTAACCGCTGATTCTGGAGATACCTGGATGGTTGAGCCCGAAGACACGATTCCACCCGGTGAACACCCAAGATTTGAAGCTTTAGTTAAAAATAAATACCCTTCAATTGTTTTCGGAAGTCCAACTGTATTAATGGAAATAGAATACTACGAATTAAACTGGGGTGATACCGTAATAAATGATTTTTCCTGGAAAATAAATACTGAAACATTAGCATCCGGTTTTGGACTTATTTTAAATTGGTATGAAGAACCAGGAGGGCTTAATAAACTGATACGAGGATGTGTTATAGATGGAGATACATTTGGAATTATTACTACTGTTGAAGAAGATACGCAATCTCCTAAGGAGTTTTATATTTCACAAAACTATCCCAATCCTTTCAATCCTATGACCAATATAAGATTTCGAACTTCAAACTTCGGATTTGTTGCACTAAAAGTTTACGATGTATTAGGAAACAAAATTAGAACTTTGGTTAATGAAGAAAAACCGGCGGGTGAATATCAGGTTACATTTAATGGCAGCGGGCTTGCAAGTGGTGTTTATGTTTATCGAATTAAAACAAATGGTAAAATCATTTCAAAGAAAATGATTTTGTTACAGTAAATACTTAATTATATTATAGGAGGACTTAAACTGAAGAATTTTTATTATATGAGGAAACAGTTATGAAACTCATAAATATAATTGCCGCTTTCATTTTGTTTATAAACCAGTGCTTATACGCACAGGAACCAGACCCAAACAGCTTCTTTCCTTCTTCTGTTGGAAATGTTTGGGAGTATGACCAAGTATGGGGATTTGTGAGAGAAGAAATTTATAAAGATTCTATCGGTGAAAATGGTCAACGATATTTATTTTATAAGTTTAATGATTATTATACTCCTACACCACGCTATAAAAAAGATTCAACTAATTATACTGTCTATCGAGTAGAACCCGATAGACTATTTTTTAAACTTAACTCTGATACTGGTGATGTTTGGATTGTTGATTCTTTAGATCCTGGAACTAGTGTGATTTATCGTTTAGCGCTATGTAGAAATCAATATGATGGCTTCTTTTTAAACTATTCCACAACTTTCAAAGAAATAACCTTTTATCAATATCAAACTGATACTGTTATCAATGAATTTTCCTGGCCTGATTTTACAATTACATTAGCTTATGGTATCGGTGAAGTAATGCATTTCGATGAAGGAGGAGGCGGACCTCAAAGAGTATTACTGGGATGTATTATAGATGGAGACACTATTGGTACAATCACAACGTCAGCCGACGATATTGAGACTTCTCCTTTGTCATTTGAATTATTCCAAAACTACCCTAATCCATTTAATCCAAATACAACAATTAAATATAGTATTTCAGAACCAGGAAAATTAAAACTTACAGTTTACTCTCTTTTAGGTGAAGAGATCAAAGTGCTGGTTGATGAATATAAATCCTCCGGAAATTACTTAATACTGTTTGATGGAAGTGATCTCTCGAGCGGTGTTTATATTTATACCCTGATAGCCGGTAATAAAACCTTATCTAAAAAATTAATTCTTTTAAAATAATCTTAAACTGGAGTGAAAAATGAAAAAGTTTGCTTTTATATTTTTGTTATTATTCTACTTTGGAGCCATATATCTTCAAGCTCAAAGCGAAGAATTGCTTTGCACATCTGCTGGTGTTGAATTTACCTTGGGAGGTCAGATAGGTGGTTATGTTTTACCATCTGAAGGAACAATAAACGTTCTTTTTGTTTTTGCACAATTCCCTGATGACAACCACGATACATCAAATACAACCTGGGTTAAGGGACAACCTCCTGCAAATATGCAAAGCTGGGTTGACCAAAGCTGGAGCGCTAATCCAACGCAAGGTTCGATGACTCACTACTTCAATGAAATGTCTTTCAATAAGCTAAAATTTATTGGCAAGACAGTCTCAGTAATTACGCCCGAAACACGTGCCTGGTATTTGGCAAACAATAAAAAACGAGGCGACATCCACACACAAATAATACAACAGCTTGACCAAACGTGGGATTTTGTTGAGTTTGATAATTGGGATTTGGTTTCAACATATAACCACAATAATCAACCTGATGGAATTGTTGATATGGTTTTTATTGTCTGGAGAAATATTGCAAATGATTTACCTGATCCAGCTGATATTTATGACAGATTGAATATGGGTCGTTATGGCGATTTGGGTTATGGTTGGCCTGATATAATTGTTGATAATGGACAAAGAAGATTAAAGATGGGATTTTGGCCAAGCGGTAATAATACCCCTGGAGGTTCCGGGGCAACACTTGCGGACTGGTTCACAGAAAATATGTTCCGTTTCTGCATCCATGAGTTCGGTCATTACCTGCAAGGTGGTAACAATGAACACGTTGGCTTTGGTTTCTGGGGTCTTCTATCTGGATGGGGAATAAAAAGCTTTGTAGCCAATGCTTTTGAGAGATACCGACTTGGTTGGATAAACTTAAATACTGTTCAAGCTTCACCAAATCAGACTATTCAAAATGCTACTTTACCCGATTTCGTAACAAGCGGAGTTGCATACCGACTTGTGATTGATGAAACAAGAAATCAGTATTTCTATATAGAGAATCATCAAAAGAATTCATTTTGGGAAAACAACCAGATGTTTTTGAGAAGTCCTTATGGCAATGTTGAAAACGGATTATATGTTTTAAGACAAGATGGTTCCCCAAGGACAGAATATTCAACTAATTGCGGCAGACGGAAGATTTGAGTGGATAGTAAACCAGGTAACCCCAAATCCGTGGGGTTCAGGCGATTTACCAGTATTTAAGAATCTCGGCTCAGATCGAGTAAATGGTTATCACGATTTACAAGCTATCCCCTGGGTTTGGAACGGACAAAATCAAACACCTGAAGTAATTCATTTTACGGAGAATGAAAATGGAACAACTGTACTAGATGTAAGATACAATGGTGATGGTAAAGATGCTTTTCGGGTTGCATATAATGAAGTATTTTCACCTTGGAGCAATCCCAATTCTCAAGATCTAAATAGAAATTCTACACCATTCGGTTTCAAAATTAACAGCTTAAATAGCGGTGTATATTCACTCGATATTTATGTAAATACTGCTGAGGATGCACCACCATCCAAGCCTTATCTAGGATGGGACCCCAGAGAGTTAGGCCAACCCTATGTGTATGGATGGATCTATCTCGCCTGGAATGCAGAACTGTGGGATGGCTATCCTATTGAATCGGACGTAAATTGGTCTGAACTCCAAAGAAAAATTGGTTCCGGTTCCTGGGCAACTATTTACTCAGGTCCTAACCGTGTTTGGTCTGATGGCAGTGTAACCTACGATCCGAACGGAACTATTCCTGTTTACTTCAGGGTAAGAGTTAGAGATACCCAGAATTTATGGTCGGTTTGGTCAGATGTGTACAACACAAATATGATGCAGATAAAATATGCGGAAAAATATAACTCGGGTGTAAAATCGAAGGATGTTCCATTATCTTATTCGTTGCAGCAGAATTTCCCAAATCCATTTAATCCGGTAACTGTAATAAGTTACGAGGTTACAGATGAATCTATAGTTCAGCTCAAGATATATGATATACTCGGAAGAGAAGTAGCTGAGTTAGTGAACGAAAGTAAGTTACCAGGCACATACCAGGTCAATTTTGATGCTAATGATCTTTCAAGCGGAGTTTACATCTACCGCATTGTTGCCAGCAGAAACGAAAGGATACTGTTCACAAATACAAAGCAAATGACATTGATGAAATAATCTATTTCGCAGCGCAGGATAATATCCTGCGCTACGCCATTAAATGTAATAATTTATCAAACTCATCGCCTGTGAATAATATCCTCCGCCAAACAGATTAAGATGATTTAATACATGATAAAGTTTGTAGATATTCTCCCTGTAATTATATCCATCAGGCAGGGGATAGGTTTCATTATATGCCTGATAAAACTTTGAATCAAACCCTCCGAATAGTTTTGTCATTGCCAGGTCAGCTTCCCGGTTTCCATAATAAACAGCCGGATCAATCAAGCATGCATAGCCATCTTCATCAACCAAATAATTTCCGCCCCAAAGATCGCCGTGAAGTAAAGACGGTTTTTCTCCATTATCTATAACAATATTTTCTATTTTATTTTCCAGGAGTGAAATTGCTTTTCTCAATTCCTCTGTGGAGTTCCCTGATTCTTCAGCTAATTTATATTGATAAAGTATCCTGTTATTAAAATAAAATTCGGTCCAATTATAAATTTCATTTTCATTGGCAATATTAATCTGCGGATTAGAGCCGATATAATTGTCTTCATAAAAACCGTAATAATCGTTATTGAATTTATGCAGATGGGCAAATTTCCTGCCGAAATCTTCAGAAAAGTTTTTCATTTTACTTCCCGGTATAATCAACTCAAGTAGAATGTAATCATTATCATAACTTATCACTTCGGGTAACTTTATAACATCGGCTTTACCTAATTCCAGTAATCCGTGAGCTTCTTTTATAAACATATCATTCACTGTTAAGGGATTAATTTTAAGGAAGAAGCTGTCCCCACTAATTACTTTAATTTTATAGGCATTACTTATGCAGCCGCCGGAGAGTGAGTGAGATTGGATGATCTTTGATCCCAAAACATTTTCAAGTTTTGTCTTGATCGAATTGTTTAATGTCATCTATTACTCTGTCTAATAATCCGTCCGTTGCATCCTCAAGAATTTCCAGCACATGTTCGAAGCCTGCCTGCCCGCTAAAATAAGGATCGGGTATTTCGTCTAAATTATATGTCTTACAGAAGTCAACCACTTTAAAAAGTTTGTTATGATATTCATTTTGAATATCCATTGAACTGATATCTTCAAAATTTTCGTCATCCATAGTTACGATATAATCAAATTTTGTGAAATCAATTGTCGAGTCAAATTGCCGTGCAATACTATCGATTTTATATCCCTTACTTTCAGCAGATTCAATCATACGTGAATCGGCAAATTCGCCGCAATGATAGTCAATAGTTCCGGCAGAATCCACTTCTATCTTAGCAGTTAAATTTTTATCGGCAATTACTTTTTCCATTATTGCTTCAGCAGCAGGCGATCTGCAGATATTGCCCATACATACAAATAAAATTCTTTTCTTTACCATATTACCTTTGCAAATACCTTTTATTAGATTAGATATTTAATGCTTAACATTAAAATACTATTTTTTATACAAGATACTTAAAACTAATACTATTAATAAATTTGAGTATCAATCACCCTGAACAGTGATTAATAACTTTCTTCTGCCCCCGTGATTTCTATGTTCACAAAGGTAAATTCCCTGCCAGGTACCTAAATTAAAATGACCCTCAGTAATGGGGATTGTTAATGAATTTCCTAATAAACTCGATTTAATGTGAGCCGGCATATCATCTGCACCTTCAGAAGTGTGTAAAAAGTACGGTTCATTTTCCTTTACGGAATTGTTAAAATAACTTTCCATATCGCTGCGAACATCCGGATCAAAATTTTCATTTAATGTTAATGATGCAGAAGTATGTTTTAATAGAAGGTGTGCTAATCCAACTTTAATATTTTGAATTTCCGGAAGCTCTTTTAATACTTCCTGAGTTATAAGGTGAAAACCCCTGGTCCTCGCTTTTAATTCTACCTGCTTTTGAAACCATTTCATTATCTGGAATTATTAACTTATTAAATTAGAAAAGTAATTCTATCTTGCGGCAAACTTACATTGAAAAATAAATGCAGTAATAAAAAATATTGAAACGTAGTTCACGATTCTCACTCGGGTTATTAATTAAACTTTACTTAATAGACTCAAGTTGACCAGCTAATCTTTTTGCTGATAAAAAACCGTTGTCCAAGGTACTCCTTCGGAGAAACGGTTAAATTATTAAATTGGTTATTCAGAAACCCACGACTTAATCCGCCTGTGGCGGAGTGGGTTACTGAAATAAAAAAGAACTTATCTAACCGTTTTACCTGTGCGCCTCAGGCGTAACGGTTTATCAAAACGACCAGTCAACTTGAGTTAATTAATCTATCCAATCAGCTATAAAAATATTTGTATCTCCTTTTTTCCTATTCGAACGATTAGAAGCAAATACCAAATGCTTACCATCACGGGTGAACATCGGAAATCCATCGAATGTTTTATTAAATGTAATTTGTTCTAACCCGGTACCATCTACATTTATTAAATACAGATCGAAGTTTCTGCCTGTTTCACTGTTAACATTTGAAGCGAAAATTATCTTCTCCATGTTCGGATGAAAGAACGGACCAAAACTTGCCTTGCCAAAATTTGTAACCTGTTTCATATTTTTTCCGTCGGCATCCATCACATAAATTTCTAAAGCGGAAGGTCTTAACAAACCGTTTTCAACAAGATCGTTGTAATCAGCAAGTTCTTTTTCGATTTTCGGTCTGCTGGTTCTGAAAACAATTTTGGAACCATCCTGTGAAAAGAACGGACCGCCATCATAACCTTGTTCAAATGTTAAACGTGTTTGATTCATTCCGTCTAAATCCATTACATAGATTTCAGGATCGCCATCGCGCATTGAAGTAAAAACAATTTTATCACCTTTCACCGAAACAGTTGCTTCCGCATCATAACCATCAGTAAAGGTTAAACGTTTTACATCCGAACCATCAGAATTGGCTGAAAAAATATCGAAGGATTCATAAAGTTTCCAAACATATCCTTTCGAAGAATCCGGAGGCGGCGGACAATCGTCATCAGCTAAGTGAGTCGATGAATAAATTATTCTTTGATCGCCGGGAAGGAAATAAGAACAGGTTGTTTTTCCATTTCCGGTAGACACCATTTTTTTATCAGTACCATCGATGTTCATTGTAAAAATTTGATCACATTTAATATCCCCGTAGGATGCCTGGAAGATTAATTTCTTTTCATCAAAAGAAAGATATGCTTCCGCATTCTCACCTCCATCAGTAAGCATCTTTATATTCTTAAGATGTTTTTCACCCTCGACTTTATATTTATCATCTAAAGTGAAATGTAAAAATCCGAAAATGCTGAATGATGCTATTAAAATTGTAATAAGAATTATTCTTTTCATTGCCTAAGTGATGTTATATTATTCGGGAACGTGAACTAAAAAATATTCTTTGGCCGTATTGCCAATGGATTTTGCTTCCTTTAATGTCATGTGCATGTCATCCGGTTCATCATCTTTATGTCCTGCCTCAATTATTGCCAGGTCGGCGTTACGGGCATGATTAACCAGTTCATCACAATAAGCTGTATCCCCACCATAACATATTGTTTTGTTTTTGTATGAGAAGTTGTATCCTAAGGCAGGAACCTCTCTTTTTGAGCCGTCGCTGAGAAACTCTTTATGAACTACACGAAACGGTTTTATCAACACATTATTCTGTGTAAAACCTGTTGTTTCATCAATTGATTGTAATGTTAATTTATAAGAAATACTTTTGGCATAAACTTGTTCAAATGCGTTTAAGATACTTTCTATTTCTACACATCCTTCCGGATGGTGAATAGTTAAAGGAGATCCTTTCCTCATTACTCTTAGATATGTAAGAAGCGACCATACGCCGCCAATGTGATCGTGATGACCATGCGTAACAAAAATATCTGATATGCCTAAGATCTGTTTTGTACCAATTTCAGTATTAAGGTCCCTAAGAATTCCATCACCGGGGTCAATCACAAAGTTAGCTTTACCGCTTTTTAAAAAAATTCCTGTGGCAATATTTGGAATAGAACAAAATATTTTAATTGAGAAATCATCTTTTTTCCACGATAAAGGATATTTTTGTTCTTTCATAAATTCGTACTCATTTTTTAATAATAAATGATGTTTATCCCCTACCGTTCATTAAAGTACTTGCAATTTTTTCGATCCTTGCAGCGGGCAAAAATATTAAATGAATAACTTTCAAAATCAAAACCAAGACCGCTGCTTATTTTCTCCGGAAATTCTTTTAGATTCTTATCAGAAAATTCTACAATCCGTCCACAATCGACACAAATAAGATGATCGTGAATTTGTTTTTTAAAACTACTTTCGTAGCGGGTCATTTTATCACCAAAATGACGTTTGCTAAGCAGTTCGCACTGAGCAAGTAATTCGAGAGTTTTATAAATTGTTGCCCTTGAAATACTGGAATTTGCATTTTTCATTAATATATAAAGATCATCTGCACCAAAATGACCATCATAATCCAATGCAGCATCCATAACTTCAAAACGTTCCGGTGTTATGCGGTTTTTTTCGTTCTTTAAAAAATTCCTGAATATTTCAATTGCCTGTTTGTGTTTCACTTTACTAAATCATTCCTTGTTATAATTTCAAAAATATTAACGCATTTAACTAATAGCAAATAGTTTCCTTAATTGTTCTATTCAACACCCAAAAATCTCAAACCGTTTACAACTGTAAAAGTCATCACATATGCAACCGATGTAAAAATAATCAGTTGAAGAATTGGTATCCGCCAGCTGCCGGTTTCTTGTCTGGATACCACCAGAGTTGAGAAGCATTGAAGGGCAAAAACAAAAAACACAATTAAACCTAAAATTGTAGCAGGAGTAAACAACTTTTGCCCGGTATCTTCTATTTGTGCTTTCCTCATAGAACTTAACAAAGAACTTTGCAAATTTTCGTCAGTATCGGTTACCTTAAATATTAAGGCAAGTGATGATACAAATACTTCACGTGCAACAAAAGCCGTTATAAGCGCAACCCCAACTCTCCAGTCGAATCCTAACGGTGTCATTATGGGTTGGATAGCTTTTCCTATTTGGGCAGCATAGGAATTTTCCAGTCTTGAAGAATTTTCAACCTGGACTAAATTCTCTGCTGTTAAATTATCAGTATTAAAATCCGGATTGTTATTTGGGAAAAATGTTAAGAACCAGATGATTAATGAAAATCCCAAAATTACAGGACCTGCCCTTAAAAGATATTGTTTGGTACTTATATAAGTATTCCTAAAGAGGGAACTGATTTTAGGAACTTTATAAGTCGGTAATTCTAAAATGAAAGAAGAATTATCTTCTGCTTTTATAATATTTTTCCTAAATTTATTTATTAATGATGCAACTAAAACTGAAGATATTATACTGAATAAATAAATACCGGCAAGTATAAATCCCCCAATCCACGGTTGACCCGGCGGAATCATGTATGCAATAAGTAAGGCGTAAACAGGTAACCTGGCACTACAACTCATCAAAGGTAATATAAATATTGTTAATAATCTTTCACGTCTGTTTGAGATGGTTCTTGTTGCTAACATAGCGGGAATTGCACATGCAAACCCTGATAGCATAGGAACAAACGATCTTCCGTTCAGCCCAATTTTCGAAAGTGGTTTGTCTATCAGCATTGCGCCGCGAGCTAAATATCCTGTGTCCTCTAAAACTCCTAATATTAAAAATAAAATTATTATTTGAGGTACAAATACCATAACAGACCCAATCCCGCTGATCAGTCCATCTGATATCAAGCTTGAAAGCCATCCTTGATTAAGTGAGTTATTACTAACCTGAGCAAGGAAGCTGAATAAACTATTTACAAGATTCATTAATGGTTCTGCCAGCCAAAAAATCGAAGTGAAAGTAAGACCCATAATGAGAGTGAATACGAGAAGCCCCCAGGTTTTATGTAAAAGAACTTTATCTATCTTCAGGGTAAGCTGATCCGGATGATTATTTTTTCCAAGGTAAGGTGTGCTTACTATCTTTAATTGTTCATTGGCCCGGTTAATATTTCCTTTATTGTTATTCTGTTTTTCATAGATTACATCATCAGTTATTTGCTCAATTATTTTATAAGTATCAATCAACTTTCCTTTTTCCGCATCTATCTTATATTTAACAGGCTCTCCTTTATTGTTCTCACTGATATCAGCCAGGTTCTTATTAACCGCCTGAATTATTTTCTCAATTCCTTTTCCATTTATACCATCGAATTTTATTACATCACAACTAAGTTTTTCACTTAATATTTTTTCTGAGATTTCCAAATTCTTTTTTTCAAGTATATCATTCATTGTTACAACTATAATCACATTAAATTTGGATTTTATTAATTGGAGTGACAGTAATAAATGGCGGGAAATCTGGCTGGCATCTACAGTATTTATTATTAATTGTGGTATACCAAGACGCGGATGGGAATAAAGTGAATCAACTGCTATTTTTTCATCGGGTGAGTTTGGGTTTAAACTGATGATACCCGGCGAATCTAATATATTTGCGTTTATATCATATTTACCTAATATTTTAGAAGTAGAATATTCAACAGTAGAGCCGGGGTAGTTAACGGTTTTTAAGTTTTTACCGCTAAGCAGATTAAAAAGAGTCGTTTTTCCGGAATTGGGAGAACCAACTAAAGAAATGAGAGGAATCTCATCGATATGAGTAAGAGTCATGAAACAATTATACAGTCAGCTTCTTTTTTACGCATTGCTATTAAAGTACCTCTCACAGAAAAAGCTATAGGATCATCGAAAGCGGCTTTACTCATTATTTCAATCTCCTGTCCCGGAGTAAATCCAATTTCTAATATTCTTTGATGCGATGGGTTTGAGGTATCAATCGAACTTATTTTCACTTTTTCACCATATTTTAGATCAGCTGCAGTCTTCATTTTTTACCAGGTAATACAATTGTTATTATTATTTAGATTTAATCTACATAAAGATAATATTCTGTAATACTAAAGTCAAGGAAATAGCAGAATTTTCTTTGTATAACGAGTAATCTTCTCCAATCTTAAACCACTCTGAAACCCGACAGTATATAAATTTTACGATTTTGAACATTATAATTCAAATTACTGTGGTACTATTTTTGCCAAAAATGAATAATTCCTAAAAATATAGTACAGATTAATAATTTGCGGAAACTAGAATCAGAAAAAACAGACACGTCAGATAATAGTATATTTAAGATTTTTGACATACTGACAATCGAAGAACTCTCTTATAATTCATCCGATTACGTTATGTATAACTTAGATATTGATTCGGGAGAATACATTTTTATGAGTCCGGGTATTAGCTTATTAACAGGATACACAAAGATTGAATTAAATGAAATAGGATTTAAAAGTATTGTAAAAGAGATATCATCGGAAAAAAAAGATCGATACAAGATAAATGGCAACCAAGATCTTAATGTTGAGGAATTCTATGCAAAATACTTAATTGAGACAAAGGACGGTAAGTTTAAGTGGATTGAAGATAATTCCTTTGCATATTTTGATGAGAATGGACAGCGTTCCCAGACAACAGGAGTTTTAAGAGACACAACCGCTTTACAAATATTTGTCGATAGACTAAATGAAGAAAAAAGTAATCTCGATAAAATATTTGATCTCTCGGATGCAATGCTTTTACAGGTTGATAAGCATCTAAATATAATGTTGATCAATCAAAAAGGCTGCAGAATTCTCGGTGGAAGCAAAAAAGATATTATTGGAAGAAATCTTGAAGAGTTTATTCCGGACAATGATAAATCAAATTTTATCAAATACATAGAAGAATTAATAAATGAATCAGGTACGGTTACCAGAACTACCGAAGGGAAGATTAAATCATTTGATAACAAAATTAAATTCATTGAATGGCATAATACTTTACTCAGAGATAAAAATGGCGAGATAATTTCAATCATTGCTTCAGGTCAGGAAATAACCGAGCGCAGGAAAGAAGAAAAAATCCGTAAAATTATATCTGAAATTCTTGTTGAGGCAAACTCTGAAAAAAATTTGGATGAAATATTTAAATTCATTCACCAATCTATAAGCAAATTAATGAAGGCGGAAAATTTTTATATCGCATATTATAACCGCGAGCAAAATCTGCTAACATTTCCATATTGTGTTGATGAATATGATGACGATACATCACCTAAAAAACTTGGGAAAGGATTAACGGAATATGTTCTAAGAACCGGTAAATCTGCACTTGTGGATAAAGAACTAGATGAAAAATTAGTGCTGAGAGGTGAAACGGAATTAGTTGGTGAGCAATCAGAAATTTGGCTTGGTGTTCCACTAAAAATACAAAATAAAGTTATTGGGGTAATGGTAGTGCAGGATTATGAAGATCCTTCAACTTACGGCGTTACCGAACAGCAAATACTTGATGTTGTAGGATATCCTATCTCACGTGCCATTGAGAGAAAGATGGTGGAAGCAGATAGGGAAGAATTGATTGTCCAGCTAAAGGAATTAAATGAATCAAAAGATAAACTGTTTTCATTAATTTCTCATGATTTACGTAATCCATTTAACTCACTACTTGGCTTTGCAGACATATTAACGACGGAATACGATTCACTAACTAAAGAAGAAATAAAAGAATATCTAAATGTTATCAACGAGTCATCTAAAAATCTTTATGGAATGGCAAATAATCTTCTTCATTACTCAAGATTTCAACTAGGTAAATACAGATACAAACCCGCTTTTACCAATCTTAGTGAAACTGTTAGTAATATCCTCTCGATAAATAACCGAATTATTAAAAGCAAAGATCTTCTCTTCAAAAATAATATTGATAATAAGCTAACTGCTTATTTTGATGAAGATATTATTAATATTGTTTTAGATAATATTATTGGAAATGCAATTAAATTTACACCTCCCGGCGGTACAATTAAAGTTGAAGCAAAAGAAGGTGAACAAGAAAATACTTTAAAATTGATTATATCAGATGATGGCACAGGGATTACTAATTTAAACATGCAAAGAATTGAAAAGAGGGAAATGTTCTCAAATCCCGGTACTATGAGAGAATATGGAACAGGACTCGGTTTATCTTTAAGCAGAGATTTTATGGAATTGAATAAAGGTACTTTAAAAATTGAAAGTGAAGAAGGAAAAGGTACAACAGTCACTTTAACCTTACCTACAACCGAAAATCTAACGGTTATATAGTTTCATCATCATTTTATTCCGAAACCCCGCACCACTAAGTTAAATCTAATTAAACTTACCCTGATCACTAAATTTAAACTAGCCATAAAAATGGAACTGAATACAATAAGATAGTGGTAATTATTACAGCAAAATGGAATCTTATTTACTAACCAGTTAGCTGCATTTTAAGTATTTGGATAGTAACAAATCAAATTGCAAATGTTTGCGGGCAATTATGAAAGTTGTAATAGTTCTAATAAATATAAAATTAGGCAAAATGAAGGTTTTTATTGCCTGCATTATAGAATAAATAATTTGAACAACATAACGTAGATAATTGGCAATTATTAAGAGCTGCCTAAGTATTTAACCAAAATGGCATTGAATATGATTAACCCCTAAATAAAATAAATCATTCATTAAAATAATTTTTAGGTGAATAGTATGGAAGTACAAAAAATTGCATTTTTAGAGACATATGATGTTGAAGATAATGGTGGAATAATGGGTGCTATTTTAGTTACTGATGCAGACACAAAACCACAAGAATTTAGAGTAACTGCACCAATCAAACCAACAAGTTTTCAGAAAACACTATATGGCGATGTTTTGCACGAGCATATTTTGGTTGAATTGGTATCAATTCCCCTGCTGAATGCAATTAATGAGCAGGTTGACCTGATATTAGTTAGGGATTCTTTCTTTCTTGGTGTTAACAGTAAACAAGGAATAAGAGTTGTTAGACTCTTTAAAGAAGGCGAAGAAAAATCAAGAAAAAGTTCCAAATCAGAAGAACTTTCATTTGGAGGAAGTGGAAGCGGAAAGACGCTTATAGAAACATCAAAAAAATTCGATAGCGAGATATCAGTTATTAAAGATGAATTAGATAGGCTATCTGAAGGAAGAAATCTTCTTGAGCCGTTTGAAAGATTAAAACTTGCATGCGAGCAGGTTAATCAACAAAAATCAGTTGAATAACGTTCATGCTTCGAGAAGTTAGAAGGAAATTCGCCTCCTCAATCTCAGTTGTTAAAGGAGAAGATGACTTTCTATACAATAGCTGGCTAAGGGTAACACAGAATAAGGCAGTTTCTATTGGTACTATTACATCCAAACTGCTAAATATTCCTGATATAAACTATGATATAGAATTACCATTCTCTACACAACACTTTTTTTTATTAGGTACCAATACTCTCTATCCGGAAGATTTAAAGTATTTATTTGGAAAGATCGGTACAAATCCTGTTTTCTTTTCGTTGCTATATGTACCTCCCAAGTTAATCGATTATGATGTAAATCCGGACTCAGCTAAAAAGCCTGCAAGAAAAATTGAATTCTTGTTACAAAAGGCATCTCAAGAAGATATAGTTGTTAAATTTATATTGCCCGAGCCGATAAACCCTTCCTTCAAACTTTTAGAGCCGGAGATTAAGGATTATCTTTCAAATTTAAAAACGAAAGTTGAAAAAATTGAACTATTAAACCTGGAAGAAATAATTGGCAGCCGAAAGAAAATAGATATACTGAGTATAAAAGTAGAGGGTTTTGGAAAATTAAAAATAAAGAAACTAAAGACTGATAAAATCAGTAAGGTACCAAAGATATATAGAGTCAAAGTACCGGGAATGGGAAAATTTAAATCTACCGTTTCCGTATTGCAGCTCGATCCTCTTGAAGAAATTAATATCTCAGATTCATTGGATACACGTTTTAACGAACCATCCATATCTTCAGACAGATTTGATATCTCTACACCAATTCCTGTTAAGTATTATGACATTCTTGACCCGGACCTGGATAATACGGAAGAGATTAGTGAAGGATTGAAAGATCCTAATGAATTAAAAGATGTGATGAAACTGTTGCTAAAAAATAGCTATAAAGTTGAATGGGACAAAAGATTAGACTTAAATATATCTCTTACCGAAGCCGAAGAGATCAGCGCTCGTTTCCTGGCTGAAAATGATCGGGCATTTCTGGCTGATGAGTTGGGACTAGAAAAAGTAAAAGAATGTTTGGCAGCTATAAAATTTCTTTTCCAAAATCGTATTGTTCATTCATCTTTAATAATTGTACCAACCGAACTTATTGGATATGATAATGAGAAGAAAAAAATTGGTTCTGATTCTGGTTGGATCGGTAGTTTAATAAAATATTGTCCCGAGCTTTCTTATTCGGTTATTAAGGGTAGTGATGATGAAAGATCTGATGCCTGGAATAAATCTGCCTTAATTTATATTACAGACTACGAGACGATGCTGCATGATTTTCATATGAAAATTTTGGAGCATAAAAGATTAAGTAAATTCGAATGTATAATTATGGATGAGATCCAGTTATTATTGGAAAAGTCAAGTGAAGGTGAAAAGGTATTCAGGAAAGCACATCCAACCGTATTCTGGGTACTTTCAAGTTTAACAGATAATGCTCTTCTTGCCCAGGTTAATGATATTCTTAGTGAGGATAATAAAATTGAAAAGTATATGGTAAATAATTTGTTTGATGTTTCTGTAGATTCGCCGACGCTGTTACAGAAGGAGTTTTGGCTTGAACCAAGTGAATATCAACAAGTTGAATACAAAGAAACATTTAATGAATGTAAAAAAGAATTTAAAAAAGTTTTAGAATCGGGTAACCCGTTAAGATTCCAATCAAACATTTTTACACTTGTTCACAAGCTTTACCAGGTGGAAAACTTTGCCAAAGCTTACGAAACAAGTCCAAAGACTGAATTGTTGATTCAACATCTTAAAATAATTCAGGGAAACAAGCAAAAGGCAATTATTCTATCTCAATATGATAGACAAGGGACAAAAAAGATAGAAAAATTGTTAGATCATTTTAAAATAAGCTATGTAAGCGTTCCGGCAGGAGTTTCTGCTGAAGATATAAAAAAATCAATTTCATTATTTAAGAATAAAAAAACAATTACGGCGCTGTTATCAAATGCAAAAGAATCCAGACTGAATTTTGGCAGCCATTTAGTTCCTTACATTATTAAATTTGATTCCTGGTGGAACCCGGTAATGAATTGGCAGTTGGAGCAAATTTTTAATTTAGGTTCAAAAAAAATAAAAAAGTTTAACATTAACGTTTTCACCTACAAAATGTTAAACTCAATTGATGAAGATATAAAAAGAACGTTATTAAGGAAGGAACTTTTTGATAAAAATATTTTAAGTGTGATTCCCATCAGTATGTTTAATAATTTGATAAGTGTTGATGAATGGCTGAAAATTTTTGATATGGAAATTGATGACAATTTCTTAAAAACAAAAATTTCATATACTGAAGCCGAAAAAGAATTAGAAACTCTTTCAATAGCTGATTTCAGAGCAATATTATCCAGTTTCTTTTTTGCAATCGGGTACAAAAATATTGATATCCTGGTAGACCTGAATTCCGCTTCTTTTGATATTACAGGTGAGGGGAAAATAGAGGGCGAAGATGTAAACCTCTTTGTAAAAGTTTTATTAATGGATGTTGTTTCAATAAAGATAATCAATGAGATTATTCCTGATTTTCCATCAACCCAAAAAAGTAAGATTTTTGTTATTGCCAAGGGAAAAATTGAGGATGGTGGAGATGAACTTTTAAACGAAGCTGTTACACTTATCAGCATGGAAAAACTAGCAAAATATCTCGTTAACTTTAACCTGATTCAAAACGACCAAACTGATATAGAAACGATACACAATGACATCCCCTGGAGAGAAGATTAGTTTCTATTTTGTACATACGAATTAAAAGCTTTGATCATTAAATATCATTAGCATCGATCAGAATTTTTTATCCAAACAGCTAACCCTTATCCATATAATTATTTATAACTTCATTTTCACAGTTATCATCAAAACAGCAGGCAAGATTACCGCTTCTGACTTTTTCAAATGCTTCTCTTCCTTCACTAAAAGCAAAATAAGCTATTCCTAATGAACCAATGATATCAAAATATCCAATATGAAACAGTTCGTACAATCCGCTTGCGCCTAAAAGTATGAACGAAAGGTAGAAGCATGTTTTGGTGCAATTTGCATCAGCAATTATCGCATCAGAGTTTAATGTTTTACCAATTTTAAGTTTTACTGTCATCAGCCAGTACATTGTAAAAATAGAAATTATTGAGATCACGATTCCGACAACAGTGGTTTCCGGTTTTGCCCCGCTAATAATATTTAAAACCGAACCTGCTATCAATCCAAGCATAAGAAGATAGAACGCCGTTCCTGTTATTCGCAATGCCGTTTTCTCAAATTTATCCTGTGTAACAACTTTTGAATAGCGCATTCGCAAAATCATATGTGCGATGCCAATTCCTGAAATTACTTCAACAAAGCTGTCCACTCCAAATCCAAACAGTGCAAGCGTTTCATCTTCTGAGCCGAAGTAAACCGATACAACACCTTCAATTATATTGTAAAAGATAGTGATGAGACTAAGTATGAATGCGGTGCGTAAGAGTTTATTCAATACTGTAAGTTTACTTTTTCATCGGTGTTATTTGATTTCGGCTGCGGATTGATATCAATGATTTTTCCGTTGCGGCTTATGATAATCGGCAGACCCAATTTTCTTTTCTTTTCCATTTCTCTTGCAAACGCTTCTTTTACAGCTTTATAAAAGGGATCGGAAAGATAATCTTCTTTGGGTTCCTTTATTTTGGAACTCATAATGTCTTCAAATAAGTCATTTAAATAAATATCTACATTGTCTTTTATTTTTTTTGCGATCAAAATTGGCTCATCTTTGGAATTATCGAATATCATCCAATCATCAACAAGTTTAATATAACTGTTCCTGAAATTATTAATACTTCTTTTATATCTTCTCTTAACTATTTTCTCTTCGATAAAGTGCCCACCTTCTTTTACTCTTTGTTTAATCCTGTCGATAGCAAGTTCGGAGCTTTCAACCCAAAAGTATATGATTGTAATTTTGTATCCGGCCAATTTTGCATTGCGAAGAAATGGAATAAAACTTTTAGCCGAAAGGGTGGTCTCAAAAGCAAAATCCTTTCCTTCGGAAATTAACTGCCGCAATCTTTGCAGCATTATTCTTCCTGCTTTAAAAGCAACATCTTCATAATTGTATGCGGAAATACCTTTGGCAATTGTATCTGCATTCACAAATTCAGTTATTCCAAATTCCGAAAGTAAAAGATTATAAGCAAAAGTTGATTTTCCGGCACCATTTGGTCCGCCAATAACTATTATTTGAGGCATATAAACTAAACTTATTCAAAATGAATTAAATTGAATTTAAATATACCTTATAAATCGGAAACATTTTTTCTCCATATTATCCTGAACCTTAGTTAAGGCTGCATAACTAATATCTACTACTGCAGCATTACTGTACCAATCCTGTAGTAATTTTTCAGTTAAAGTAGCTGCTCCCGAACCAACATCTAATATAACTGAATCTTTATTCAGATTACACTTTTTAATTAAATCGAGCGATGATTTCGGTGATTCTTAATACCAGCCAGGTTTGTAAATTTCGCTTTTAGAATAATTTTTATCCCATTGCTCTTTGTAATCTGCATTTTTTTAATATTTATAATTTCCTTATTAGAATATTAATAATGTCATGCGAAACGTAACACTCATGATTTATGATTTACTTGGGAAGGAAATTAAGACTTTGGTTAATGAACAAAAGAACGGAGACAGGTTTACTGGTAATTTAAATATCGATAACCTTGTAAGTGGAGTGTACTTTTACCACCTAAAAATCAATGATTTTGTGGATTCAAAAAAAATAATAGTTTTGAAGTAATCATAATTCAATCATTTTCATTTCCTAAAATTACTTTCGTCATTTAAGCCGAACTGTTCGACTAAAAGGTCGTACTATATCTAATTACCCATTGTTGAATTCATAGGTTAATTAATTTTGATTATATTTTAGATAACATAATTCTCATTTTATAAGAAAGGGAATAGTATAATGAACAAAGGAAATAAAGACTTTCAATATTCTGATCTTCCCGAGCCGCACCGGGCGAGAACAAAACAGATTTTAGCAAAGTATCCCGAAGTACGAAAACTGATAACAAAGAATCCCACAAGTTTTTTACTTATCATTTTTATTGTTGGGCTGCAGCTTACAGTAGCATTTTTATTGCGGGAACAGCCATGGTGGCAGATACTCATTGCAGCGTTTCTAATCGGTGCATTTGCAAATCATGCTTTGTATGTTCTTATTCACGAAGCAGCACACAATCTTATTTTTAAAAGGCGGGGATTAAATTATATCGCAGGCATCATTGCAGATATTCCAAACGTGGTTCCTGGTTCGGTTTCATTCCGAACCTATCATTTAAAACATCATTCATTTCAAGGCAATTATTACTTAGATGCAGATCTTCCTTATAATTGGGAGGCAAAATTATTCGGTCATTCTGCAATAGGTAAAATGTTGTGGGAATTATTTTTCCCGTTCCTGCAAGCGCTCCGCCCGCTTAGATTAAAAGGAATTGAATTTATGAATATGTGGACGATAATCAGTTGGATTGTAATTTTTTCTACCGATGTGTTGATAATTTATTTCTTCGGACCAATCGCATTTCTATACCTTGTTTTTTCATTGTTCTTTTCTATTGGATTTCATCCTCTGGGTGCAAGATGGATACAGGAACATTTTCTTGTTGCTCCTCCGCAGGAAACATACAGCTATTATGGTCCGCTTAACATTGTTGCGCTAAATGTAGGTTACCACAATGAGCATCATGATTTCCAATCAATTCCGTGGAACAAACTTCCCGAATTAAAAAAGATGGCTCCGGAATTTTACGAAAACCTGTTTTATCATACCTCCTGGTTTAAACTTTGGCTGAAGTTTTTATTCGATCCCGGTCTGTCTTTATTCTCCAGAATGATTCGTAAAAACATTGAAAAATTAAATGTTAAAAATGCATAATTAAAGATTAATGGAAACAAGAAAACACCTATGTACAAATTGTAGCTTTGAAGCAGATGATGATTCGGATTACTGTCCCCGTTGTGGGACTTTATTCACCGAGAATATAAAATGTGAGTCTCATTCAAAGCTTGAAGCTGAGGGTGTTTGTGTAATTTGCGGGAAACCTTTTTGCGGCATTTGTGGTCATTCTGTTAACAATATTTTTTTATGCGGCGAAAATAATTCTTATGAAATATATGAAGGTATGGCAAAAGTATTCGGCACTTCGGATGAGATACAAATTCATTTTGTAAAAAGCTGTCTTGAGGGAAACTCATTTCATCCGTTTATCTATTCAAAAAAATCAACACCCATGCAATTGGGTGGGAATGATCAATCACTAATTAATCTCTCTGCCAGTTGGGGAGAAAAAATAATAAACGAAATAAAACTTTTGGTACCCTGCAGCGAAATATTGGAAGCAAAGAAATTGATATCAGAACTAAACATTTAAAAGTAAAAGGGTAATAAAAAGGAAGAAAATGCAGTTAACTGTTAACATGCCTGCCAAAATACCTGTTTAGATTTAAACCGAGTATTTGAGATTGAAACGATATATTAGAATTACATACTAACGTGGTTGATGACTGCACTCTTCCCAAAGTAAAGTCTCTTTTATCTGAATTGATCGATGAGAAAAAGAGGTCGATAAAAAATTGAGACTGAGACTGGAAGAATTACAAGAATGATTGCACATAATTGATGATATAGTAGAGAGTTATAATAAGGAAGTTGGGTGAACTTTAATAATTTGAATTGAAAAAATCTGCACTTTACTATTATTATTACATTGGTGCGAAATAAAAAAGGGGGTGAGTTTCACGCGCCCGAAATTGATTCGTTC
>JADFPP010000129.1 GCA_022562275.1 Bacteroidota bacterium
TAAACTCCGCAATATGAGTAGAAAGACAGAATCTTCTTATATACGGTGGATAAAAGAGTACAACCTTTTTCATCAAAAAAAACACCCTAAGGAATTAAACGAAAAACATATTCAAAGTTTTTTAACTTATCTAGCTGTTACTAAAAATGAGACTTAATCGTATTAAAGTCAAGTATATTTTTCGTTTGCTTGGTTTCGTCCCGATTTACTTTATGATTTAAACCATCATTCTAAAATTATAAATCGTAAATATGAATTACATCTCTTTTTCAGCCGATAGAATTTTTCCTTCTATAAACTGGCTTTGTTTGGTATGCTCATCGTTGACGTAAACGATTCCCTCCTCATCGTGCGGCTCGCCGTAAACCGAATGAACTGATTTTAATCCGCCCAACCATTTACGTGCATCGGTTAAGTAAACAAGGTCTCCCACATCTGCCTGCATCTTTTCCATTTCGGATTTTGAAAAGTTGACGGTGTCCTCATCACCGGGTTTTACTTTCCAGTTAACTTTTACTGTTTCACCTTTGCGGTTGTTTACTTTTCCGCCTTTAAAAAATTCTTTTGCTGCACCAATTGACCAGGCAGTTAAACCGGTAGTTTGTGCTTCTTCATCATACTTAACAAAATATGTAACCGATATTGCAACACAAAGGATAAGAATAATTGAAAGTGAAAGTAAAACAGTTGTTTCAACTCCAGATCCGGGATGAAGAGTTATAACCGAAGAGCTGAATATTAATCCGAAAAACAACACTCCGGCTAAACCGGCAATAATATAAAAAATTTGTTTATAATTTTCTTTGGATTTTATATTTTCAACAATACTTTTAAGCCGCGGTGCTGCAAGTGCAACCATAACACCAACTGCGGCGCATACAAAAATATTATAAAAAGCCCGTATGTAAGAGTAGGGATGAGAAGGATTCATTTCTATTCCATGATCGAAAGGAGAGATCAAAATACCGGGGTGATTAGCGCCCATCAGCATTAAAGCAACTCCGCCAAGGAAAGTTGAAATTACAGCGGCGGGAGTAAATTTCTTCCAAAAGATTCCAAGGAAGATTGCAACAACCAACGGTGGTGTTAATGTTGAATGAAAATACCCATGCGCTTCATAAACAGTAGGGAAGTTTTTAAAAACAAGTACGGCAAGAACACCAAGTATTGTAATTGCCACCGATGAGATTCTGGCAGCAAAAAGTTCGCGCTTATCCTTAATTTTCTGGCTTACTTCTTTACCTTTAAACCATTTTTTTATCGGTCGGTAAACATCATTTATATAAATAGCAGCAGTTGCATTTATCAAAGTATCGACTGTGGACATTAACGCTGCAGTAAGCGCAGCCATAATAAACCCAAAAACGCCGGGCATTGCCACAATGTTAGCAACAACCACAAATATCTGATCGGGTGAAGTATTGGGAGGAACAACATCGGGGCTTGCTACTGAAATTGCTTTGCCAATCCAGCCGGCCCCGCCAACAACAACTGCAGAAATTGGCAGCATAAAAAGAATATTGAACGTTGCTGCTTTTCTTCCTTCGTTAACACTCTTAGTTGCCATAAAGCGCATAATTAACCCCATGTTCATAAACAGGAATCCAATTGAACCGGCAACACCATCCTGCCAGAATATTCCCACGAAATTAAAATCGGGAGGGGAATTGAATTTTGCAAGAGGCATTTTCCACCCGGTTGGCAGCAAATTCCAGAAAACATCGAACCCGCCGAGATAGTTCATTCCCAAAACAAATAGTAATAAACCTGCAAATATTAAAATACCTCCTTGCAGCAAATCAGTAAAGATAACTGCAGTTTGACCACCAAAGGTAATATAGACTCCAGTAATTATTGCGATAACTATAACGGCGCCCATTAACGTTACATCGAAGGTCATTCCTAATAAAGCAAAACTTTCCGGCAGCATTGGAATAATAGCTTTCCCAAGTGTTAAAAATCCAATGCCTATGTAACCTATCATATAAACTAATAAAAGGATGGTTGCAAGGAATCTTGCCGAAGGACTAAATCGTTTTTCAAAATATTCAGGGATTGATCTTATTTTTGTATAAACTATAATTGGCAGCCATCCGAACAAAAAGAAAGGAATGAAAAACCAATCGTTTATATAAGTCATTGTAGATGAGAAGCCATGCTCAAAACCTTTTGCAGAATATTTTACAAAGCTATGGCTGCCTACACCTGTAGCAACTATTGAAAAAGCAATTAACCACCAGGCAAATCTTCTGCCGCCAAAAAAGAAATCTTTTGTACTGCGGTTATATCTTCCAAAATAACTTCCGAATAACATGATCGCAATAAAATAAACGATCATTACTATCCAGTCGGTCGAAGTTCCTATGCTGTGAAAGGTTTCCTGGTTCATATCAGAAGTATAGAGCCGCGATAGTTAGAATTATATGCATTAGGACGAAATAAAAAAATCCGAAGAACATAACTCTAAACCAGAAACGATGGCGTTTTAAGGTAAGATCAATCGCTCCGCTGCGCTTGATGATGTACATACCGAAAAAAAAGAATATGCCCCCTACCCCGTAAAGGTAAATTAAAGGAAACCACGAATCGAAAAATGAAAGCATAAAGTAAAAGTAATTTGCTAATCTTCAGAATTATTTTGGGCTAAATTAACGAAGGAGAGATTTACTTGCAAACGATTTCCTGGCAAAGATCGGATAAAACTTTCTATAGCCTGAATGTTAAAAGTAATTCTTTTGCTTTTGTTCTAAATAATAAGTTAACAATAAGTTAACATAAATTTAACGTTAGATATGTTGCGTCTTCGTTTCCTTTTACTATCTTTAAAGTAAGATGATTAACAAAAAAATCAAAACGTAATTTTTAATTCATTATTTAATTAATATTGGTGTATGAAAAGAATAAAAGATTTTTATAAACAGTATCCAATCCTGTTTGCTTCCATTCAACTTATAGTGTTCCTCTATTTGTTTTTTCTAAGTCTTGGGATGATGGGCGGTTCGCTTAAATTATTTGGTAAAGATTTTTCCGAAACATTAATTGCAACAACAAGTAATCCGTTTGTTGGGCTATTTATTGGAATTTTAGCAACTTCAATAATTCAGAGTTCTTCATCAACTACATCAATTGTTGTTGGAATGGTTGCTGCAGGAGCTTTTTCTTTAGATCCGGAAATATCAATTAAACTAGCAATTCCTATAATTATGGGCGCCAACATCGGAACATCAATTACAAATACAATTGCATCACTTCCACAGATAAATCGTAGTAATGAGTTCAAAAGGGCTTTTTCTGCTGCCACTGTACACGATTTTTTTAATTTTCTTTCGGTAATAATTTTATTTCCACTTCAATTGGCAACAAATTTTTTGGGTATAATAGCTACAAAGATGGAGGAACTATTTTCCGGTGTAGGCGGTCTTCAATTTTTAAGCCCCGTTAAAGCAATCACAAATCCGGTTGTAGAGATAGTTAAAGATTACTTTAAAGAGATAGACCTTCCATGGCTAATGTTTGTTCTGGCAATTCTTTTACTCTTCGTTGCATTAAAATATATGGTTTCTTCGTTAAAGATAATTGTTGTAACCAGGGCAAAAGATTGGTTTGATAATTATCTTTTTAAAACGGCTGCAAGAGCATTTGCATTAGGAATAATATTAACCATAATGGTTCAAAGCAGTTCAATTACAACGTCTTTAATAGTTCCGATGGCTGGTGCTGGTTTATTAACATTGGAGCAAATCTTTCCATATACTTTGGGCTCAAACATTGGAACAACAATAACAGCAATATTAGCTGCACTATTAACAGGAAGTCCGGCAGCAATAATAGTTGCATTTGCCCACACTTTATTTAATATTAGTGGCATTGTTCTTTTGTGGCCGTTGAAAAAATTGCCCATTCTTTTAGCCAGAAATTTTGCAGAATATTCGACACGGAATAAAATAATACCTGTAACTTATGTTATTGTGTTATTCTTTTTAATTCCGTTATTAGTAATTTTTATTTTTAATTGAGGTAAGTAATGATTAGAGAAATATTATCAGTATTTAAAGCAAACACCCTTATGGACAGGGCTTTCCAGCGTTCTTACGATATGCTTGATTTAACATATAAAATGTTTCTTCAGGCAAAAGAAACTTTGAGAAAAACTGAGCACCATCTGGAGGAAGTTGATATTTCGGACGAAGATATTGAAGTCAATAAATACCAGCGTGAGGTTCGGAAGGATGTTTTTAATCATCTCGTGCTTACGGATGGTGAACAATTATCATCCGGTTTAGTACTTGTAAGTATTGTGATAGATGTTGAGAGAATAGGTGATTACACAAAAAATATTGTTGAGATCGCACAAAATCATCCACAGCGTCTGCACGGCGGAAAGTTTGAAGATGAGTTGATTAGAATTGAAGATTCAGTCGAAGAAAATTTCCGTCGGACTATTGAAGTATTTAAAAATTCGGATGAGGAAGCTGCGAGGCAGTTAATCAAAGATTTCAAGTGGATAAGCAAGGTAAGTGATGAAAGCCAGATGGCTCTTGTAAAACAAGCCGATCCTACAATTACAAGTGGTAGTGCTGTGGCTCTGGCACTTTATTTCAGATCGTTAAAAAGAATAAATTCTCATCTTAGAAATGTAACAACAAGTGTTGTCAATCCCTTCCATCGAATCGGTTATAAACCGAAGAAGAAAAAGCAATTATAGTAGTATCCGCAGCTAATTTATTTTGTTGTTGTTACTATTTCTTATTAGAAAGTATTTTAGAAGGAGGTATAATCTTTCTAAGGATGACTTCAGTTTAATCAATATTGAATAGTAAACAAAATAGAAAAATATAAAATACAGGAGAGCGGATAATGAATACTCTCCTGTAATGATATCCTATTGAATTCTGCTATAAATAACCTTACGCAGTTTATTTGGATTCACTATTGGCTTTAACAAAAGCGAGTATATCATCCCAATTAGATTTGAACGATTCAAAACTAACTTGATTTCCATTAAGAATGGTACTCCAATGGCGCACTTCAGCTGATTTCATTACCGCCTCTTGAATTTCTTCGTCCGTTGCACCGAGCATTCTTGCCATTGAAGTGTGTGCATATACACAATATTCACA
>JADFPP010000130.1 GCA_022562275.1 Bacteroidota bacterium
AACCTGGAAAGCCAGAGAATATGAAATCAACACAAAATTTATTGAACTGGCTGGAGAAATAAATACATATCAACCTTATTATGTGGTTGAAAAAGCAATAGAAGTATTAAACAAAATTAAGCTGCCTTTAAACGGATCGAGAGTGTTGATACTGGGTGCTTCTTATAAAAAAGATATTGATGATATGCGTGAATCCCCTTCTTTGAAATTAATTGAATTGTTTATTAAGCGCGGAGCTAACGTGGATTATACTGATCCGTTCATACCATCATTACCAAAAACAAGAAAATATAATTTTGCAATGGAATCTGTTGATCTTACAGCGGAAAGTATCAAAAATTATGATCTCGTAGTGCTTAGTACCGATCACACTGATTTTGATTATAAAATGATTGGCAGCAATGCAAAAGCTATTTTGGATACACGTAATGCCTTCGAAAGAAATGGCATTAAATCTTCTAATATTTACAAAGCATAATCTATTACTAAAAAGGGTCTTTACTAAATGAAGAATTTCGCTATTACCGGTGTAGCAGGATATATTGCACCAAGACATTTAAAAGCAATAAAAGAAACCGGAAATAATTTAATTGCAGCCGTCGATCCGCATGATTCAGTTGGTATATTGGATCAATTTTTTCCACTGGTTAGTTTTTTTACTGAGTTTGAAAGATTTGACAGGCATTTAGAAAAGTTGAGAAGAAAAGGTGAAGAACACAGGGCACATTATTTAACAATCTGTTCTCCAAATAATCTTCACGATGCACATATTCGATTAGCATTAAGAATTGGTGCAGATGCAATTTGTGAGAAACCATTGGTTCTAAATCCCTGGAATTTGGATGCACTGCAAGAACTTGAAGCTGAAACCGGATCCAGGGTTTACACAATATTACAGCTTAGGGTTCACGAGAGTATTATAGAATTAAAAAAGAAATTAGTCTCGACAAAAACGAACCATAAATATAAAGTGAATCTAACATATATAACTTCACGCGGCTTGTGGTATGATTTCTCATGGAAGGGTGTGAAGGAAAAATCAGGGGGAATTGGAACTAACATTGGTGTTCATTTCTTCGATTTATTAATATGGCTTTTCGGTGGTGTTCAAAAAAGCGAATTGCATTTATCAGAACCGAAAAAAATGGCAGGATTTATCGAACTTGAAAATGCAGAAGTAACCTGGTTCCTTTCTGCAGATAAAGATGATCTTCCAGCTGATCTTGTAGAGAAGAAAATTCCAACTTTTCGTTCTATAGAATTTGACGGAAATGAAATTCAGTTTAGCTCGGGATTCACAGATTTGCATACTAAGGTTTATGAAGAAACATTGGCAGGAAATGGTTTCGGAATTGAGGATGCACGCCCCTCAATACAATTCGTTAACGAATTAAGAAATTCAAAAATAACGGAGAATAGTAACTCTGTTATTCACCCTATGGCTCAAAAATATTATCAAAAACAAAAATGATTATGAAATATTTTGTACATGAATCTGCAATTGTTGATGAACCTGCTGATATTGGAGCAGGAACAAAGATATGGCATTTTAGCCACATTCAAAGTGGTGTCAAGATTGGAAAGGACTGTGTGTTTGGTCAGAATGTGAACGTTGGTAATAATGTAAACATAGGCAACAACTGTAAGATTCAGAATAACGTAACAGTTTATGAAGGAGTTACACTTGAGGATTATGTATTTTGCGGTCCTTCAATGGTATTTACAAATATTCTCGATCCAAGATGCAAATATCCTCAGGTTGGATCTAAGTTTTATGTTAAAACTTTAGTGCAGGAAGGCGCATCTCTGGGAGCAAATTGCACAATTGTATGTGGAAATACAATTGGTAAAAGTGCAATGGTTGGTGCCGGGACTGTGGTTACAAAAGATGTTCCCGATTTTGCTTTGGTAGTCGGCACACCAGCAAGGATTGTTGGTTGGGTTAGTGAAGCGGGCAGAAAGTTAGAATTTGATGTGGATGGTTCAGCTTATTGCGAAAAATCAAAGCAAAAATATAAGCTATCAAATGAAAGGGTGGTAGAAATTGATTAGTATAAACTGAAGTTCTATTTAACACAGCTCTTCCAATGTATCGATGTATGTTTTCCTAATATAATCTTTACTAAAAACCTTAAACTCACCTGATTGGTGTAAAGACTCAATATTCTTTCTGTATTGTGATCCATTATTCAATAAATCTTCAATTCCATTTTTAATAGATTCAATTGATTTAGGATCAACTCCCGCACCAACTCCATCAAAAAATCCGTCGAAGCCAAGATATCCCTTTGAGTACATTATTGGCGTTCCATTTAATAACGATTCAGCATACACCATCCCAAATGTTTCACTAATGCTCGGTAGTACAAATGCTTCAGCTGATCTAAAATATTTATCAATATTTTCATTTTGGATAGCCCCCTCAAAAATAACTTTCTCATTAAGATCAAATTTGTTTATCCAGGATTTGATCTTGGGTTTATAACCCCCATCGCCAATTATTTTTAATTTCACATCATCTTTTCCAAGTAATTTTAAAGCTTGTAATAATCTTTTTATATTTTTTCTTTCAACAGATTTTTTAGTCATCCTCAAAACAGTTAACAACATTCCTTTATCCATTATTACTTTCTCGGTAGAAATTTTTCTTTCCACAATATTAGGCAAAAAAACTGTTTTGGGGCCAATATATTTATCAAAAAAACTTTCCCCGAATATCTTTTTCATCCTTACAATAATTTGCGGTATCAAATAAAAAAATCTGTCACAACTTTTAATTACAGGCTTAAATTTTGCAACAGCTCCAGACTTCCTGTTAAATACATACGTATCAGTTTGTCTCAATGTAACAACCAGGGGAATTCCAAGCTGCTTTGCTAACTTATAACCAACAAGCCCCTCAAAAGTTAGCTTATGGGTATGAATCATATCAAATTCATTTAATTTAACCAAGTGATCAGAGTCTGCTTTCTTAACAAAATTAAACGCCCGGTTCTGGCTCCAATTCATAAATAATCCATATGGAAAACCAAGCACGTTAATCATTAGATGATCCGGATTTTTAATCCTTGTCATTTCATGCTGTGGGTATGGAACTCTAACTAAATCAATAATAAACGAATTAAAATTATTCCTGCCAACTTTGATTAAGTTACTAACGGCGGTAGTAATTTCCCGGTTATGCCTATCTCTTAAATCATATGTAATATGTAAAATCTTTTTCATTCTCTATGTTTTAAAATATTTTCCTAAACATTAATGAATTGAAATGTAATGGTTTCATTCGGTAACAGAGTCAAGCTGTTTGTCCTTTATTAGATCTGAAAACAGAGCAAAATAAGAGAAAATAAACATCACTCCAAAAACAAGTTTCGGTCTAATAAAAGCAGATTCTGTAAAATTAATTATAAGTGCAGCAACAATAAACCATTTCCAAATTTGCTTATTTTTAGATTTAGCAAGCATTGTAAAATAATTTATAAGAATAAATGAAAATAGTATAATACCAATTATGCCAACTTCATTTATGATATCAAGATAGCCATTGTGTGCCTGAGTTGGCAACCAGGGGTATATTTCAAATAACTGTTCAACTTTAACACTTGTGATTACCCAAAATCCTTGGAACCCTGCTCCAAATACTAAATGTTTCTCTGTTTCGAGCCAAATATCTGCCCAGAGATCGACTCTTCCGGTAAGCGTGAGATCCTTTCCCGCTCCACCTGCAATCGATTCAAGAACCCCCGGGACTGCTAATATGATCAATACAAACAGAACAACAAAAATAAATAATGTAAGAAATGATACAGTTTTTCTGATTCCAATTGGTTTAAAAATCACATCTACCATGAATGTTAAAGCTAACATAAAGATGATTAAAAACGTGATTATGGAAGTGCTGCTCTTAGAGCCAAAAAGCAACACTAAACCAATTATTATTAGAAAAGTAATTATGACTTTTGACTTAAGCAACTGTTTTTCGTTGTATATTGCTGCAAAGAAAATGAGGGCAAGCAAACTTGTTTGCCCCAAAGTGTTTTTATGTGCCGCAATTCCCCTCCAAATGCCAAAGCGATCGTATGCACCCGGGATAGTTAAAATTGTTAGTAATGCTATTATAAGATAACCGCCAAGTATTATCTTAAAAACATTTATTATTTGCTTTGTATCTTTTACATGTAAAAGAACTGATAAAAATACTGTTACAGTAGTTAGGTATTGTATATATCTTTTAAGGGATACGAAAGCATAATTAGACCATAATATCGTAATAATACACCATAATAGAAATATTGTAAAGAATTTTTCTTTTCCAATAAGATTAAACAATTTTTTCCTTTTGGGAATCAGTAAAATAATTGAGAATATAAATAGTGACCCAAATACAATTTGATTAACAATATTTGAGGTTCCAATATTTTCTGCTTCGGTGATTTTCTCTCCGAAAGGCATCTTTGTTCCAAAGAAGACGAAAAAGAGAAATACCATAAATATCCCTATTGCAAAATTTGAGTAGAATCTTTCGTAAGGTTCAGATTCATTTATTATAGCAGTTTCCACAAAACTATTGATCAAAATTCACACCTGTTAACTTTTCATTATTACAAATGTGTTGATATAAACTCGAAGTCTTTTTTCCAATTTCAATCCAGGAGTATTTTTTTTGTGCCCAATTGTTTATATGGATACGCGTCTGAGGTAGTTGGAGATAGAGAGGGCTTTTAAAATACTTAATCAATGTCATCTTCAAATCATGATGGTCTAAGGGTGTAAAAATAAAACCAGTTTCATTTTCAAGCACATCATCATCTTTAAAGCTCACTACATCTGATGCAATTACAGGTAATCCATACGCATAACTTAATGTATGCACACCACTCTGGAATATACTTTTATAAGGTAAGACACAGCAATCTGCAGCATAAAAATAATAAGGTATATCCAAATCCGGAATATATTTAAAGTGTCTAGTACAATTCTCATCGATTTTTATTTCATTCAATAATTTTTCAATCTCATCCGCAGCGGCAACTGCATTTTTAGGCTCATAGTAAAGAGCTGCATTGCCACAAATACTTCTGGCAAAACCCAAA
>JADFPP010000007.1 GCA_022562275.1 Bacteroidota bacterium
TTCGGACGTGCAGTACATTTGGCCATCGGGGTCCCGCTCCGAGTTCTCATTTATTGAATTTCACACAACAACACAATTTTCCTGACCCCATCTGTTGACGATATTGGTCGGGCTGCATCCGAGCGAGGGCCTAGTACCTTGAGGCAGTGGTTGTTATGCAGATTCGCGGGCGCTAAGTCACTGCCTTTTATCACCATCGCGGGGGTGGCAATAGCGATTGCGAGCGTCTCCGGACTAGCTGCGCTGCCGCACTTTTCAAAGGTTGTACGAGCATCTGCTCCTGCCAAATCGATTATTTCCAATTGGGCAGTCGCCGAAAACTACGCTCTGGAAGTCCACTCAGATGGGTTCATACTCCCCACTACAATCGCTGCTATCCCGAATCCGGGAGATGAGGCAGACGCTCCGATTTACTATGTGGGGGAGTTGAACGGGACCATCAAAGTGGTCACGCGGGACGGGCAAGTCAGTGTTTTTGCGAGCGGCTTTTTCAGAAATGAGTTCACTTATAATTAAATAGTAATTAGTAGATGTGACATTGAATGGGAGATAAGCTTTTAATGCAACCCTGTAAACCCCGAATATACAGAGAAGAAAAATGATTGCATCAATAATTATAAGCGCGGTTCTATTTTTAAATGCACTTTTCATTTTTATTATTCCAAATCTCATTCTTCCTAAAATTATGAGATAATGGCAGTAGTTATTATTTGTAAGTTACGGTGTAATACTTAAAAGTGCAACATGAGATATATTCTCTTTTCATTTATACAAAAAAAGGAAAATTATAGAGCCTTCGAATAGTGAAAGCTCTAATTGATAATGGGATAGTTATAAATAGTTATATTATTTTCCAAAGAAAACTGTGAAGCCAACTTGACCGCCTATAACATTTGTACCACTTCTTCCCCCTTCTTGATTTTCTGAATTTAAGGTGCTTTGTGTGTAACTAATACCAAAATTGATTAAAGCATTGCTTCCAACCTGAGCTTTAACACCTCCTATTATAGCCCAAACTATTCCGGTCCTTGTGGTGCCGTTGCTTGTTGTATTGTAACCGATACGCCCTTCGATAAATGGATAGGCAGAACTATTTGTTTTTATATTATATGCAGTGCCAAATAATATATTAAAAATAGATGCTGAACTTCCACCCGAACTGAAGTTTTGATATGAAGGTATTATTCCCAATTCAAGACCATCAATAACAAAATAATAAAATGGAACATCCAGCGAAAATACCCCAAGTGAATTTTCAGATGTTTCTCCGTTACTCACTGATGTTGTGCTCGTATATGAGACATTTCCGCCAACTTCCCAGGTACCTTCACTTGCAAAATTTTGAGCAGATAGTCTACAGATAGAGACAAATGTTAATAAAAAAATGCTAACTACTAGTATTATAGTGATTTTCACTTTATCCTCCTGTAAGTTAATTAAAATACAAGGAGAATTTGTGAAATATTGTTATGGGTGTTGTCATAGAAATGTAACAGAATTGTAAAAAAGTTGTAAAAGTTATTACTTGCTTTTAACAAACTTATTTATATTGACTTTAATAATTTATTATCCCAAGTTAATAGTTAGTTATAAATTCTACACTTTGAGCAAGGTTGTAGTATGCATTACTGTTTAACATAAGATTATTCCTTTTTTATTCGATTCCCTCAAAAGTGTAGAGTATAACATAACCCATTAGAGGGATGAACCGCTGTACTTCCTCAGTCCCTTTTCTGAAAATTTATTTTTCAATAATTTTATAGGATGGTGCTATGTTAAAACCATTTTTTCCATTCTTATATTATTTTATTCTTTTTTTGGTTGCGGGGCATTTAATTTATCCACAAACAACCTACGATCATTTTACAGGCAGCTTACTCGTTTCAGTTTACGATAATGGCTGGATTGGGAACGACCCTGATGCTCCCGCAAGTGGAGTTATATTTGAAGGAAATGTTATTGCTTGTTTTACTGCTGGTTTCGTTTACGGTGATCCTATATTAGGTGTAGTAGGCATGGTTGGAAGTGGTGCTCAAATTCAAGATATGAATAACATTGTCCCATTCAGTTTTAGCTCCGATGCTAACTTCAATCAAATTTCCACCTTTCAGATGAGCGATCTCACATTTTTTAATATGCGAGTGACACAAACAACATATTCGAATACCGGAGATGATTTTATTTTTATTAAATATTCATTTCTAAATAGTAGTGGCAATAATTATTCCGATTTATATATTGGAATCTTCTGCGATTGGAATGTAGGCGGGTTTAATAATCGCTTACTTAATAGAGGTGGGATAGATGAAATCAGGGATTTGATTTATAATTGGGAAAACGGCGGCGCAATAGATTCAAGTTATTATGGCATCATAGCATTTAATGGTTTGAATGGCGGCACATCTACTGATCAAGTACCACTCAGCAGGTTGGAAGGATATGATTTTTTATCTGTACTAACTACTCCTCCTGCAATGGAACTTAATCATAGAACACTTGCAGGCAATGGTCCTTATAATTTGCAAAACGGAGAAACACTCGTTGTTGGATTTGGAATTGTAGCTGGTAATAATCTTGCCGACCTTCAAGCTAATGCTGAAATAGCACAGAGTAAATGGGACAGTGTTATTGTAAGTGTAGAGAAACAATCAGAGAATCCCATTTCCTTCATCCTAAACCAAAACTACCCAAACCCGTTTAATCCAAGCACAACTATAAAATTTTCACTTCCTGTCAGCCTGAGCGAAGTCGAAGGGTCTCTCGTATCTCTTAAAATTTATAACACTCTTGGTGAAAAAATAGCTGTGCTTTTAGATAAGGAATTTACAGCCGGCACTTATGAAGTTGAATGGAATGCAATTGATATTCCGAGTGGAGTATATTTTTATCAATTGAAAACCAGGGAATATGTTGATACTAAGAAGATGATCCTTCTTCGTTAATCCGGATGGAGATCTGGCTGGAAGACAGGTTTTTAGGAAATGAACGAATCGCTGTGAAACTGATATCAGTAAAGAATTTCAAAAAATCTTACTGATTTGGAGGTCTTTGAATTTTACTTGCAACACAGCATATAAATCCTGGCAGGTAAATTTGTATATTAACGCAGGCTGCAGCATCCAGACTCTTTACGATTTCGGACCTCAAACTCCTAATACAAGATATTATAACTTTCTGCTATTATTCCCAACTGGAATAGTTATTACGGAAGACTTCAGAGGCGAAAGCACCGCAGGATTTATCAATTTTACTTCCGGAATTTATTTTAATATCGGTGAGAACAGCGGAGTTCGGCTTGGTGCAAGATTTTATTTCGAGACGCAATTAAAGGATCCATCAACTTCAACTTTTGTATTACCTATGTTTCGGGTAGATATTAGATTGTAGCTCCAATAAATAAATTTTTATCTAGATACGTTTAATCCTTCATCTGGACAGACTAAAATACTGTGAGTAACTTTCGTTTCCCAAGGCCATATTTTTACAATCCCCTGACATTTCCATGACAACTCCATCTTTTTTACTAATTATTATAGAAATGAAATTAATAACAATAAATAAAATTTGTTTTTGAGGCACAAAATGAAAATCATTAAAAAAATAATAATTTTTCTAGCCCTCTTTTTTTCTACTGTGTTCGGATTCGGAGGCAGGCCACCACCTCCTCCCCCATTTATTAGTGGGCGCGCAGAAGGAAATCTTCATATTCCTCCCCTATTTTTATCAGAATCAGATACAAATAAAGTAACAATATTAGCCGGGTTATCTTACTTTACGGCATCTTCAATTGATGGCAATATCAAAGTTGAAGGGACCAATACTATTCAAACCGGTAAAAATAATCTTCACTGGAACATACCGCAGACAAACCTTAATCTTGGAATTGATTTAAAGGCTTGGCGCAACTTTTCCTTTTTTACCGAATTTAGAATATCACAAATAAAAAATGAGATAGCTGTATCCGGGTTTAATTTCGGGCTGGGAATGTTTGTAAACATCAAAGGAAACTATAACGTTAGGTTTGACCTGGGTTTGAATTATGAGAGTATGAATTTTGATTCTTTTTGGCAAGAGAATGATTCAACACTTCAGAATAGGTCGATCGATGATGGATATGTTAATCCATTCATTTCTCTAACAATCAACACATCATTTAAAGAGTGGATTATTAATCCGTTTGTGCAATTTTCTTACAGCAATCAGACATTATTTTCCAAGAAAATGGTCGGTTTTAAACCTGACGAGGTTTACAGTGATATTGAGCTTTTCATTATCACACCGGGAATTACATACCGTATGAATAAGACTATATTAATTATTATAGGAGCAGCAGCTTACCAAATTCCTTCGGGGATTGAAAATTTGTCCAATGAGACGACTCTATCTGCCTTTGTACAGATTAACTTTTTGCTGTGATGTAAAGGATTTCTGATAAAAAATAGATTTTATTCAACTCAGCTAATGCTTGCTTGTTCGGTAAAGTTTTGTTTACAATTGGCGTCAGTGGAATTATGATTGTGGGTAAATATTAAATTTACCGTGCATTATTATATTTAAAAAAATTCAACAAATTCGTTCCCGTAATAAAGTTTATGAACTTTAACTACACCGTGTACTGAATTTGTTAATATAACATCATTTGCATTCATTAGGTCATTTAATGTTATTATTGATTCTCTAACATCAGTTCGGGATAAAATAAAATGGGTTCTATAAATTCCGGGTAAAATACCGCAGGATAGTTGTGGAGTTAACCATACATCACCGCTTTTAACAAAAATATTCGTAATACTTCCTTCAGCTAACTCTTCTCTTTCATTAAAAAATATAACATCAAAAAATCCATCATTATAATATTTTTTATACTCCGAATTATAAAGTTCTCTGTTTGTAGTTTTGAAATTCTGAAATTTACTTTCTGAACTGGTTGATTTTTTTGATACAATTATTTTAACTGCATGAGGCAAAGATGTAAGAGAAGAATAATCGAAGTTCAGTCTTCCCCACTTATTCAATGTTAATCTTATTTTATATTTTCCGGTAAGATATTTTTTCTTTAATGCATTACTTAATGATTTCCGGATTTCATTTTCATCAAAATTAAACAAGAAAAATTGTGCAGATTTATTCAATCTTTTTAAGTGCTGGTTCATAAAAAAGATTTCTCCATCTTCAGCCAGCATTGTTTCAATTAACTCGAATGGTTTTACGGGTGAAGTAAGAAATCTACTTTTTAACAGAGTCTCATTGTATTCTTTTGCCGGTTCACTATCCCATACAATACCGCTTCCCAAGCCCACTTCTCCCTTGCCGGATTTTTTATCAATAACTACTGTTCTTATTGCGACATTAAATACCGAAGACTTTTTACTCATCATACCAACAACACCTGTATAGATTCCTCTCTGTTCATCTTCAATTTCTTTTATTATCTCCATCGTTCTAATTTTGGGTGCCCCGGTTATCGAGCCGCAGGGAAATATATTTTTTATTATTGCACTTAAAGAAACATCCTTCTTTAATTTTCCTTCAACTTTGCTTATCATCTGAAATAAAGATTCATACTTTTCTATTCTGAATAATTCATTTACCCGTACCGACCCATATTGGCATATCCTTCCTAAATCGTTTCTCAGCAAATCCACAATCATAAGGTTTTCAGCACGGTCCTTTTCACTGTGAAGAAGTTCATATTCTTTAATAGCATCTGATTTGAGATCTTTACTCCTGCTTAAAGTTCCCTTCATCGGCTTTGCGGTTATTTTATTTCTCTTTATCCGAAAGAAAAGTTCCGGCGATAGTGAAATAATAATATTTTCATTGTTGTTAATAAAAGAAGAATATTCCGCCGATTGATTGAAAATAAGATTCTTGAATAATGATGTATATGATCCTGAGAAATTAAATTTTCCTTTAACTGTGTAGTTAACCTGGTAAGTATCACCTTCAGAGATATAATTTTTTATTTTCTGAATATCGTTAAAAAATTTTTTACGTGACGTATTAAGCTCAAATCCAGATACAGAATATAATTCGGTACTAATTTTACCAAAATCAATTTGAGATGATTTTATTTTTTTAACATTATTCTCCTTAAAAAAGAAAAACTGCATTAACTTTAGTTCATCTTCCGGTGCAAATTTTTCCAACCTTTTTTCTAACAGATAACCAACTTCATAATTAATTAAACAATATCCAGTTAAACCTTTTTCTATATTCTTATCAACCAGTTTTAAGGATTTATTCAAATCATTTTTATTATAAACTGAGATAACTTTTTCTGGATTAAAAAAAAGAAATGAATTACTTTTAGGGTAAAAGGACGGTGTATAAAAGAAAGCTGAACCGGGATTATTTAATATCTTATTTATTATTTCATCAAAATTCATAATAATGTGTCTCTGATGTTTTTCAGTTTTTATACAGCTTTTCGGTAAAAAAAATTAGAATAAAAATATAGAAATAAAGCCGATTTTGAAACATTAACAAGCTTCTAAAAATTAATTATTGATTCTTTGAAAAATAAAAATTAGATTATGTTTTAGTGTGAAAATGGCACTGATATTCTAATGATTTATGTGCCGGACCTGTTCATTATTCCGAATTAGAGTTCAAGAAAAATATTATGAATAACAAATTTATTCTCAACTTTACTCCAACTGGAATGATTCCCACTAAACTTATGACTAGACATGTTCCAATTGAACCGAATGAAATTGTAGAACAAGTTTTGGAAGTGGTGAACTTAGGTGTAAACATGGTTCATATTCATGCCCGCGATAAAGAATCGGGTGAGCCTACTTACAGTAAGGATGTGTACGCAGAAATAATTGGACCACTACGAAAAGCTGTTCCTGATCTTGTAATTTGTGTTTCACTTAGCGGACGGGATTTTTTTGAATTCAATAAACGATCAGAGGCATTAGATCTGCAAGGCAATCTAAAACCCGACTTTGGCAGCCTGACTTTAAGTTCATTGAATTTTAATCAGCAAGCCAGTGTTAACAGCCCGCAAATGATCCAGGATTTAGCAAAAGCAATGCTTGAGCGTAATATTAAACCTGAATTAGAAGCATTTGATCTGGGAATGATTAATTACGCACATTACCTGATTCGTAAAAAGATGATCAAACCGCCATATTATTTTAATTTAATTCTTGGGAATATAGCATGTGCTCAGGCAAATATGCTAAGTCTGGGGTTAATGGTTAAAGAACTACCCTCAGAAGCAACTTGGTCTGCAGGCGGGGTTTTGGTAACGCTCAACTTAAAACTAATGCGATGTCACTGATTGAGGGCGGCGGAGTACGCGTGGGGTTGGAAGATAATATATGGTATAATGAAGAGCGAACTAAATTAGCTACTAATCGTGATCTTGTGATAAGAACATTACAGATTGCTGAAACTCTTGGACGCAGACCATTTACTATGAAGGAAGCACGTGAATTGTTAATCCGGAATTGAGATCATCAGCAAAGAAAAACCAGGATATTATCCCACCATGGTGAGTATAATCAGAAGGCATATAAATAGATTTCCAGATTACATTACAAACGGTCTTTTAATCCAAAAAATTTTACAGTTACTTAAATTAGCTGGTTTTGTTATAGAGCCATACTATTTAGTGCAGGAAGGTTTATTTGGAGTTGTTGATTTTGAAACAGAAAAAAATTACAACAACTTTGAATTCACCGAGTTAGGATTACAGGATATGCCTGCGTTAGATAGATTCGATGGTAGAAGCATCCGTAAAGAAACATTGCAAAAAAGAATTAAACAAGGACATAAATGCTTTGCTCTAAAAACAGATGGAAGTATTGCAGCTTTTACATGGTGCAACCCAAATGAAATCCATCATTATAAACTAAGCAGCCGAACGTTAAAACAACGCGAAGCTTATCTTTATGATGCGCAAACTCATTATAACTTTCGTGGTCGGAATCTTGCACCATATCTAAGGTATAAAAGTTACTACGCTTTAAATTTAATGGGGTTTGATATTTTGTACAGTTGTTCAGATTATTTCAATCGTCCCGCAATACGTTTTAAACAAAAACTTAATGCTCGTTTTTTATCTATCGGTATGAATTTGAATCTGATAGGCTTGTACAAAAAAAGTTGGGTCATAAAGCAATTGGCTGATGTTGAAATTATGGACAATAAAGTCTGATGAAAACCGGTACATTGCTTCCTTTATAAAATATTTTTTAAGAAGTGAACAAATCATCCAGATAGACTTGACTGATAAATAAGTTATATTCACACTCCATTCTAAATATAAATTCTTATTTTAAGTTAAAGCTTTGTTTCTCACTTTAATTCCTAATTATTTTTTCATTTAAGTTTATGGAAAATTTTGCAATCGCCTGTATGTCGGGCACTCTTAAAGGGGTATTTGTTCAAGGCGTATTAAATGCGTTTGAAGAAGCCGGTTTAAAAGCTGACACATATGCAAGTACTTCATCATCAACAATATCAACTACTTATGCTGCTATGGGTGAATTAAGAAAACAGGACTTGGGAAAATGGGATGAGAGCAACGATATCCTGAGTAAGCCGGGAAACAGTATGAGTAATGTTATATTGCATGGTATTGAAATATACTCACCGTTAGTAATTGAAAAATTAAAGAATAATGAATTATCCAGATTATTGGTTGTGTGCAGTTATGTTAATAATTCAGTAGCAAAAAATTTAACACAAGGAAATGCAGCCGTTACGCTTGGAAGGAAATTACTTATTAATGGAGCCAGGCACATAAGCGATTGGAAAGATGAAAACCTCGAGCTGCACATCTTCGATACGCAATCTGAAAATAAAAAATTAAAACTAACGGCAGACAATTATAAGCAAGTTGCTTATGCCACAACAAGAATGCTGCACGCATGGCACATTCCCGCAACAATAAACGGTAAACCATATATCGATGGAACTTATACCTGTACAATTCCAACTGAACCGCTGGCTGAAGAAGGATACAAAAATATTATTGCTATTGCCACCGAACCGGGAGATATTTATAAAGATTTTTTCTCAGATGTACCTATTAATGATGAAGTAAGCAGCAGCAAAGTTTATTGGATTAAACCGGAAGAAAACTTAAAAAATCTTGGAGTGGATTTTACTAAAGCAGCAAAGGATGGAATAGAAAATGTTTTTACCTACGGAATAATACTTGGTGATAAATTCATCCAACAATATTTTTAATAATAAAATGATAATACATTCCTCCATCACCGATAGACTAAAAAACCAGCATCTCGTTATTTGCGAGTTAATAAAAGATATGGATAATGCTTTAATTAATAAGCGGCCTGCAGAAAATAAATGGTCAATCAAGGATAATATTGCGCACATAGCATATTACCATAAAATATTTCTTAACAGAATGGAATTAATACTGAAAGGAAATGAAATAATCTTTAAAAGATATAATCCCGATGAAGACCATGAATTTAATAATTGCATAAAATTGAGTAAGGAAGAGCTACTAGGTAGGCTATATGCATTTAGGCTTAAAGTAATTGATTATTTAGAAGAGTTAAAAGATGCAGACCTTGAAAAAACAGGAACTCATCAAAAGTTTGGTAAAATGAATGTTGTTCAATGGATAGAATTTTTTCTTTTGCACGAGGCTCATCACATCTATACCATATTTAAGCTTTCAAGAATTAAGTGATTCTGAATTATTTATTATTTTGATATTAGTTATTATCGAGATTATTTATAAATAAATTAATATATACAAAACAGAATTCCCTTTGGAATCTTATAATTACCAGGAGAAAGTTTAATGCCTGAATTTAATAATGAAAGAACCTCACCGGTCGAATTATCACCTGATGACTTTAGGAAAGCGGGATACAAAGTTGTTGATAGAATAGCAAGCTTCCTGGATTCATTACCATCAAAACCTGTTTCACCGGAAATAACCCGCGATGAATTGCAAAAGATAATTGGAATTCAAAGTTTGCCGAATAGAGGAGAATCAACAGAAAAAATTCTTGAACAAGCTGCTGATTTATTATTCAAGTACACAACATTTAATGGTCATCCAAAATTTTGGGGATATATAACATCTTCCGCCGCACCAATAGGAGCATTGGGGGATTTACTGGCAGCATCTGTAAATCCAAATGTCGGTGCATGGAATCTTTCACCTGTTGCAACCGAAATTGAGGCACAAACAATACGATGGATTGCAGAAATGATTGGGTATCGAACCGATTGCGGTGGGTTGATGGTAAGCGGTGGTAATATGGCAAATTTTATCGGTTTTTTAACAGCGCGAAAAGCTAAAGCTAAATGGGATATCAGAAAGGAAGGATTAGCCGGGAGTAAAGCACATTCCCTTTTGGTTTATGCATCAAAGGAAACTCATACCTGGATTCAAAAAGCAGTGGACCTGTTTGGATTAGGCACTGATTCTATTCGTTGGATTTCAGTAGATGAAAAACAGAAAATTTTAATTGATGAACTTGAATCTAAGATTAAAGCTGATAAGGAAAATGGGCAGCATCCATTTATGGTTGTGGGAAATGCGGGAACAGTCAGTACCGGCGCAATAGACCCATTAAATAAAATGTATGAGATTTGTAAAGAGAATGATTTATGGTTACACGTGGATGGTGCATACGGAGCTTTTGCAGCTGCAATACCGGATGCACCGGATGATTTGAAAGCATTAAAATTTGCTGATTCTATTGCACTTGATCCGCATAAATGGTTGTATGTACCATTAGAAGCTGGTTGTATACTTGTCCAAAATCCTTCATTTCTAATTGATGCTTTTAGTTATCATCCGGCATACTACAATTTTATAACTGAAGAAGAGGGATCTTCAATTAATTATTATGAATTCGGTTTTCAAAACTCCCGGGGATTCAGAGCCTTGAAAGTATGGTTGAGTTTGAAGCAGGCTGGAGTTGATGGATATAAAAAAATGATCGCTGATGATATAAATTTATCGAAACATCTTTATAAAATTTTGGATTCGAACCCAAATTTAGAAGTACTCTCACAAAGCTTAAGCATAACAACTTTCCGGTTCATACCTCCTGATATTGATGCAAATAGCAATAAGGTTAGCAGCTATCTAAATGATCTAAACGAAAAGCTGCTTCATCAATTAAATGAAGGTGGTGAGGCTTTTGTTTCAAATGCTGTGATAGAAGAGAAGTTTGTGTTAAGAGCATGCATTGTAAACTTTCGTACAACAATTGAAGACATTGAGATGCTGCCGGAGTTAGTTACAGAAATTGGAATAGAGATAGATTCAAAAATAAGACCTGTTGATTTAAAATCTAATAAGTAGCATTACAGGATTAAGTTCAGAACTACAAGCAGTATATTTTATTAATCATCCATTCAATTTTACATTCTTGCATTTTATCTCAATAAGAATGATTTTTACATTTGATTTTTTGTAATAATGATAGAAAAGAAAGCAAAAAAAAATATTACAGTTAACCGCAAAGCAAGATATGAATATAGTATTATTCAAACTTATGAAGCAGGTATAGTTTTAGTAGGAACAGAGGTAAAATCTCTCCGACAGGGAAAGGCCACTATTGTTGATAGTTATGCAAAGTTTTCTAATGGTGAAGTATGGCTGGTAAATCTTCATATCAGTGAATATACCCATGGTAACAGTAATAATCATGATCCGAAAAGAGAAAGAAAACTACTTTTGAATAAAAGCGAAATAAGAAAGCTCATAGCCAAAACAAAGGATAAAGGATTAACTTTAATTCCGCTTAGATTATATTTTAAAAAAGGAAAAGTTAAAGTAGAACTAGCACTTGCTAAAGGCAAAAAAGTTTACGATAAACGTAGAGATATTGCAAAAAGAGATTTTGAAAGAGATCAGGAAAGAAAAGTTAAATACTAAAAATGTATGGTTGTATTAGTGTATGGTTGTATGAGTGACTAAATAATTCAATACAAAATAATTTATTAAGGTAAGATGAAAATTCAATTAAAAGAATTATTAGAACAAAACAAAAATATTAATAGAGGTTTCAGAAAACTTGAAGTTTGGAAAGAAGCAATAGAACTTTTCGCTTTTGTGAGAGAAAAATTAAAAACTTTAGTTAATTTATCATTTAAAATTAAAGCTCGAATTGAAGATTCTATTTTTTCTGTCTCATCAAATATTAGTGAAGGATATTGCAGACGATCGCTCAAAGAAAATATTCAATATTTATCAATTGCTCTTGGTTCCTTAGGTGAGAATTACTCACAAATATTTGCATTAAATAACTCAGGAGAGATTGATATTGCCTGGTTTAAAGAATACGATAAACTCCATTATTCAATTGATAATAAGCTTATTAAATTGAATTGAACCTACATTTTAAAATTGAAAGAAAAAGACGAATGGAAGAATGACTACACATTAAGAGAAATAATTGAGAATTATGGTATATGAGCATTCATACATTCATACATTCATACATTCATACAAACATATAATCATCCACCAGTATGGTATTTTTAACTATCTAAAGTAATTATTTAATAAATGAATAGATTTAAATTTCCGTCCATTAACGAACAAATGGATCTAATTAAACATGGTGCAGTTGAGATTCTTCCTGAAGAGGAACTTGTTAAAAAATTAGAAAAATCATTAAAAGATGGAAAGCCGTTAAATATAAAACTTGGCTGCGATCCAAGCAGACCTGATTTACATATCGGGCATTCAGTAGTATTGAGAAAGCTTGCACATTTTCAGACACTCGGTCATCAGGCAATATTAATAGTTGGTGATTTTACAGGAATGATAGGCGATCCTTCGGGAAGAAACGTTACCAGACCTGCTTTAACATTAGAGGAAACCAAACTAAACGGTGAAAGTTATTTTAACCAGGCAACTAAAATTCTTGATAGAGAAAAAACTAAAATGGTATATAATTCAGAGTGGTTGAGCAAAATGAGTTTTGAAGAAGTAATAAAACTTGCTTCCAAATATACCGTTGCACGTATGATTGAAAGAGATGATTTTACAAAGAGATTTAAATCCGGAAAGCCAATCGGCATTCACGAATTTCTTTATCCGCTTGCACAGGCAATGGATTCTGTTGCAATTAAAAGTGATGTTGAATTAGGCGGAACAGACCAAAAATTTAATTTACTTGTAGGACGTGATATACAACGCGAATATGGAATTGAACCGCAATGCATATTAACCATGCCGTTAATACCTGGAACTGATGGTGTTGAAAAAATGAGCAAGTCCTATGATAATTACATTGGTATTTCAGATTCACCGAAAGAAATATATGGAAGAACACTTTCAATTCCCGATGATATTATTTATTTGTATTACATATTGGCGACCGATGTACCAAAAGATGAACTGGCAAATATTAAAAAACAATTAAATGATTCAAATGTAAATCCGAGAGATTTAAAAAGAAGATTGGCAAGAACTTTTATAACTATGTATCACAACTCCGATGCGGCGAAACAGGCAGAAGAAGAGTTTGATAAAGTTTTTATTAACAAGGAAGCACCGGATGATATTCCAGAACTTAAAATTGAGGAAAGGGAAATTGGCATTCTGGATTTAATTCTAAAAGTAAAGTTTGCTGCATCAAAAGGAGAGGCGAAGAGATTGGTTTCCCAGGGTGGTGTTGCAATAAACAGTAATAAAATAAACAACATTGGTGAGAAGATAAAAGTTGAAAACAATATGATCCTGAAGGTAGGTAAAAGGAAGTTTATTAAATTACTTAAGTAACTTAAGTTAACCGGTTGATATTGAAAACCGTTAAAACGATTTTTCATTTATCAATTATTAGACGGTCAACTTGAATTAAATAATTATTATAATTATTCACGGAAGGAAAAATTCCAATTAAAAATTTATTACGGAGTTTAAATATTGTATTTACCTAAAAAAATATTCTTTACAAAGGGTGTAGGTAAAAGCAAAGAATATTTAACATCTTTTGAGCTTGCACTACGGAATGCGCATATTGAAATGTGTAATCTTGTTACTGTAAGCAGTATTTATCCGGTTAATTGTAAAACGGTTCCTGTTAAAGAAGGATTAAAAGAAATACAACCGGGACAAATAATACATGCCGTGATGGCACGAAATTCAACAAATGAACCAAACAGAATGATAGCTGCATCCATAGGTGTTGCACTTCCAACAAATAAAAGTGCCTATGGTTATTTATCCGAACACCACCCCCATGGAGAATCCGCAAAAATTGCCGGCGAATATGCAGAAGATCTGGCAGCTACAATGTTAGCGACGACTTTGGGTGTTGATTTTGATCCTGATAAAGATTGGAATGAAAGAGAAGATGTTTATAAAATGTCTGGCAAAATAGTTAAATCCTTTAATATTACTCAATCGGCAAAGGGAGATAAAAATGGATTGTGGACAACAGTGATTTCAGCGGCAATTTTGTTGCCATAGTATTTTTTCCAGATTTAAATTTGAAACCAACAACTCTTTCCCTTTCAATGCACTGTTGTTTATTAATAAATAATTATAGTTATAGTAATTTTTAACAGTAACCAATTAAAGTAATAGATGAATAACTCTAAAGATTATACTAAATATATTGTTGTTAAAAAATCCGGGATTCACGGCAAAGGAATTTTTGTTTCGACTGACATACTGAAGGGCAATAAAATTCTCGATATTGAAGGGGATGTTATCAATGGTGATGAGTGCGAAAGACGTGAAGAAGAGAACAACAATGTTTACATTTTTTGGAACGGAGATGATTGCTATATCGATACTTCAATGTCTGCTCGAATAAAATATATAAACCACGATTGTAATTTTAATTGTGATGTGGTAGAGAATGATAATGATGGTTTAATGATCATCGCATACAGAAATATTAAGAAAGGTGAGGAACTAACAATTGATTACGGATATGAAGATATTTACGAAGATTGCGGTTGCGATTCTTGCACTCAAGATGAAGACCCAGAGTGATTGATCCTGATATGCTTAGAAGGGTTGGATACAAATAAATTTCTTCAATGAATAATATCCGTAAATAAAAAAAGAGAATTTTAATAAAAAAAATTTATAAAACGAGAGAGATTTTTAACAGAATTAGAAGAGAGCCCTATAATCCTGTTAAGTATTAGTTATATACTGAATTTTGTATTGCCTTTTATTTCTCAATAGTTTATATTACGAAGTATAAACTAATAAAAGGAGTAAATTTATGTATTCTACGGCTAAGGAACTTAGATTCCATACAAAAGAACTTCTTGAATCGGTTTCACGTGGTGAAGAAGTCATTATAACATTTCGGGGGAAACCTTTCGCAAAATTGGTACCTATAAAAGAATCGAAAAAGAATCTTCAAAACACCAAAGAACTATTTGGTATTTGGAAAGATCGATCAGATTTAAAAGATGTGCCTTCTTATGTTCGTAAAATTAGAAAGGAACGATTCCAATGACAATGATAGATACTGATGTTTTAATTTGGTATATGCGTGGAAATTCCAAAGCTAACAAAGTTATAGAGAAGCTAAATGGTTTCTTTATTTCTGTTATAACATATATGGAATTAGTACAAGGTATGAGAAACAAACGGGAACTTACTTTATTAAGATCAGCTTTAAGAAAATGGAATGCCAAAGTTTTATATATTAATGAAGATATTTCTGCGAAAGCAATGTTTTTAGTCGAACAACATTATTTAAGAAATTCGCTTGTTGTAGCTGATGCTCTAATTGCTTCAACTGCAATTTCAAATGGTGTAATATTATTAACTGGAAATACTAAGCATTATAAAATAATAAAGAATATTGAGTTAGAAAGTTTTAAACCGAGCTTAAGGAATTAGGTTTCATAACCCACTCCCCATAAAAAACCAGATCGACTTCAAACTCATTCTTAAGTTTTTTCCAATGCCTGATAGAAAACCGGTTTCTAATTATTTTTTTTATAATTTTTATTACTTGCTTTTTAGCGATCAATATTTGCTTGTTTGTGCTGTTAAATTTAATTTTCTATATAATTATGTTATGGTTATTATATCTTTAATTATTTGACAGAAAGAAAAAAGATATTAAAAAACATAACAGATTTTTATTAGGAATAGAGTAAGTTCCTCTATTCCTGTTTGGTATTAGTTAGACCATAAAAAAGAAAGGTGTTACATATGTCAATAGTAGAAGAAATCCTGCGTTCAATAGAATCTCTCCCGGAAGAAGACTATGTTCGGTTAAGAGAGTGGTTTTCTGAAAGGGATTGGGAAAAATGGGATAGACAGATTAAGACAGATTCAGAATCGGGAAAATTGGATTTTTTAGCCGGGGAAGCTGATGATGAAAAAGTGAAAGGAAAATTAAAGGAACTCTAGAATGCATCTAACAACAGATCGTTTCTGGAAATGTTTGAGAATCTTCCCGATCCCATTCAAAAGGTATCAAAGAAAAACTTTGCTCTACTCAAGGCAAATCCTTTGCATCCTTCTCTTCATTTTAAAAAAGTGGAGAAATTTTGGTCAGTTCAAGTTGGAATAGCTCATAGGGCACTTGCAGTTGAAGATGTTGAAGACTTTATTTGGATTTGGATTGGTACTCATAGCGAATACGAGTTAATGATTAAAGAAAGGGGATAAGATTATAATAGGTTCATCATTGTTATAAAGGATTCATCTTGAATCCGGCGGTCCGTAAGGACTCCGTCTTCCGGGACGAGCTGCCGGACGAGAGATGCCGAAGGCATTCCTTCAGAATAATCCTGTGTTTCCCGGAGGGATCATGTTGTGAGAACTAAGACAGAAAGCGGCAACCCCATAGGTGAAACAGCCAAAAATATTTACTTCAATCGTTTTTCCAATTCCGATTCAATCATACTGCAAGGAAGCATCATAGGTTTTTTTGTAATATCAATTTTCAATTCATTGTCACTAACAGAGTAATTTCCCTCAATGGAACCGACTGGTGTGGGTAATTTAAAATTCCCTTCGTTCTCATCACCTGTAAAACTTCCGCCCTCGTTTTCAATTTTTGTTTTTACATTATTAATTATCTCAGCTGGACTTGAATTGATATTAAATTTGAAAGAACATTCAGCCATTATTGTATCCTTTATATTTTTTATTCGCATTTTTAATACTACAATATAGCAAGCTTTTAAATGATAGATGTTATATAAAACGGTTGATGTGATGTTATATTAGAAATGCAAAAAAAAGCCGAAGGGAGTGGTTATACCGAATTACCCGTATATTGGGGGAATACACGGGTTTAGAGGAAACTGCATTTCATAGGAGGCTAACATTTTCCAATTACTCAGCATACCTTCCCTTCGAACATTAAAAGTATAATTTAATCAATACATTAAGATAAATTATTAACTAAAGGAAATTAAATTAAATAGAGAATAATTTTTGTAGTAGACATTCTGATTTTCTTGTAGTCCTTCGTCCTACAAAGTATAATTACGTGAAAATCTGAAAATTAGGAATCACCTCTGCCCTTTTCAGTAGTAGTTTTTTTTTACTCATAACGTAAAGCTTCAATGGGATCAAGATTGGCTGCCTTGTATGCAGGATATGTTCCAAAGATAACACCAATCATAACACACATTGAAATACCGATGAGAACCCAATCAACCGGAACTGCGGTTTCAGCATTAAGAAAACCTCCGGCTAAATTTCCTATACCTATGCCCATAGCTATACCAATTATTCCTCCAAGGAAACAGAGTGTAATTGCTTCCATTAAAAATTGCAAAAGTATATGCTTCTTTTGTGCACCGACGGCTTTTCGAATTCCAATCTCTCTTGTTCTTTCAGTTACGGAGACCAGCATAATATTCATAATGCCAACACCTGCGGCTAAAAGTGCTATAAGTGATACTGCTAATGCTCCAATTTTTATCGGACCGGTAATATCATTTACCTGAGCCATCATAGTTTCATTACTGAAGATATAAAAATCATTATCTTCACCCGGCTCTACTTTTCTTATCGTTCTGAAGTGTCCTATTGCAGATTCAATCAAATCCTGATAATCACCTTTACTTTTTGCCATTACCGTAATGTTAACGCTTCGCCCGTACTTGCCATACATAGATTGCCATTTAGTAATTGGTATCATTACAAAATCATCGTTGCTTTGCCCGAACATAGATGGTTGTTCATCAAGTACACCAATTACACGAAACGGTTTTCCATCAACTTTAACAGTTTGATTTACGGGATTTAGATTTGGGAAGAGTTTTTCTACGATAGCAACTCCTAAAATACATACGTTAGAAGAGCGCTGAATATCAGGTTCCCTAAAGTCCCTTCCGTAGTCTACATTCCAATCATTTGTACGCATAGCATCAGTAGTAACTCCGGCAACGTTTATGTTGGGATTGGTTTCCTTACTTCCAAACTTAATCATTTTACCAAACTTCCACTGTTCAGCGCCAACATATTTAGCATCTGTAAGTGCATCTCTCAATCTCATTGCTTCTAAAATGGTAATATCTTTTCTGTTTCTCCATCTTCTATCACGCCCATGTCCCCTGCCTATTGTATTATCCCATTTCTGGATTTGAAAAGTATCCTTGCTAAGGACAGCTAACCCGCTATCAATACTTTTTTGCAGCATAGTAATGATAGTCATTATTACGATGATTGAAAAGATACCCACAACTACTCCTAACATCGTTAGTGCAGTTCTGAGTTTGTTAGCAACAATTGAGTTCAGTGCAACTTTTAATATTTGTATTATCTTCATTTACTCATACCTCAATGCATCAACAGGATCCATCTTAGCAGCCGTATAAGCCGGCGCAATTCCAGAGAGGATTCCTGTCATTAATGATACTCCGATAGCAATTATAACCGCATCAACCTGTACAGAAGTTGGGATGAACTGATTAACCATCATACTTAGCAGCACCGCTAATATAAGCCCGATAAACCCGCCGGCAAGACAAATTGCTGATGCTTCCATTAAAAACTGCGCAAGAATTGTTCTGCGTTTAGCACCAATTGCTTTTCTTATTCCTATTTCTCTCGTTCTCTCTCTAACAGAAACGAACATGATGTTCATAATTCCAATTGCACCAACAAAAAGTGAGAGCCCTGTAATAAGTAGTCCGGCAATTTGTATAACACCCACCACAGAATTGTAACTATCTACTAACGCATCTTGCTGGTTAACAGAAAAATCATTAGGTTCATCATATTTAAGCCCCCTTATTTTTCTCATTATTCCCTCCGCCTCAATTTTTGTATCCTCAACTAAAGCAGGGCTTTTAGCACGAACATCAATAGTTACAGTACTTCTATGCATTAATTTAAAATTTTTAAAGATGGTTCCGATAGGTACATATACCCTGTTATCGGGATTCCAGGGACCTAGCATAAAACTTCCTTGCTCTACCAAAACACCAATTACTTTATAGTTTTTACTACCAACCTTAACAGTTTTATCAATTGCATCTCCACGTGGGAATAGTTCTGTAGCTATTTCACTGCCTAATATTACTACTTGCCTGGAAGAGTTACTTTCCACTTCACTATAAAATCTACCCTGGTCGAAAGTAAAGTTAGTAGTTTTAACATAATCAACATTTGAACCATGTAGAAAAACATTGTCAACTCTTCTATCTCCAAACTTTACTGTTTGTCTGGAACTAATGGAAGGAGCTACAGCTAAAGGAAGTTTTGCATTTCTTTTGAACTTCTCAAAATCTTCCATATCAATATTCCGGCGGTTTCTCATCTTCCACCATTCTACGTTTGAGAACCAGGCCCATTTACTAATGTATAGTACATCGGAGCCAAGAGCACTAATACCTTTCTGGAAAGAATTATCTATACCCTTAATCGCTGTGGACATAAGAACTACTACAGTAACACCTATAATAATTCCTAACATAGTTAGAGCCGAACGAATTTTATTCGCCCTTATTGCCCTCAAGGCAATGAACATTCCTTCTTTCAATTCAAATAATATATTTCTCATTGTTTATTTCATCCTTAACGATTATTGAGGATAAGATATATAGGTATAAGGAATAGAGGGGAGATGACAACATTCATATACCATATACCGTATACCTTTATATCCTTTCAATTTTACTTTTCACAAAGTTTATATAGCCATTTAATATTATTTTCGCTGATTCAATTAAGTTTTCACCTTCCTGCATCAACTCGCCCTTAATATAACCAAAATCATTGCAGCTTAACAGGTGGTCTTTTAATTCATATAATAAACCCCTGAAAATTCTACCCGCCTGACCGGACGGGCAGGTAAAACTGAACACCTTCTTTATAATGATACCGTCCATATCCCTGCCTGCGCAGGCAGGCTTCAGAAATATTCGCTGTAATACTAACAGATGCTTTTCTTATTTGAATATCTAAATTAAATTTTTCCTCTTTTGGTAACAAGGGTATAATTTGCTTATAAAAGAATAATTTTACTTCCCGACATTTAATCCATGCTTTTAAAGAAGTAAAATCTTTATTCCCATGGTAAAATTCGCGTGGTTCATTTACTATAAAATTTTCCTGCATCGCATCTTTCGTAAAGGAATTATATTCCTCATTTAACATTTGTCCTTACATCCTCATAATATTATTTACAATATAACCGTATACCTTTATCCCTTTATACCCTTATACCATATACCCTAAAAATTAATGAGACTTCCACTAAATCCTCTATTCCTCCGAAGAACCAAAATTCTGCATCTTCCCATTATTAACTATTTCATCACTCTCAATTAATCCATCTTTTAATCTAATAATTCTATTCGCATGTTCCGCAATATATTCTTCGTGAGTAACAATAATAATTGTATTTCCTTTTTTGTGAATAACTTCAAAAAGCTGCATGATCTCCTCACCGGTTTTAGAATCAAGGTTTCCCGTTGGTTCATCAGCTAAAATGATTGAAGGATTTGATACAAGTGCACGTGCAATTGCTACCCTCTGACTTTGTCCGCCGGAGAGTTCACTGGGTTTATGATGTATTCTATCTCCAAGACCAACATCAATAAGAGCTTGTTTTGCTTTCTCCCTCCTTACAGCGTATGGGAGACCAGCATATATCAAAGGCAATTCTACATTATGATGTGCATCGGAACGCGGAAGGAGATTAAATGTCTGGAAGACAAAACCAATCTCCTTGTTTCTAATTTTCGCCAGTTCATTATCGGTCATTGTGCTCACATTCTTTCCTGTAAAATCATAAATTCCGGATGTCGGTGTATCCAAACAACCCAGCATATTCATAAGTGTAGATTTACCGGAACCTGACGGGCCCATAATAGCAACATATTCATTTTTATCTATTCTAAGAGAAATATCTTTAAGAGCATGAACCTCTTCGGACCCAACCTGATAAACTTTAGATATGTGTTCAATATTAATAATATTCATTTGATATTCCACTAATTTTTATTTCGTCTTGAAGTTTTATCTTTATCTTCAACCCTAACCTTAGAACCCTCTTCAAGCTCTCTTGAAATCGCTTTATAGCTGCCTGAAACAACATCTTCCCCACCTTCTAAGCCCTCCTTGATTTCAAGGTAATTATCATCGCTTATACCGGCAGTTACTTCAACCATTTTTGTTGTACCTTCTTTTACTATGAACACAACTTCTTTTGGTTTTTTTCTCTTTTCTTTTTTATTTTTCATTTTTTCTCTTTTCTCATCCTGATTTTCATTATCGCCGTTTTTCTCAAACTTTTTAAAATCTACTCTTGCAGTTACACTTTGAATGGGCACACTTATTACATCATACACTGTTTCAGTTTCTATATCGGCGTTGCAGGACATTCCCGGTCTTAGATTTTCTTCTAACTCGTTAAGTTTAATCTTAACTTCAAAGTTTACAACTTGATCCTGGCTGCCAACGCCTGTTGATTTAGCACTGTTTCCAATTTCAGTAACAATTCCTTTAAATTCACGATCTCTGAATGCATCTATTTTTATTATAGCGGTATCTCCAATGGAGACAGCAACAACATCATTTTCATCAACTTCCACAACTGCTTCCATATTGTTCAAGTTTGCAACAGTCATAATATTTGTACCCTGGGTAAATCCGCTTCCAAGTACTCTCTCACTTAATTCAACATTTAATTGTGTAACTGTTCCTGTTAATGGTGAAAAAATTGTAGTTTTGTAAAGAGTCTCAAGTACTTCTCTTAATGATGCTTTACTTTGAAGTACATTTGCCTGAGCTTGTTCGTAGGAAGCTTCAGCACTTAAATAATTGCTTTCGGCGGTTTCTAATTCGGAATCACTTACTAAAGTTTTTTTGTGTAATTCCTTAACTCTCTTAAATTCAAGCGTCAGTCTGTTCAGTTCGGCTTCTCTTATTTTTAAAGTTGCTTCTGAGGATTTTAGCGTTGCCTCCAACCTATCTTTTTGAGCTTGATATTGATCACCTTTTATCCTAATCAATAAATCCCCTTTGTTAACATGATCTCCTTCTTTAACCGGCAATTCAATTATTTCGCCGGTTACTTCCGGAGTAATTAGCACTTTAAATTCCGGGTCTATCGTTCCTGTTGCAGTTACAATTTGGGTAATATCTCTCTTTTCAACTTTCTCGGTCTGCACCAATATTATATCTTCTTTACCTCCTCCAACAATGGCGATAATGACAAAAATAATTAGCAGCAATCCAAGTCCACCGAAAATAAATAGTTTCTTCTTTGATTTTTTATTTGATTTAGCCATCGGCTTATTCTCCTATTGATTAAAAATTATTCATACTTTGAGTAATCTAAAATTCCAATGTAATATTTCAATTGTTCGCTTAAAACTATGTAAGCATATTGTGCATTTATTAAATTGGTTAAAGCTGTAGTATAATTAGAATTTGCAATAAGCACATCTAAAAGTTTCCCAGAGCCAAGCGAATATCTTTCCTGCTCTATTTTTAAATTTTCCTCCGCAAAAGCAACATTGCTTTCGCTAACTTTCAATCCTTTATGAGCAGCTTGAAGATCCAGAAATGTAGTTTGAAGCTGTCTTTTAATATCTCTCTCGAGATCACTCACTTCAATTTCCCTATTTTTCAAATCAACTGTTGCAAATTGAACACGGTTAGTAACCGACCATCCTTGAAAAATCGGGAAGTTAAGTGAAAGTCCCAAAGAAAGGGTTTTAGAATTATCTATATCTGAGATACTATTTCCACGCCACGTATAAAAACCGGTTGCTCTTAAACTCGGCCAGTGTCCGGATTGAGCAATTGTAACACCATTTTTTGCACTTTCAAGATTAAGCAGCGAGCTTTTATAATCAAGGCGGTTTTTCATTGCATCGCTAACATACTCTGTTATTTTATCGTACTCTTCTGATAAATCGGTATTAAGTGCGTTCATTTCTTCTTCTGAAATTTCATCAGCGAAGATGAACTCTTCTAAAACATCCAAACCTAAATAAAACAGCAGATTATTTTTTGCAAGCTCTAGCTGGTTTATAGTTCTGATAAGATCAAGCTCAGCGTTACCGGTCGCTACTTCCTGCTGATAAACATCTGCAAGAGTTGCTGCTCCAAGTTTATTTCTTTCTTTAATAATTTCGAGATTCCTTTCATTCCACTTAAGATTATCTACTTTTACTTTTAACAATTTCTGTGTATTAATTACATCATAATATAAACTTGTAGTTTGAAAGACGATATCTTGTTTCAATCTATCCAATGAATACTCTGCAGATTCAAGATCATTTTTACTTTGTGATAGTGTTGCAATATTAGAGAGACCATTAAATAACGTCCAATTAGTACTAACATTCCATTGATAATTTCTCGATTGACTTGTGGTTGCAATACTTGGAACCTGGATACCACCGATTATTATTGTACCAAACCCCCGAACATCAGAACGCGTCCAATCCCAATTACCTCCTACGCGTAATGTAGGAAGGAAGTTACCATAAGATGCCTGTACATTCGATTCAAATCCTTTAAGACCGTTAAAACTTTTTTGAAGTGAAGAATTTTTGTGCAGTGCAATTTGAATCGCATCGTTTAAAGTTAACTCTTCCTGGCTATATCCTTTGAATGAGATTATTATAAATAACATAAAAACAAAAATTGTACGCATTATTATCTCCTGATTATTTTCTTTAATTTGAAAATATTTTAAATACTGTATGAATAAAAAAAATTAAATTGATGTTTATTGACAAAATCACAACTAATAATGGTTTAAATTTAATTATAAATTTATAACATGACTAAAAACTACCTTAAACAACTTTACAAACGGTTTGATATTTACATTAACGGTAATCCTGCTAAATAATATTTGACAGTATTTATGAATATTTTGGTATTGAAAGTTTGAATTTAAAAAACAGCATATAATTTTTCAGCATAAAATCGGTGCTTGCATTACTGTTAAGAATTAGTTTAAATTGCAAATAGAATGAAAATAAAACCGAGGCAACCTTGAAACACACATATTTGAAACTAAAGATACTTATAATTGCAATAATTTCTCTTTCATTTGGGCTTTTACTGCCAAGTGCAACTTTATATTCGCAAAATTACTTAAGGATACATACTGAAATTGGCGGCAGCGGCGGAAGTGTTCAGCAAACAGATAACTCAGACAATACAGCAATATATGTAGTCGGTGGTTTGATTGTAGCTGGTGTTATTGCTTATATGGTTATAACCAAGAATAAAAAGAAAAATAAAGAAGAAGCCGATACTTCATCTGTATTAAATAATTTTAACGCGCCTAATTTTGCTTCTGAGTTTAATGATTTTGAACATGAATTAGCAAAAGCAAAAGATAATTTCCCCGTTGATTTTGTGATTGGAATCAGGAATAATAAGGCATTTATATCTGATAAAACATATTTGATGGGTGTATCGATCAGGTTTTAATTTTAAAGAAACTTTTAGCTTATTCTTTACCCTGATCTTTTAACAATTTATCTTTTGTTCTAAGAAGGTATTCATAAGCCTCATCATAGTTATTTCCAATTTTTCCATCTAAAATGGCATCCTCAATAGCTTTTTTAATCTCACCAACTTTTTTTGATGGCTTAAGATTACAAACCTCCATTATGGTTTCACCTTTTACAGGAGACTGGAACGCATGTAGTTCGTCTTTTTCTCTTACATCAATAACCTTCTGCATTACATTGTTATAGTTTTGAAGATACTTACTCACCTTATCCGGGTTTTTACTTGTTATATCTGCGCGGCAAAGAGTAATTAAATCATCTAAGTTTTCATCTGCTGAAACAATTAATCTCCTAACAGCCGAATCGGTAACTTCATCTTTTGCCAAAGCAATAGGTCTTAAATGTAACCTGATAAGTTTTTCAACATAATGCAGTTTATTAAATGGAAGTTTCATTCTTCTAAATAGAGATTTCATCATCCTTGCACCTAACTCTTCATGCCCGTGAAATGTCCAGCCGGTTCCTTCTACAAACTTTTTCGTTTGTGGTTTTGCAATATCGTGCACTAATGCAACAAACCTTAGCCATAAGTTATCTGTTTTCGATGAAATATTATCTACAACTTCGCAGGTATGAAGGAAAACATCTTTATGATGATAGTCATTTCGCTGATCAACACCAGCCAAGTTTGCAATTTCCGGAAAGATGATTTCCATTACACCTGAATCATAAAGTAATTTTAAACCGATAGAGGGTTTAGGCGAGGCAAGAATCTTCAAAAACTCATCTGTTATTCTTTCCTGCGATATTATTTCCAACCTATCTTTTAATTTACTTGCAGCAATGTTTATTGATTCATCAATAGTAAAGTTTAATTGGGAGGCAAATCTATATGCGCGTAATATTCTTAAAGGATCGTCATTAAACGTTCTTAACGGATCAATTGGAGTTTTAATAATTTTATTTTGAATATCCTCAATTGCATCATAAGTATCAATCAGTTTTCCAAAATCTTTTTTATTTACAGATACTGCTAAAGTATTAATGGTAAAATCTCTCCTATTAATATCATCTTTAAAAGTGCCTATTGTTACCCTTGGTTTCCTGCTGTCTCTTTGATAAGATTCTTTTCTTGCTGCAACAAATTCAAAATCTAAATTTTCATATTCAAAATGTGCAGTTCCGAAAGTTTTATAGGTAACAACTTTTTCCACACCAAGTTGTTTTGCAAGTTCCTTTGCATATAGATTTCCATCACCAATAATTAATACATCAATATCTTCACTAACACGTTTTAATAACAGATCTCTAACAAATCCACCGACCAGATAAACGGAAAGATTCATTTTCTCCGCCACATCAGTTGCGGTATTAAGAAAATCGTATCTTTTTAAATCATTGGCTAAGTTCATAAATAAAATATTCTTAACTGTGTTAGTAAAACATCAATAATTTGTTCTGCTTAAGTATAATTAATCGCAGCGAGAATAAATCTACAAATGCAAAGGATCACTTTATTAACTGAAGTTACGCAAAAACACCTATAACAGAAAAAAGATCCCGATTTGTCATTCCCACGAACCTGCCTGACGGAAGGCAGGAGTGGGAATCCATTTTTTCGTTTATTTTTGCATAGTGGATGCCCGCTTTCGCGAGCATGACATGCAGTTTTACGATTTTGCGTAACTTCAGTTATTAATCTTTACCAGTTCACATTTATAGCTAATATTCCTTACTATTTATAATAAATAATGAATTTTCCAAGTAATTCCTCACCGTTCATAGCAAACCATTTTGCTTTATTAAACTGTTCTTTTAAAATAATATTAAGATTGCTATCGGAACTGTACCTTAGTGATAATCCTGCTATTTTTTTAGCATTAATAAAATCATAATTAGCCAACATATATTTTGAAAGCAAAAAACTTGCATAGCTACTTACATAATCCTGTACTTTAATATCCTTATTAAAATTTTTTAGAAATATATTATAATGTTCATCAAGCACTTCAGATAGATTTATTATTACAGGAAATGTCCAATAATTATAATGATCCTCGTTCATTTGTTGTAAGAAATAATATTTATCATAATTGCTTCCTAAAAGATAATCTGTATTTATTTCATCATTTAATATGGCTTTTCTGATATTTGAGATAGATGTTAATCTTTTGTTCGGATCCTGTTTAATAATTACCCGATATAAGGAATCTGCAGTTTTCTCTTCACCAATTTTCAGAAAAAGATCTGCCAGAATCAACTCTAGATTATAATAATAAGAGGTTTTTTTATATTCACTAATATTTTTCTTTAAAATATTTATTGCACTACTAATACTATCCTGTTTTTCATAAGAACGAATTAGACCAACAAATGCAGAATAATTATCAGATTTATCAAGGATTGTATTAAAAGTTTCCTGTGCTCCCGTAAATTGCATATTATGCATCTGCTCCCAGCCAGTTCTAAGATATTTTGCTATTGCTCTTGGGCAAACCTTTTGAAAAATAGATTTTCTTCCAAAATAGTAAGACGCTTTATCTTCAGAAAAAGTATAGTCCAGGTCAGCTAAAAACTTATAATACAATGCTAAAGTATTACTTAACTCAACTCCATAACTATCTTTATAATCTCCAGTTATATAATATTTCTTAAATTTAATTATTCCGTAATTTTCGATCAAATATTGAATAAATGAACCTGCATAAATGTAGGAAATACTTGAAGATTGGCTGTAGAAACCAATTTTACTAAGTAAGTACTCTAAATCCATTGTATATCCTGAATTGAAAGCTAGTGCAGCCATAAAATGAAGACTATTATCATTATAATTTCCATCTGCAGCTTCAGCAATTCCTTCTATGAGCATTGGATTCAATCCGGAGGCTAGTTTTAAAATCCCTGCTCCGAAATCAGCACTAAAGCAATGAGCCAATTCGTGCTTAAGTGTGTGATCCCAATTATCGTAAGTAATATATATTTGATTCAACCAGGGTTTCGCTATATCCGCATTGCGCGAACCGAGCAATTCTTTCTTTTGATCATTATCATAAAAAATAAATGCGTGTATCTTTTCATCTAAACTAACCTCAAAATATTTTTCTAATTCCTGGTAATAATATTCGTGGTTAAGAGCCAGCATCTTTATTTTTTTATTTTCAATTCGTCTGTCGCTGTGAATAATAAAATGCTCACTTACAATGGTTTTATCTAATTCATCTTTTAAACGGTTAAATGTAGTGGAAAATCCAAATTGTGGTGAAAGCAAATAAAATATACCTGCGATCACAATTGGTATTACAATAGTTGTTATTACATATTTTTTCTTGCCCCTGATTAGTGATCTCATTGCAGCAATAATTATGAATGTAAAGAAAAGAAGATTAAGCACTCTGTAAATAACTAACTTTCCGGTTACTGCAATTCCTTCATCATAAATAGTACCGGGGAAAAAACCAAGAATCGGATTAAATATATATACCTGGGGATTGAAATAAATTTCGAATGCAATTATAGCCAGAATACCAATGTACAAGAGGAGCAGCAAAACTATCTGGAATCGGCTCAATAATAATATTGAAATCAATCCAAGAGATGTTCCAATCAAGATTGAAGGAGCAGTAATTACAAGATAAAATAAAATTCCATCTGTGAACGAACAGAACCCCGTAATAATCGAGTTGAACACGGAAACACAAAACGGAATAAGAAGAAATAAGAAAAGCGATTGTAATACATCTTTTAAAAAGTCAGGTTGATGTTTTTCAAAATTATTCTTATAAAAATAAATTGTATAAATTCCGCTGAGAAGAACAAGCAGTAAAGAATTTATTACAGAAAATTCATAACCGAAAACATTTGTTAAAGGAAGTTTTAGGAGGGCAAGATTAATAATGAATATAGCAATCAGATATAGCCATAAATAATTTCGCCATTTTAAAATTTTTGTCATAATTATATTATCTAAAATTCTTTTCCAACAACTCTTTCTATATCTGCGCCAAGGTTTCTCAATTTCTCTTCAATTCTCTGGTAGCCCCTATCTAAATGATAAACCCTTAATATTTCTGTTGTACCCCGGGCAGCAAGACCCGCTAAAAGTAAAGATGCACTGGCTCGCAAATCAGTTGACATAACTTTAGCACCTTTAAGCTCCTTAACCCCTTTAACCAATGCAGTATTATCATTTACTGAAATGTTTGCACCTAAGCGAACAAGCTCGGGAACATGTTTAAATCTATCAAAATAAATTGTATCGCGAACTAATGATTTGCCATTGGCGAGTGACATAAATGCAGTCCATTGTGCCTGCATATCAGTCGGGAATCCGGGGAAAATAGATGTTGAAACATTAATATTTTTAATCTCTAATTCTGATGCATCCAATTCAATTTTATTTTCGGAAGTTTTAATTTTGCAACCTGCAGACATCAATTTAAGTAGAATGGCGGAGAGTAATCCCGGGTCAACATCATTTAAGATGATTGAGCCATTAGTTATTGCAGCAGCAATGAGTAATGTTCCGGCTTCGATTCTATCCGCTATTGTATCTATTTCCACTGGAATAAGATCATCTACTCCATCGATTGTTAAAATATTCGTTCCTATTCCTTCAATCTTTGCCCCCATCTTAACAAGAAATTTAGCCAGATTAGTAATCTCCGGTTCTGTAGCTGCATTTTGTATTTTCGTAGTTCCTTTTGCCAACACAGAAGCCATCAGAATATTCCCTGTTGCACCCACAGAGGAGATATCAAACTTAATATTTTCTCCCCGCAATCTATTTGTATCACACACAATATAACCATCAACCAGATCAATATTAGCACCCATTTTTTTCAGTGCTTCAAGATGTAAATTAATTGGTCTGGGTCCCCAGGCACAGCCGCCCGGTAAAGAAACTTTTGCACGTCCATACCTTGTTAATAAAGGGCCTAATACATATACCGAAGCTCTCATTTTCTTTACGTGCTCATACGGAGCAATCTGGTTTGTTATGCTGCCAGTTTCAATTGAAAGAACATGATCTTTAAATTCGACAACAGCACCAATATGCCGAAGCAGTTTTATCATAGTAAATACATCATTTAGCTCCGGAGTATTTTTTAGAGTAGATCTTCCCGGCGCAAGAATTGTGGCGGGTAGCAACGCTAATGAAGCATTCTTGGCACCGCTAACTCCTAGTTCACCTTTAAGAGTAATACCGCCTTTAATAATAAATTTATCCAATATGTTATTTTTTACTCATGTTATTTTTGAATTTTTTGATTACGCAATTTAAAATTATAGATATAGGAAAGTAAAATCAATTTAAGGAAGATATGAAAACAAAAACTAAATCGATTAATGATGGAAGTATAGTTAAACTAATTAACCGAATCGATTAATATAATAGAATAGTCATCCGGTGAGCCACCGGATTGGATCTTTTCATCTAACACTTTAAGACACTCATCCATATCAATTATTTTTAAAATCTGCTCCAGCTCGTAGTTGTTTAATACAACATTCACACCATCACTACATAACATAAATCTGTAGTGCTCTTCATGATTTAGTATCATCTTGCTAATATCAATTTCAACATCCAGATACTCACCAAGTGCATTAAGAATAATATTTTTATTCGGATGTTTCGAGGCATCTTCAACTGAGATATAACCGTTATCCAGCATTTCCTGTACAAGTGAATGATCCTTTGTAAGCTGGTGTAATTTTCCATTAATAAAATTGTAAATTCTTGAATCACCTATATGCCCCCAATATAACGTATGACTATTGAGGAAAAACACATCAGAAGTAGTTGTCATTCCTTTTGAGTTGTACTTAGAGGTAGATAAATCACATAGTAAGGCATTTGCTAAAATAACTGATTCCTTAATTTTGGATAAATAATTTTTTCCCGGCGAGTCAAGAAAATATTCCTGAATGGTTTTTACACAAAACCTGGAGGCTTTTGCTGCAGCAACTCCTCCACCCAAACCATCACAAACTATACATAAAAGACCACCATCAATTGGAAGAATTCCGATTGAATCTTCATTCTGCTTTTTTCCTTTACCACATTTTGAAAGTGAATTATATTTTAGACTCATCTGAATGGATATTAGAAAATAGGTTTGAATTTAAATTATCATTTATCAAAATTGTTATATTAATATAAAGTATTTTCATATTAATTCCATATTATCAGCCTGCTAAATCGCGCTCCTCAACCAAAGGAAACAACCATTCATCGATAAATAAGCACTTTCCAATTTAATTGATATACTGAATAACAGGCAGTATATTTGTTATTCTATTTTTCCAATTTGCTTTTTTAATTTTCAGGGAAGGCTTTATTTAATTTAGACCTGGAATTAAGCATTTTGCGAGAATGGCGGAATTTGGTAGACGCGCTAGATTTAGGATCTAGTACCGAGAGGTGTCGGGGTTCGAGTCCCCGTTCTCGCACAATATTTATGAATTAACTCAATTATTAGTTAAGCTGAGGTTGATGTGGACTTAAATGTACAGGAACTTTCTTCATCAGAAAAAGAGATAGAAATAACTCTTAGGTATGAGGAAGTAAAAAATGATATTGAAGCAGAAGTAAAAAAGCAATCAAAAAAAATTCAACTTCCAGGATTTCGTAAAGGAAAAGTACCGGCAATAGTTTTAAAAAAGCGTTTTGGTGATTCATTGGAATATGAAGCCTCTGAAAAAATTGCCAATCAGCATTTCTGGAAAATTGCTGATAAAGAATCTTTAAATCCAATTGGTCAACCGAAAATGATCGATTTGAAATTTGAACCCGGTAAGAATCTTAAATTTAAAGTTATATATGATATTGTACCCAAAATTGATGTGAAAGATTATACAGAACAGAAAATTGAAATCCCTGATTTTATTGTTAAAGATTCTGAAGTTGAAAAAGAAATTAAACATATCCTGCATTCAAATAAAAAACTCGAACAGGCTGAACTGGTTGGGAACGATAATAATTATCTACTTGATGTTCAACTTTATCGATTAAATAAAGATGGAGAACCAGAGAATGATAAAGGTGAGAAAATTCAAATTGATCTTACAAATGAAGGTGTAAATAAGAATATAATTGAAAATGCTAAGGGCAAAAAAGTTGGTGATTTTTTTACTTTTGGATTTGATGATGAAAGAACAATAAAGAATAATAAAAACGAAGATGAAAAAATAAAGGAACATTTTGATTACAAAGTACAGATAAACGAAATCAAAAAATTAATATTACCGGAGTTAAACGAAGAATTCATTAAAAAGGTTACAAAGGATAAAGTTTCAAATGTAGAAGACTTAAAGAAGGAAATAAGAAAAGATATTCAATATTACTATGATCAGAGGGAGAAAGAAATATTAAGAGGAAAATTAATGAATATGATTATTAAAAATAATGATTTCACGCCCCCCACAACAATGGTTAATAACATTGTTGAACATCTTGTGAAAAATGAAAAGAAATATTCGAAGAAGCAGAGAATACCAATACCTTCTCACGAAGAATTGGAAGAAAGATTTACATTAACAGCTCAGAATGATGTTAAATGGTATTTACTTAAAACTGAAATTCTAAAGAAGGAAAACATTATCATAGCTGACGATGACCTGAAAGAACTTGCAGAAAAAGAAGCTGAAAAAACCGGAATATCTTCAGAGAAATTGTTGAATTATTATAAGAAGTCCGGTCAGAATGAAAAACTACTGGATCAAAAATTATTCGACTTTCTAAAAGAAAAAAACAATATTGTAACACTCGATCCTGAGAAATTAATTAAAAGAGAAATAAAGGAATAACTATGAAAAATTATCCCGAATTTTTGAATCAATTGGTACCGTACGTAATTGAACAAACCAGCCGTGGGGAACGCGGCATGGATATTTACTCACGACTTTTACGTGAGAGAATAATATTTATCGGATCGTCCCTGGATGATCATATTGCTAGTTTAATAATTGCACAGTTAATCTTTCTTGAAGCAGAAGATACAGATAAAGATATAAATATTTATATAAATACTCCGGGAGGAAGTGTTACATCCGGTTTAGCAATTTACGATACTATGCGTTATATAAAGCCGGATGTTTCAACAATATGTGTGGGCATGGCAGCAAGTATGGGGGCTATATTACTTGCTGGAGGTACTAGTGGTAAAAGGTCTTCACTTCCCAATGCTAAGATTTTGATCCATCAACCCTGGATTGGTGGTTTGCAGGGACAGACCACCGATATTGAGATACACGCTAAAGAAATGCTGAAGACCAGGGATACGTTGTATAATATTCTTGTAAAGCATACAGGTAAATCGTTGGATGAAATTTCAAAAGATTGTGACAGAGATTACTTTTTAACTGCTCAGGAAGCAAAGGAATATCATTTGATAGATAATATTTTGGAAACACGTACACCTGAAAAGAAATAATAATTACGAGGCTGTCTAGAAGTCAGAAGTTGTCATGCTGTCCGGCAGTTGCCGGATTATTTCAGCATCTCTTTTTAAACTCTTATCGATGTTTTAGATTCCGGACCAAGTCTGCCTCGGCGGCTGACTGGTCCGGAATAACAATTATGAGACATCCCCATTTTTTCACTTACTGCAAAAATTAGCAAATTGGTACTAAAATTTGGAAGAAGTACTCATCAAAATTATTATTCAGCAAATATGCCCTTGTGCAATGAACAAATAAAATTTATCTTTATTATAAACATTATTAATTAAGCATTAATTTAACATCAAAATGATCGGGCATCGTTTTACAAAATATATACCCGGCAATACAAGAAATGCGGGGTTTGATAATCTACTGAAGTTGTTCCTTCAGCTAATAGTTGTAACTTCAGGAGATGTATCTGAAGCACTAAACTGGATGAATCAACTGGACCAAAAGTATAATATGACTTCAGACAATTATGGAATGGGCGATTTTATTGATGATTTGAAAAAACAAAAATTCATTCAGGAAGATGAATCCGGTAAGGTAATAAAGCTTACTGTAAAAAGTGAGCGTACAATCCGGCGCCAATCTCTGGAAGAAATATTCAGCAAAATGAAAAAATCTACTCTCGGGAATCATTCAACTCCATATTCGGGTCACGGTGACGAGCTAACATCGGAAAGACGTGAATATTATTTTGGTGATACGCTGGATCAGATAGATATTACCAGCTCAATAAAAAATGCACAAATCAATCATGGACTGGATGATTTTAAACTGACTGAAAGAGATCTGGAAATCGAAGAACAGGATTACAAATCAATTAATTCAACTGTACTGATGATTGATATTTCACATTCGATGATTTTATATGGTGAGGACAGGATTACTCCTGCAAAGAAAGTTGCAATGGCACTCTCGGAACTGATTACAACAAAGTATCCAAAAGATACATTAGACGTAATTGTATTTGGAAATGATGCCTGGAAGATTGAAGTGAAAGATCTTCCTTATCTTGAAGTCGGTCCGTTTCATACAAACACCGTAGCCGGATTGAATTTAGCCATAGATATACTCCGGCGACGAAAAACAAATAATAAGCAAATCTTTATGATCACTGATGGTAAACCTACGTGTTTAAAGATCGGCATAAAATATTATAAAAATAGTTTTGGTCTTGATAGAAAAATTATAAATAAAACTTTAGATCAAGCATCATATTGTAGAAAGCTTGGGGTAACCATTACAACGTTTATGATTGCACGAGATCCTTATCTGCAGGAATTTGTCCGTGAATTTACAAAAACTAACCGTGGCAGAGCATTTTACAGTAACCTGGACGGTCTGGGTGATTTTATTTTTGAAGATTACATCAGGAACAGAAGAAAACATTTACATTAAATTAAATTTATTAATTGATGAATATAAAATCGATAAACACTTTTGGAGAATTAAAATCCAGCGGTTACAAAACCCGATCAATTAAGGATGAAATGAGAGAAAACCTCATAGCTTTTCTCAAAAAAAATGAAAACCCTTTTAAAGGCATAATTGGTTTTGACGATACAGTTATACCCGAATTACAGACTGCTATTCTTTCAAGGCACAACATTATTTTACTCGGACTGCGCGGGCAAGCTAAAACAAGAATTGCAAGATTAATGATCAATTTGTTGGATGAATATTTACCGATAATTGATGGTACTGAATTAAATGACGATCCGTTTAATCCTATATCGGTTATTGCTAAAGAAATTATTAAACGTGATGGAGACAATACAAAAATCAAGTGGCTGCGTAGAGAAGAACGATATGCAGAAAAGTTAGCCACACCCGATGTTTCTGTTGCTGATTTAATTGGTGATGTTGATCCGATAAAAGCAGCTTCATTAAAGTTACCTTATTCTGATGAACGTGTAATTCATTTTGGGTTAATACCCAGATCTCATCGTTCAATATTTGTAATAAATGAACTGCCTGATTTGCAGGCAAGAATACAGGTTGCCCTGTTTAATATCCTTGAAGAAAGAGATATTCAAATCCGCGGCTTCAAAGTACGGCTGCCATTAGACATACAATTTGTGTTTACCGCTAATCCGGAAGACTATACAAGCAGAGGTTCAATTGTTACACCTTTAAAGGACAGAATTGACAGCCAGATATTAACTCATTACCCAAAAAGTACAGACTACTCAAGACTTATAACAGAACAGGAAGCAAACCTGGCAGATGATCAAAAGAAATCCATCAGTGCTGATGATTTGTTAATAAACTTGATTGAATTGATTGCTTTTGAAGCCAGGGAAAGTGATTATATAGATGCAAAGAGTGGTGTTTCAGCAAGATTAACAATTTCGGCATATGAAAATTTAATCAGTACCGCAGAAAGAAGAAATTTGATTAACAACGAGAAATTAACTCAGCTTAGAGTAAGTGATCTGTTTGGCGTTATTCCTTCGATAACAGGAAAGATAGAATTAGTTTATGAGGGAGAGCAGGAAGGCCCTTACAAAGTTGCACAGATCCTGATTGGAAAAGCAATAAAGAATTATTTTGGAACACTCTTTCCAACACCCGATAGTCTTAAAAAAACGGAAACCGAAAGTCCTTATTTACCGATGATTAAATGGTTTCAGAAAGGAAATAAAATTGACTTACTTTCTAATCTATCAAATAATGAGTATAAGAAAAAATTAAAACTGATTCCCGGTCTGTTCGATGTTGTGAATAAACACTTCCCGAAAGAAAATGCGGAAACAAAAATTTTATTAATGGAGTTTGTTTTATTTGGTCTTTCGGAACATTCGTTACTGAGCAGATACAGATTGGAAAACGGTATTCAGTTTAAGGACATGTTAAGTACTATGTTTACGATGCCTGCCGATAACTATTCTGAAGATGATGACTCCACACTTTTTAGGGAATAGATTAAACATTCGATCATGCCAATTTTTATGCTCTCCTGCCATTTAGTATTTTAGATTAATTAATATCTAATTTTAAGATCATTAATATTCTTCAAAGTTGATTTCAGAAAAGAAAAAAAAGATCATAATAATCGGGCCTGTATATCCATACAGAGGCGGTAATGCATTGTTTGTTACGCAAACCTATGAGATATTAAAAGATAGCTTTAATGTAAAAATATATAATTATAAATTGCTATACCCTTCGCTGCTCTTCCCGGGAACAACTCAATTTGATAAAAGTAAACAGCAGGTATTTAAAGTTCCAAATGAAAGGCAAATAAATTCTATCTCACCAATAAATTGGTATAATGTTTCTAAAAAAATTATAACAGAAAAAGCAGATCTTGTAATATTTGATTGGTGGCATCCGTTTTTTGGACTATGCCACGGTGTTATTTCATCTTTAATAAAAAAAGCTTATGCGAATAATATATTATTCATTACAGAAAATGTTGTTTCACACGAGGCTAACAAAGTTGATAAGCTTCTTACAAAAATAGGATTTAAGAATGCATCTATGTTTTTAACATTATCAAAAAATGTTGAAGAAGAATTAGCGAGGTATTCTAAGAAGAAAAAAATATACCGTTCCGAATTGCCAATTTATGATTGTTATCGACACAACGATTTGTTAGACATATCAAAAGTAAAAAGTGAACTTGGGATTGCAGAAGATGATAACGTTTTACTTTTCTTTGGATATATCAGAAAGTACAAGGGGCTGGATATATTGTTAAAAGCATTTCCAAAAATATTGGAAAAATATCCTAATTCTTTTTTACTGGTTGTGGGCGAGTTTTACGATAATCCTAAAAATTATTTAAAAATAATTGATGATCTGAATATTGGTGGAAAAGTAAAAGTTATAAATGAATTTGTTCCTAATGAGGAAGTCTCAAAATATTATCAAATTTCAGATGTTGTTGTTCTTCCCTACTTAAGCGCAACTCAAAGTGGTATACTAAATGTTGCATACGGATTTAATAAACCTGTAATTGTAACTGATGTTGGCGGTTTAGCTGAATTTGTTGAGGAAGGAAAAACCGGTTTTGTTATTAAGTCAAATTCGGTTAAGGCACTAATAAATGGATATGGCAATTATTTAAATTTGAAGGAGAAGGTTGATTTCGTGCAAAGTATTAAGGAATATAATAGTAAAAACAGTTTTGAAAATTTGCCCGGGTTAATTGAAAAAATTATTACAGAAAGTAAAAGTTAACTTATTCTCCTTTTTTATCTTTTAAAAATAATAAACCCTGCTTATGTAATTAAGCAGTGATTGGAAAGTTGAATAATGGTGGGTAATGACTTTATAGCAAGTGTGATTGTTTGAAAAGAATAGAATTTTCTTTCTATTTTATGAGATTGTTACAAGATGTACAACTTAAAAAGAAGAAAATGCTAAATGTGTTTGATTATATTTGTACTAATATACTTTACTAGTTAATATACAGTTAAAAGGTATTGAGTTTATTGAGACGTTAATTGCAATTAAGTTTGAGTTTTTTAGAGCGTATTCAACATAATATTTATATCTCCATCATACTTCTTTGTCAACGATGTACGAACAAGATTTCAAGAATTTTAAGAATGACTATGTTATGAACATGGAAAATATGTTCGCTGCTGTGAGTGATTTATATGCTGAGTATTGGAATGATCTTTTTCATTTTGCTATATTTGAGAACGATAAGGAAAGCTGGCAATCTGCTTTTGATAGAACCCATATTAAATATATGCAAGATATTAAGATAAAATCTGCTGAGAAAGTTCTTGTCCTGGCTTGTGGACGTGGTGGTTTTTCAAATATAATAGCCCAGAATACGAAAGCGGATGTCTTAGGCATTGATATTTCTAAATCCCAACTTTCACATACTAAAAAGTTCAAGAGAGATAATTTACGATTTAAGCATCATGATGTAATGAAAGTCGATGAACTCGGCGAAACGTTTGATGCTGCAGTTTTTTTAGATGCTGCCTGCTATCTTCCGGATAAGAATAAAGCTCTGAGTAAAATATCGAAAGTGCTAAATCCTGGTGCACGTTTGTTGATTTTGGATTGGTGTAAAAAATCAGGGCTTAACAAAATTCAGGAAGAACTGGTTCTTCATCCTTTTATGAAGTACTGGGCAATCTCAGGGTTAGAAACGGAGAAGACATATGCGAAGAATTTCAGGAACAATGATTTTAGGCTAATAAACTTTAGAGACTTGAATGACAAAGTTCGTAGGAATTGGGAATTCGGTTACCATTGTGCCATTAATGCCGTTAACCAACTCTCAATCTCAGCCCTGCCACGGCTTGTTTGGAAAGGAATGAAACTTGGTTCTAATGGTGTTAGACTCATAAAGGAACAATTTCCTGCAGCGGTTTACATTAAAGTTGGATATGATGTGGGATTTTTAAGATATGTGTACTATTTAGTTGAAAAAATATAGTGCAAATATCTACGCAGTTTATTTAGTAAGATCTTAAATTACTACTTGAAAAGAATCATCCCTGCCTAAGGCTGATTCTAATTTTCAACAAATCCTTTTCTTTAGCTTTCTGTAATCTCCTCAGCGCCATGAGTAAGGGCTTTTAATTTTTTAAAAAAGACTAACAACAGTGAGCCGAACAGGAGACAAAAAATAAAAATACCGGCAAATACTTCTAGTTCACCTGCATAGGTTGCAAGCTCACCAACAAGACCGGCAACTTTACTACCTAATCCCGTAGCCGCAAAGTAGATTCCCATCATTATGGAAGCATACTTTAGCGGGGCAAGCTTCGATATAAACGACAGTGCAACAGGTGAGATTGATAACTCACCAATAACCTGAAGCAGGTAAGCAAGGATCAACCAGATAAGCATTGCCTTACCACCATCCTGAGCCTCGATTGCTGCACCTGTCATCATCAGAAAGCCGGTGCCCATAACCATTGTACCGATCGCCATTTTAAATAAAGACGAAGATTCTTTTCCTTTTAGATTACGTTTGCTCCAAAAGCTTGCAACTATGGTTCCGAACATTATCACAAAGATAGCAGGAACTGATTGGAATAAACTTGCAGGAATTTCAAATCCAAATAATTCACGGTTGATTTTATCGTGAGTGTAAATATTCATCAGTCCGCCTGCCTGCTCATAAGCTGCCCAAAAAACAATAACGATTACAAATGAAATGAGGAGTACAATCACCCTGTCTTTTTCGATCCTGGTTAAGGGCTTTCTTGTTTTTACTCCTTCTAATTTGGGAGCGGGAATAAAATTGCCAACATCTATTAAATACTTTTGACCCCATAAAAAAACTGTTTGCCCGATTAACATCGCAATACCTGCTAAACCAAATCCATAATGCCATCCATAAACTTCACCGATATAACCAACGAGCAGAGGTGCAAGAGCTGCACCAATATTAATGCCGATATAGAAAATTGTAAATCCGCTGTCGCGTTGTGGATCGCCTTGCTTATACAATCCGCCAACCATGGTTGATATATTTGGCTTGAGACACCCAACTCCTGCGATAATTAAAGCCAAGCCAGTGTAAAAGCTAACCATATTATTTACTGCTAAAGTTAAATGACCCGCTGCTATGAACATCCCTCCAAGAAAAACAGTTTTTTTCTGACCTAACCATTTATCGGCAATGATACCACCGGGAATAGACATCACGTAAACCAGCATTGTGTACCAGCCGTAAAGCGCAAGAGCTTCCGCACTTGACCAGCCGAGACCGGGATTATCGCCCAAAGTTTCACGGGTTAAATACAATACAAGAATTGCACGCATACCGTAATAGCTGAAGCGTTCCCACAACTCCGTGAAGAATAAAATAGACAAACCCTTAGGGTGTTTATGTTTCACTAAACCTCAACTTTTTGAGCAAGTAATATGAAGATTGTTGGGAGAAATAAAAAACCCCGTCCGTCAGTAGCCGGACGAGGTTTAAATTTGTTATGTCTTTATTTATTACTTCAACAGAATCATCTTCTTAGTTTCAACAAAGTTACCGGCTTGGAGTTTATAGAAATATATTCCACTTGGTAATCCCGTAGCATTAAATTCAACATCATAAGTACCGGCAGATTTTTCTTCATTAACAAGAGTTACAATTTCATTCCCTAAAACATCATATACTATCAACTCAACATTACCTTTTTCCGGTAAAGCATAATTAATAATTGTGCTTGGATTAAATGGGTTCGGGTAATTCTGAAATAGTGTATACTCTTCCGGCACCGCTTGTGGTGTAGCGACTCCGGTAATGATTGGCTTATCAACAATCAATGTGCCACTGAAACCGTGAACTGTATGTTGAATAACATAGCTTCCAGTATTATCAGGAGTAAATTGAAAGGACGTAACATTTCGAGGTACCACGTTACCAGTATTTTTGGGTGACGGCGGTATTACCCATGGCAGAATGCTCACCCAGTGGGTATCATCCAGGCTGATATTGTGAATCGTAAGCGGAATATCTTCAAGCACTCTGATAGTAGATGGAAAAATTTGCGTTAGCGCATTACTGTGAATGAGAGAAGCACCTTGCTCACCCAGTTCGATGTACCTCGCATCTACAGCAGCAGAATCTTCTAAAATAATAATATCCCCGGTAAAACCATGTCCTAAATTCTGGATTTGAAAAGTTCCAATGCTATCGGGTATGAATTCAACAGTCAGTATCTGGCCAACACGCACTATATCTGTTGATTGAATCCATGGAAGGATTTTTAGGCGGTTTACATGCTCCACTCTATCCGAGGTAACTAAAAGCCTCAATGGTTGGTTTACAATGGATATAATGGGGTCGGGATAATAATTTTCATACAGTTCCTGAATCACAGAAACCACATGTATGCTCTCCTGTGGAGGAGTTTCGTTAAGAAGAATAGTCACTGAATTGTCCCCGGTATTTACAACGGCTAGGTCAGGGCGACCATCGGCATTGAAATCTCCTGAGATCATATCGTGCGGTGCTAGACCAGCCGGAAAAGTCTGCGCTTCAGCAAAATTACCCATACCTGTATTCAGTAAAATGGCTACGTAGTCATTAATACCGTCGGCAAGCGCAATGTCTTTTTTTCCATCACCATCAAAATCCTCGATTATTACTGCAAAGGGTCCTCCGCCTACTTGATAAGAACTATCTGTGAATCCACCTTCGCCATCGGCAAACAGCATTGATACGGTTTCACCCAACAGACAAGCCACCGCTAAATCGGAAATGCCGTCCTGGTTCAAATCTCCCAAAGCAATGTTTTTTGGCGAAACGCCTACCTCCGTAGTCGATCCAAGAGTGAATCCGCCAGTACCATCACCATTCAGGATCGTCAATGTATTAGCCAGATCGTTACCCACTGCCAGGTCGATAAAGCCATCATTATTAAAATCCGCTGCTGCAACCGGCACTGGGCCGTCACCGGTATAATAGGTACCAGCGATAATAAAATTTCCACTTCCGTCTCCCAGCATAATAGTGATGTTGTCGTCATCGCGTATGGTCACAGCCAGGTCGGAATGCGAATCATCATTGAAATCCTGCACTGCGATCCAGCGCGGACCATTGCCGACAGTAAAGAAAGTGGGCGGAAGCAGTCCACCGAGACCATCGCCCAAAAATAAGGCAACCGAATTACTGTCTCGGTTTGCAGTGACTACGTCACGTATGCCGTCCTCATTAAAATCTCCGGCAGCAATTGCGTGCGGCGCTTTGTGGATTGTAGCAATACTACCTTGAAGTGTGAAATTGCCATTGCCATCCCCAAAGATTAATGAAATTGTTGAACCGAAAAGGTTGCTGACTGCGAGATCTCGATTGCCGTCCCTATCCAAATCGATTAAAACTACTGCACGTGGACCCTGTCCGGCAGACACTGTAGTGGATGAAAATTGTAAAACCGGTGTCTGGGAGAAGAGTGGCCCGATTAATAGCACCAGTATTATTATGATAGTGTTGATTATAAATTTCATAAAAATCACCTCGTCGTTGAATTCGTTTTGCCCCAGAAACGAAATTGCCTCGTTACGCAATTTATGGTTGATGTTTGTAAGCGATTACCGCTTAATTAATTAAAATCTTTTACTTATTTTCAGTTTGAAATTTCGAACCAACACAATAAGTCTGGTTGTAAAAAAACAAAATCAATATAATGCATTCGTCCACTACGCTTTGGGAAAATAAATAGGTATGATTAAACATGCGAAAACAAAATCTCGTTTACAACTATCCTCAAAGTGTAGAATTCAGATTCATTCATTAATGGTTAAATTGCAACAATATTTGAACAAAAGCAAGAAAACCGGATTATAATATTTGATTGCTACTATTGTTTATATTTAACAAACAACAATAAAAGAGGTTGTCTTAAAAATTAAGGTTAAGCCATTTTGAGGAACTTGCCTGCCGGCAAGTTTACGATAGCTTGCCCCGATTTTTCGAGGAAGCAATCTCCCAAATTCAGAATAAATTTGAGATCACTTCTCCCGACTTTCATAGGGATCGTGATAACACTACACCTTTTGAGACAGTCTCTTTGAAGAGTGCTGAGTCCTAGAAGATCTTATTTCAAAAGAATCATCTTCTTAGTTTCAACAAAGTTACCGGCTTGAAGCTTATAGAAATATATTCCACTTGGTAAATTTGATGCATCAAATTCAACATCATAAGTGCCGGCAGATTTTTCTTCATTCACAAGAGTTACCATAACTTCTCCAAGTAAATTATAAACCTGAAGTGTGACTAAACCATTATTTGGAATCCCATAAACAATAGTGGAAGTTGGATTAAATGGATTAGGGTAATTTTGTTGAAGTGAATACTCAAGAGGTATTGTATTAACATTATCATCAATACCAACCGGTAATTGCTGCAGTTCAAAATCAAATACAATTTCCGATCCGTAAGGAATATCGGTTATTAATGTGTCTGCTATGTAACCCTCGGCTTCCGCAATAATGGTTACACTTTCTTCCGATGCTGTAGTTGAGTCCGCCATATAGCGAAAGGTATAACGTCCGCCATTTGGTACAAATTGTAAGAATTCCCGTTCAACAGAATTCACTTGAATATTGCTTAATACTTGCTGAGTGTTTGCATCCACTACATGACCTTTGATAACAGCTATCGGAAGGGTCGTTGTGATACTTGTATTCACAGTGAACCGTCCGTCAACCGACTTTTCAAAATAATCTTCCCAGGCTTTTCTGAAATTGGCTATTTTATCCAATTCGTTCTGTGTAGGGGTTGTGCCATTCTTAACAATAAGGATGAAAACCTGTCTGAGATCTTTCTCTTCATCAGGTTCTGCCGGAATACGGGGACCTTCTGCACCAATGATATCATCAATGGTAACTGTAACAGCAACACCTGTTGCGTTTGCACCTAGAATCGGAGTACCTTGAGCACGGTTTTGAGGCAAATTGTTATCCCGACTGCTTACATAGAAAGTTTCCTTCACTTCTTCCGGTGTGCGTAAGCCCATAGTATATTCATCTATATCTCCAAAATAATCTACCCGGGTTGGGGTGGTGAACATATTTCCCGAAACATTTTCCCAATTTCCCCCTTCCATCGAGGAATGATCCACATCCATATAATAGCTCCAGTGCGCATCAGACCGCCCAAGTATCAAATTACTGACATCTCCGTTTGTATTTAAAAAATTAAGAAAGGCACCCCAGCGATGCCCGGATTCCTGTGCCATAATCGTAAGAAAATTATTACCATCAAAGAAGAACCGGCTTTCAGGATTCGATGGCCAGACAGCCAACTGATTCATATTAGAACGGCCTACAAGAATACTATTACTACCAAAAATAGCGCTGTTATCAAAAATAGGCAATCCAATGCCCTGAACAGAATTTATTATAAGTTGATGATTTGCAAATCCACCCATTGTTTGGGCAAAATTCGTAAAGAAAGCTGCCTCACTAAAATCATCCGGAAAAGATTGATAAAACCTCTGCATCATAGAAACATCATTGACAATTGGGTTTGTTATATTGAAATAGTTTTCAAAAATGCCTGCTCCTGCTCCACCACTATATGGTAAATCGTCAGAAAAGCTCATGAGTTCCAGGTTGGGGCTTCCGCCCGGATGAATACCCACGGAAATGGGAGTTCCATTTGATGCAAGAGTTGCATCAATATTATTAAAGGTTATATCAAAAGTACCGTCGTTAAATAACACTAATTGAATTGTATTGGAATTGTTACCATCAAATTCCGGAATGTTATTCCACGTAATAGTTATCTTATTAGTGTCGCTTTTTTGAAAGACTCCACCACCTACCGCAGGATTTAAATCCATAAAATAGATGGCTATTTTCGGAATGTCACTAAAAAAATCATCCGGATCAAAAAACCCAGATGGATTGACATCAGCCCCAAAACCTATCATGCCGTTTGAGTTTACATGTATATCTGTCCAATCAGTATCAAAGTAATTAAAATTAAAACCAAGATTGACCGTGGTATTTTCATCATCACCTAAATTTAGATCGGTTCCTATATTTGAATCAAAATTAAATGTAATAGAGGAGATATCATATCCATCGTTAACATTCGGTTGAAAATGGAAGGTTTGAAAGTCAGTATCAAAGTTATTTAGACCGCTAAACAGAATGGTTCCATCATCTTCCACAACCCATACGTCATCAAAAACAAAATCTGCAGAAGATAAAGGGGAGAAATTTTTAATCTTATTTTGATATTGATAGTAGTACCATAAACTCTCCTTTTCTATGCCTTTATAGGTACCGCATTCAAATTCTCCGGATTGAGATATTTCAGCCACCTTTTTTACCCGTTTAGAATTCTCTTCTGCATAAATAAAACTTGTATTTAGTATTATTATTAAAATGCTCAGAACATAATGTTTTAGCGTATAACAATATTTCATAAATTTTTCCTTTTAATTATAATTATTCAAATTGTTTAGTTATGTTTTTAATTTTATAATGTTAATCTTCAAGTAAACTGTAATAGCAAGGAATGAAATCGAAGGAGAATATTTATCCAATATCCATTTTACTCACATTTCAATAAAATTTTATCAATAATAGTAATTATTATAAAGATAATCCAGCAATCGGAAATATAATCAATAATTGTGAAATAACTCTTTGGAGCTAGCAAAGTGCGGCTCACTTTAAAAGTGAGCAGCACTTAATATATAAAATCCCTGTTACTTGAGAAGGATCATTTTCTTTGTTTGCGAATACGGTGTTCCGTTATTTCCATTGGCTTTCATTTTATATAAGTAAACACCACTGCTTACCTGCAATCCGTTATTATCTGTTCCATTCCATATTACATTGTAGTTGCCTGCACTTAGTTCTTCACTAACTAATGTTGTAACCACCTGTCCTAATAAATTATATATCGTTAATCTAACATTGGAATTCACAGGTACTGAAAATTCAATCGATGTACTTGGATTAAAAGGATTGGGATAGTTCTGAGAGAGAATAAATTCAGTTGGTATTAATTTATCATCTCTGCCTTCCACTGAGGTAACTCCTGTATCTGCATATGCCAGACCCGTTAATGCTTTCAATCCAACAGGACCAATTATTGTTCCTTCACCAGTATTAACATCTATTGTGAATAGATCACTCACTTGTGAACCGGTTCCCTTTATACCATATAATACACCATTCTCATCAAATGCCAGATCATTAGTAGTTTTATTAAAACCCGTTTGTCCAACGAAAGAAGTATCTCCGGTGGTTAGGTTAATTTTGTATATCTTATCCTTTGGGACACGAAAACCACCCTTAATTGCAGCCCATAAATCATTTGTCATTGGTTCGAATGCAATCGCCGTAATTTCAATTGGAGCAGTGGAAATGGAATCATAAGTTCCGTTTGTAAGATCGATAGAATATATCTCACCTGATTCTAATGCACCGTATAAGGTACCAGATGTATCAAAAGATATTGCTGCCATACTTGGTAATTCGAAGGTATAAAAAACATAAGAATCTCCCTGAAGAGAATTGACTTTTAGAATCTGAGATTCCGATGAAGAAGATCTGACTGCATACAACTTTTTGTCTAACGGGCTGATTGTTATTCCCAAAATATCAGTAAATGATGATGGACCAATGTTTGTACCTTCTCCCGAATTTTTATTTATAAATAATATGTTCCCTTCATTCTGTAAACCGGAAGTTGCATACATAACTCTGTTAAGTGCAGGGTTAACAATATATCCATCACCTTTTAAAACTATTGTTTTATTAGGACTATCAGGATCATTGCTAAAGATAGATAAAGTCCCAAATTGCTCGCCCTGTTGAACAGGTGAAAAAACTACTACTACAGTTATATTTTCAGCATAATTTATGCTGACCGGAAAAACCGGAACCGTTAATAACTGAAAATCTGATCCCTCAATTCGAATATCATTAATTTCCAGAACTTGAAATCCATTGTTTGAAATTGAAACCTTTACGGTACCTGCTGCAATGGAGGCTTCCGCAAAAAAGTTTACTGTATCCGAATCAATTCCCACAGTTGAAAACAGTGCTGGTTTTAAAACACCCACGGCATTCCAGGCTTCAACTACAGACTGAAACTGTTGTGAATTATCTCCATATAGATCAATGGCAGCATACATAGAGCCCAAACGCGCATCTTCATATTCTGATGTTGGTATTAGATATGTGGATAAATTTCTGTATGCAATTTGTCCAGCCTGATCGATACCCAAACCAGTAACCGAATAAGATTGACCGTTATCGTTAACTCCGCTTCCCCCTTCACTTAATAAATAAAACCAAAAATTTTGCACTCCGCTATTTGTGTGAACGCCTCCATTATCACCGGTACCAAAAGCCCAGTTTTGCCCATGGTATGTATCCGGATCCTCGTATTGGTTTGGATCAGACATCGAACGAAACCTGAAGACTCCTTCGCCGATAAACCAATTCCCCTCCGAACCTATAGTGTAAAATTCAACTGCTGTAGCAAATATGTCACTGAAAGATTCATTTAAGGCTCCATATTCGTTCCGATAGATAAGATCGGCTGTGTATTCCGTTACACCATGAGTGAATTCATGTGAAACAATATCAATTGATACCAGTGGAGTATTGTTAGATATTCCATCTCCAAATATCATTCTCGATCCATCCCAAAAAGCATTGAAAAATTCATCAGCAAAATGTACATATGCAATCATTTTCCTGCCATTATCATCAAAACTATCCCTGCCAAGATCATTAAAGTAATAATCATAAGTATTTTCTAATGCCCAATGTACACTAACTCCGGCTTTCCCATTGTTTGAATCAAAGCTGCTGTCTGCATCCACAAAGTCAACAGATAATGGGAAAGAAGTTCCATTCTTTGCATCATAGGTTGCAATTCCGCCCCCGCGTCCGTATTGTCTCAGTCTATAATTTCCCTCAATAAAGGATGCTTCCTTCACAAGATTAACGGTTGTAATTCCGTTAACATCTCCATCATTACTGTACAAAGCAGTAGATGAATTTGATACAACAATATTATCAATTTGCCATCCAAATAGATCTGATCCTAAATCTTCTGTTGCCAAAGCGGGATCGGATGCAAATGCAAATCTGATTCTAACCGTTTGTCCTGCGTATGCGGATAAATCAAAAGATTCTTTTGTCCAGGCACTCAATTCTCCGGTCCAGCCGGGTATATCCGGTCCTTCACCGTGCTGTACTCCAAAACTATATAAACTGGAATTAGAATAAGCGGGAACAGGATTTTCTAAAACCTGCCAGGTGCTGCCACCATCAATTGAAATCCTTACATTCATTCCATCCCATCCATTGTACGGGGGTGGAACTCCCGAAGGTTCTTCAACCTTATAACGGTGATAAAATTCTAACTTAAGATCACTGCCTGATAATGATATTGGATCAGTATCCAGTCCTTCGTACCAACCGTTACCATAACCACCTTGATTTCCCAGGCTTGGATCTGCATCCCACCAACTTAATCCACTTTGGTATGCATTCCAAGAATCTACATGCCATCTGTTTGGTTCATCAGTAGACGAAATAGCTGTATCTGCTACTGTTAATGAAACAGTTCCATTATAAACTGAAGTTCCCTGCCCCGGTACATCACCCGTTCGAATTCGTGAAATTTTATTAATGATTTCACCGGTTTTGGCATCAACATCTATATAATATCTATCCATCGGTTTTTCAGAATAAATATCAAATCTATAAACCAGGTGAAAATTATCCTTTCCAAAATCAAAATTCTTTGCACTGAGCATCAGCACACCCCTTGGGAACATTGTTGCATCGGGATCGTTTTGTTCTCTTTTTATGTAAGCTTCATTTTTTTTATTTTCCCACATATATGCTTCAGCATTAATATTAGATAGAGCATACTGTAATGCATCACTTTCCGATAAAGATGGAGTTACTTCTAAATCAAGACCATGAATTAGCATTCCGTTAGCATGAAAGACCAATCCATTCTTCTCGTGCAGAATAAATTGAACATCTGCTAATTCAATTCCTTTATAATATTGCTTATACCTAAAATGTGTCTGCCCAAGTTTGTCCGTTAATACTCGAAAAGATCTGGTTTCATTATCATTTGACCAATTAAAAGCAATTTTATACTCATCAAAAAATGAGTTAAGTGGGGTATAATTTCCTTCCTCAAATCTAATATCTTTTGGAGAGTTTGTTTTTTGATCCAGTATCAAGGCAGCATCTTTGAAAGCTGAACTTGATTTATTCTGCCCGGAAATCTCGTAATTCGCCAGTGAAAAGACTAAAAGAATAAAAATTGTTACAAATGTTTTCATCATCCTTTTTCCTTTAATTGTAATTAATCTAATTTTTTGGTGGAGTTTTTAATTTAATATGTTTTAAGTTAACAAAGTGCCTCTTAACATTACAAATGAGCACTTTAATCATAACTACAGCTAACCCTGCCAACTCCTGGCAGGGTATCTTCAGTATGATAACTTTGCTGTTACTTGAGAAGGATCATTTTCTTTGTTTGTGAATATGGTGTTCCGTTATTTCCATTAGCTTTCATTTTATATAAGTAAACACCGCTGCTTACCTGCAATCCGTTTTTATCAGTTCCATTCCATATTACACTGTAGTTACCTGCACTTAGTTCTTCATTAACTAAAGTTGTTACCTCCTGCCCTAATAAATTATATATTGTTAATCTAACATTGGAATTCACAGGTACTGAAAATTCAATCGATGTACTTGGGTTAAATGGATTTGGATAGTTCTGAGAAAGTATAAATTCCGTTGGAATTGATTTATCATCTCTGCCTTCTACTGAGGTAACTCCTGTTTCTGCATATGCCAGTCCCGTTAATGCTTTCAATCCAACAGGACCAATTATTGTTCCTTCACCTGTGTTAACATTTATTGTGAATAGATCACTCACTTGTGGACCGGTTCCTTTTATACCATATAATACACCATTCTCATCAAATGCCAGATCATTTGTGCTAGTATTGAAGCCTGTTTGACCAACGAATGTAGTATCTCCGGTAGCTAAATCAATTTTATATATCTTATCTTTTGGAGACCCAAATCCACCTTTAACGGTAGCCCATAGATCATTTGTCATCGGTTCGAAGGTAATCGCCGTTATTTCAATTGGGGCAGTGGAAATAGAATCATAAGTTCCATTTGTAAGATCAATAGAATAAATCTCACCCGTTTCTAATGCGCCGTATAATATACCCGATGTATCAAATGAAATGGCTACCATATTTCCCAGATCTAAAGAATATAGGGAATACGCGTCTCCGCCAAGAGAGTTAATCCTGAGGATCTCTGATTCTGATGGAGTTGATCTGACCGCATACAGCTTCTTATCTAACGGACTAATTGTTATTCCTAAAATATCATTAAAAAAAGAAGGGCCAATGTTTGTACCTTCTCCGGTTTCTTTAACTACTGATAATATGTTCCCCTCATTCTGTGAACCGGAAGATGCATACATAACCCTGTCAAGTGCAGGATTTATAACAAATCCATTACCCGTTAATGTGAAACCAATAAAATTGGGATCATTACTATTTACAAGAAAAGTTTCCTGTACACTATCCGGCACTGTTGGGTTGAAAGTAAAGTCGAGTAATAATGTATCAAAACTGGCAATAGTAATTGGAAAAGAAAGACCGGAAATATCAAGGTTAAAATCACCCATAGAAGAAGGGATATTATTTATTACCAAATCCTGATCACCAAAATTTGCCAGAATAGCTGTTATAGTATTACTACTGATGTTTACTTCAATATTTCCGAATTCCATAGATGGGCTTGGTGTAAAGGCATATACACCGGAGAATGGTTTCATTCTTATTTCTGTTAACCAGGTAGACCAAGTCCCATTACCAGTAACTCCATCGTCGGAAGCATACTCAGAAAATAACCAAATGTTATATTCATTTACCGGATCAAGTGCTGCACTCAGATAGTCACCCCATCGGTTGCGTGATCCACCGAATGTAACAACGTAGTTATCCTCACCCTCCTTCATTACTTTACTTGGACTTAAACCGGGCGGATCAGTACCAAGCTTTGTCGAGTAGTAAGCTCCAGCATATTCTGTATCAGCAGAACGGCTGTAAGTAATTGCTAAATTATGATCCTGATCGACCGCTATTGCGGGATAGAAATAGAAAAATCCCTGAGCGCCTTGTTCAACCTGTTCTACTACTGCACCTGTGTTGATATCGACGACAAAGTATTTTAAACTTCCATAGCCTGGAAATTGAGAATTCCCTATCGCGTGGACAGCATATATTTTACCATCTCTCAAAATAGGCGAATTCCTGATTCTACTACCACCTGTTTCAATTCCGGGGTCTCCGCCTCCTAATTGATTCGCCAAAGGTGCTTGTGCATATGTGGGCACAGGTATTTCAACACCGGACAGAACCGGATTAGTAATGGGGTCTTCAATTACATAGACAATATAGAAATCAGCTCCACCAAAATTAGACCATATAAAGAATGCCGTATTAAGTCCTGCATCATAAGAAATAATGGGATGAATTACATCTGGCTTGAAATTAAAATCATTTGGTCTGCTTATATCCCAGATATCAATCCAGGTTAATGGACCCGCATTTGAAGCATACAGTTCACTTTTATTAAGAATTCTAATTTTATTATAAAGCAATCCCAATCCAGAAAAACTAAATTGTCGGGACATTATATATATTGCTTGATCATCGTAACCTATTTGTGGATAGTCTCCCCAAGTATCTGTAGGTGTACTACCATTTAAAGTTGCATCCAGGGCATACATATACCAGGTACCTAAAGGGTCTGAATCATCAGAGTAAGAAATAAGGAAATTTCCGGTTTGTGTTCCGTTATCCTGGCTATCCCATAACATAAACCATCTGTTTTCATAGTGATCGTAAATAATCTGAGGGTCAAAAGCCCCCGGGTTAGCTACTACTTGTCCTGTCCAATCTTCAGCAGCAATATTTTTTAGTAAATTTCCTTCTCTATCCCAAATAAAAAATTCACTATTCACGGCAGTCAATACATTATTTGGTCCCACTGCCACATGATTGTCAGGTGGAATGCGCAAAAATCCACCAACTGAACGCATCTGTTGAGCCTGGAAACCCTGGAGTTCAATATTGATTCCGATGTCAACACCCCCTGGTAAACGTACATTTTTATCTTCAACATAAACATAATTATCAGATACGGGTTTATTTCCTTTATAATACATTGGCGGGGTGTTATTCTCCATCAATTTGATAATACGTTTTGATGATGGAGGTTCTTTGCCGATTGGTTTGGAAAGAAAATCATCCGTAGTAACAACTACGCCGCTTGCAACTCCACCTGAGTCCGGACCCATATACGATTGCCCAAACACTATAACTGAAAATAAGAAGAAGAACAGGATGGTGAAAGTAATCTTTTTCATCTTTGCCTCAAATATTAAATGATTATGAAATAGTATATAAAATGAAATTAACTATATAAGAAGTCTATGTCAATTTAGTTAAACCTACCTAAAGTTATATATTATCTCCCTCTCTCAGTTAGTTATATCCTTTTCGGTATCTAAAAATCTTACCATCATTAAAAACTTACAGACCTACTGTTCTAAGTTTTCTTTAACTATTTGCAAAACATAATCTGCCACTGCTTTTGCTTCAGCCGGCTTTAAACCGGGGTTTGGCATTGCGGGAAAGTTGGGGTCAACTCTACCGGGATTTCTTATGAATGCTACTAATTGAGTTTCTTTACCAAAATATTTCGGCACTACTTCGTTATGCGGCGGACCTACAAGTTTTACATCAAATTTATGACAGGAACCACATTTAATATTATAAATCTCTTCCCCATTTAATACAACCGGTCCCGTTTCTCCCTTCAATTCGCTTAATATTTCTTCATACCGGAATGCTAGACCTGCTGAATTAACCTTTGTGGAATTACTAATAACCAGTTGATCGCTCATAATAACCGTAAGGATTGTAAACAGAATAGTAATAAATAATAATGCTGTAAACTTACTACTGGCTTTGGAAATAAGCATATAAAGGAAATGATAACCAAGAAATATAAAAAACAAACCCAGGATTACGTACACAAAAACAGATGTGGATAATGAGTCATTGGGAAAAATCAGTAGATTTATAAAAATAAGGAGCGGGATAAAAACAGCAGAACTAAAAGTTATTCTTACGCCAATTTTCCTAACGAAATTTTCATACTCTTCATCGTAGTCTCGTTTATCTCTATCCATGTAAAAGAATCCGAATAATAATCCACCGCCTGTTACAGCAAATGAAACAATTAGAAATGAAATAAAACGAAAAATTACCACTCCGGAAAAAAGATCACCAAAAAATCCTGTCGATTGCCAATCGCTGTAATTTACAGCAATAGTAATTCCGGCTACAAAACACCAGAGAGAAAAGAACACAAAAACTAATCCTATTTTACCTGAATTCAGATCAACGTTACCTATATATCTGAACGAATTTTTATAGTCGTAAATATAATTCATAGCAATTGTAAGGAGGAGAAAAGAAACACCAAGATAAATTAGGTTTGTTGAATCACCGGTTTGAAATAATTGTGAGAATAAAATAATAATTGTAAAAAGCGGTACCAGTCCTAATATTAAACCAACATTTTTATTAATAGTAACAATTTCAATCAAATCTTTTGCTAACTTTCGGCTGTTCTCATCCAAATCTTTTTTTTCTTTTCTTTTCAGGTATAACGACAACCCGGTTCCGCCAAAGATCATACTAATAAACGGAATGAAAATAAACAATATCAGAACCAGTAAATAATGCAGCAACTCAATGTGTTCTGCTGATTGTGGTAAAGCCATATTTTTCAGAAAATCCATTTATATTCTCTTAATTAATATTTAGATAATTAGTTTATCAATTGATATTACTACAACAACCAGTAATGCAAACAGGTTGATATCTCTGAAAGCAAATTTGAATGATAAATTTTCTGCCTGCCGGCTTAATAGTTTTGCTGCATTCCATGTTAACCATATTCCTCCGGCGAACAACGAGTAATACACCACAGAAAATTCCATTGCATTGAAGAACGGAATTAGCAATCCGGTAACTACAGTTGCAACCATCCAGACAAAGATTATTCTCGATAGCTGGTTTCTGCTAAAATATTTTGTAATTGTCGGAAATCCTGCTTGCCTGTATTGCTGGTCAAGTGACATTAGTAACAGCCAAAAATGCGGTACCTGCCAGATGAAGAAAAAGAAAGAAAGTATTATTATTTCTTTATCAAATATACCACCACCTGCTGCTACCCAGCCAACCGCGGGAGGAATGGCACCCACTAATGAGCCGGGAAGTATTGCAAAAGAACTTACTCTCTTAAGCGGTGTGTAAAATCCATTATACCATACCAGGTTCAATAGTGCCAGCCCAAATGCCAGCTTACCGGGACCAAAATAGAGAATAACCGAACCGGAGATAATAAGAATTGCAGCCAAGATTGATGCTGATTTTACAGATACTCTGCCGGAAGGTAATGGTCTTTGCTTTGTCCTTTTCATTAAAGCATCGGTACGGCGTTCCTGTATATGGTTTATAACAGCAGAGCCGCAAGCTAACAATAGGATTCCAATAACTACATCAACAAATGCCCTGTTAAGCTCTCCTGCAAAAGCTATAAACCCAACAGCCGTTGTTAAGGTTACGAATATTGTAATTTTGATCTTCGTAAGGTCAAACAATATTTTAATTTTATCTTTCAATATGAGAATGCAATTTTAATTTTGATTTTCACTTTCAAATAATTCAGTTTCGGCTTTATCATTATCATTTAATTCTGCCTTATAGTCCGGTTTTATATCATTACCTGCATTGAGCCATATTTCAAAATCCGCTGCACTCATTACAACCACTTTAGCCAGCATTGCAGAATGATTTAAACCACAGTATTCTGCACAAAATATATCGTACACTTCAATATCATTTGCGATAAACCATACTGCCCTATCCCTTCCCGGAAAAATATCTTTTTTAATTCTAAACGCCGGCACAAAAAAGGCATGATTAACATCGTTGGAAGTTAATGCCAATTTAACTGCTTTATTTACAGGAACAAATAACGAATCCGCTACTTTTCCCGTTTCATATTTAAATTGCCATTGCCACATTTGGGCAGTCACTTCCACAGTCATCGCATCCTCGGGAATATCTGCCATTTCTTTATAGCCGACCCATCCATACCAAAACAAAATTAATACAAGTATCATAGGTATGATTGTCCATGTTACCTCCAGCATCATATTGCTGTGTACATTAACTGCTTTCGGATTTCTTTTCCTGCTATATTTGATGACAAAATATATCATCATTACAGTTATTAAAACTAGAAAGAAAACCGATATAATAATAGAAAGTAAAAAAACGCTGTCTACTGATTCTACAAAATTCGATGCACCACCTGACATACTAATCCCTTATTGAAAAGAATAATCTGAAAATAATAGAATAAATGTAATTATTAAAAAGAATGCCGCTACTAACAGAAACACTTTGAACATCATACTCTCATCTCGTAAATGCATAAAAATTGCAAGTACAAGATATCCCTTAACTGATGCGATGATCAGTGCAGTAGCAATAGTGAATCCACCAATATTCATACCTGCAACCGCTATAGTTAAACCGGTTAAAGCCAATAACCCAAGCCAAACTAAAACGTATATTCCGTAACCATGAGAATGTTCTGTATTTATATCTTGTTTATCCATCTTTAACCATCAAGAAATTAGATAAAATAGAGGGAATAAGAAAATCCAGATAATATCCACTAGATGCCAATACAAACCCGTGTTTTCTAATTTTACATAATTATCGTAAGAAACTATACCCTTAGACGTAAATCTCATCATAAAAGCAATCATAACAATACCAATTATAACATGTAATCCATGTAATCCTGTCATCATATAATACAAACCGAAAAATAGTATCTGCCCTGAACTTTCATTTAATAAAGTATCTGAACCCGGATAAATTCCATGATCAAATTTGGCTGTCCATTCAAAATATTTATTCACCATAAAAAAGAGCGCTAAAAAAATTGTTGCAAATTGAAAGAATAAAGACAAACTTATTTTATTCTTCTGAATGGCAACGATTGATACGGCCATAGTTAAACTGCTTGTAAGAAGAATAATAGTATTAAGCGTTCCGATAATTGTGTTTAACTCTTGGGCAGCAAGATGAAATTCTTCCGGATAAGTAAATCTATAAACAGAATAAACTATAAACATACCGCCAAATAATATCAGCTCGGTAAACAGGAAAAGCCACATTCCCAACCGTGCACCGATATCATCACGGTGAACATGAACTTCTGCATGCACTATTGTATTTGCACTCAAACTGTTTCCTCCTTTTCAACAGGGGGATCATTATCTTTATACATATAAGGGCGTTCCTCAATAACAGGAATTTCTGTAAAGTTTTCGTGTATCGGCGGTGTATCAATTTGCCATTCTAATGTTTCGCCGCCCCACATATTTTTTTCGGTTACAACAGGACCACTTCTTAATGCTTTGAACAAATTATAAAACATTATAATTAATCCTGTAATCAAAATCCAAGACCCAATCGTAGAAATTAAATGATAAGGATGAAACTGTGGGAGATAATCGTAATATCTTCTTGGCATTCCCAACCATCCCATAACCAACATTGGAAAGTAAAGGAAATTGAATCCGATAAACACGAACCAAAAAGCGATCTTTGCCAATTTTCTATTATACATTCTTCCGAACATTTTCGGCATCCAGTAATGAAATGCAGCAAACATAGCAAAACCGGTTCCGCCAAACATTACATAATGGAAATGCCCCACGATAAATGCAGTGTCGTGAAACTGAATATTAATAGAAATTACACCCTGCATAACTCCCGTTAAACCACCGATTGAAAAAAGAAAAATAAATGCCAGTACGTAAAGCATAGGTGCAGCTAAATCGATAGAACCTTTATATAAAGTAGCAACCCAGTTAAAAACTTTAATAGCACTTGGAATTGCAACTATCATTGTGAGCAGCGAAAATATGAACTGTCCGGCGTCACTCATCCCTGCTGTAAACATATGATGCGCCCAAACAAGCGAACCGAATAATGCAATTGCAATACTTGAAAAAGCAATAAACTTATAACCAAAAATAGTTCTGTGTGTAAATACCGGAATAATTTCTGAAACAATACCCATTGCAGGAATAATCATGATATAAACTGCAGGGTGAGAATAAATCCAAAAGAGATGTTGATATAAAACGGGATCTCCACCTAAAGCCGGATCGAAAATTCCTATGTGTAATAATCTCTCAATTGCAACAAGCATTAAAGTAATTGCGATAATAGGAGTTGCTAAAACCTGTACCCAGGCAGTAGCATAAAAGGACCATACAGATAAAGGCATTTTAAACCACGTCATTCCAGGTGCTCGCAACCTGTGAACGGTTGTTATAAAATTTAATCCTGTTAGAAGAGACGAAAAACCCAGAACAAAAGCAGCAGATAGAGGAAGAATAACATTAGTACCGGTTCGTACACTATATGGAATATAAAAAGTCCAACCCGTGTCGGCTGGTCCGCCCGGCAAAACAATAGAAAGCAGCGCAAGCGTTCCGCCTGTTAAGTAAAGATACCAGGAAAAGAGATTCAACCTGGGAAAAGCAACATCTTTTGCTCCTATTAAAATAGGAAGAAAAAAGTTTCCGAATATTGCCGGTATTCCAGGAATAATAAACAAAAAAATCATAATAACGCCGTGCAGTGTAAAGAGCTGATTGTAGGTTTCAGCACTGACGATTGTTTCTCCGGGTGCGATTAATTCCAATCTCATAAGAAAACCAAGAAAAACTCCCACAAAAAAGAATGTGAGAATACCGATCATATAAAGAATACCAATTCTTTTATGATCAGTTGATAATAACCACCCCTTTATACCGGAATGTTTACCTTTGTAATCTAAATAACTCGGCTCGTGTCTGTTCGTTCCGATCACTTCTGCATCACTTGCCATTAATCACTACCTCGCTTTTATAAATGCTTTCTTAGGTTTAAATTTAATGAATAACAGGAATACAATTGCAAATAATAATATTCCTGCTCCAAATATTCTTGTTACATTTAAAACGTATCCTTTACCTTCAGGATCGTAGCTAAAACAAAACTGTAAAACTCTTGCAATTGTGGGTGATACTTTTCCTCTGTTCGTTTCTAAAACTGCCATTTTAAAATCAAAAGGAAGAATACTGAATCCACCTCTGTCAGAATAACCAGGGAAAAGATATCTGGTTATTTTTCCTTCTTTATCGATGAATATGAATGCTCCGGAATGTTTGAATTGGTCACCTTCCCTCTTAAAATAAAAACCTGCTGCATCTGAAACAGTTTTTATGTTAGCGCTGTCCCCCGTTAAAAATTTCCAGGAATCTTTTGAAATATTATCATCGATGAAAGCTAGAAAATCTTTTTTCTTCGCAGCGGCTATTTCCGGTGTTTCGTATTCATCCATACTTATTGTAACTATATTGTAGTCGTATCCCAATTCTAAATCAGATTTGTTAACTACATCGGATAATTCAAAAAGCAGCGGACTGCAAATACCCGGGCACTGATAATAAACAAATGCAATAACCGTAGCATCGGAAGAAGAAATAAATTGTTTTAAAGTAACATCGTTTCCTTCGGAATCTTTAAACGGGACATCCAAAGGGATATAAGATCCCAGCTGTTCATCTATCCCAATCTCAATGCGGTCGCCTGCAGATGCAGAAGACACGAAAAAGAAAACGATCAGAATGAAAAATATATGTTGAAGATTATCTTTCACTTATAGAGCACTGATTAAATAATTATAGAGCGTGTCCCACTCTTCATTGTTAAGATTAAATATTTTTCCGTTAAAACCATTTTGATTTACATTTGTTGTTAGGAATCTAACAAATGAATCCTGGCTGCCTCTCCATATATCTGAATTTTCCAATGCAGAAAGGGCTAACTGCAAATCATCCGTAATACTTTTAAGCAACTGCGATGTTTTGCTATCTTTGTCTGTATTTATATCTTCAATTGCAGCATATATTTTATCAAATTTATATTCATGCTTTTCTGCAATAAGCTGCATGGCAAATTCAGTTGGCATTTGTCCCGGGATATTTAATCCTGCGGAAAGATCGTAAAGAATATCAAGTCCGAATAATTCCATTTCGTCATCAACTGGAGGATCGGTAATAAATTTCGAACGGATGTAATGAGCCAAACCAAATTTTTCTTCCGGTGTCAAAAAATCATAAGCAATCATTCCGCTGTTGGCAATACCATCCTGTAAAGACATATAAATGCCGGATATAGTTTCACCATTTGTCCATCCTTCTTTTTTTGTAAAATTGCGTGGAGCAGGATTTAAACCGACAGAGGCAGGACCTGCACCAGCACCTTCTTCGCCATGACATGATGCACATGTTGTTTTATACAGTGCTTCTCCTTTTGCAATCAGTTCCGGTGTGGGTTTGCTAATTTCAAAAACATCTACAGGAGGAATAGTTCTGGGCTTTTGCACAGTCAGATCTGCCACAACCAGCGGCTCTGAAATAACAGGAGGCACTTTTTGTTGTGTAACTTTACTAATAAGTGGCAGATAATACAGACCAACTCCAAGAATTATCACAATAATATATGGGTACAACAACCCGAATATTATTCCCGGGTTATCTTTTAGTTGTTCTAATTTTTCTTTGTATTTACTATCGTTCATAAACTTTCCTGATTTCCAATTAAAGATGAAAATCTAAACCACGTTGTAATTTAGGATCGCCAACCGGGATCAGGTTTTCTTTTTTTGCTTTCATAGCAAATATTAATATTACAAAACCAACTGTTGCTATAGGGAATACAAAATCAATCCAGCTAAACACATATCCGCCTTCTAATCCCGGCATTTGCGGCATCACCAACCAGTAGAGATCGAATAAATGAGCAAACAACAACCAAATTGCGATAAACTTTAATCGTTTCGGGTTCATCTTAGCTGGCTTAGATAAGAGAGCAACAAAAGGAACTAAAAATTGAATCACTATTAGCAGAATAGAAAATATAGCCCAGCTCCCTTCCCATTTTTGTAAGAACCAGAAAGTTTCCTCCGGCAAATCAGCATACCATATTATTAGATACTGAGAGAAGGCAATGTAAGCCCAAAAGTTAACAAACACAAACATTAATGCACCGAGACTATAAAGATGATCACTAGTTATTTTTTCCGGGAGGTATCCTTTCTCTTTTAATAACACAACTGCTAGAGTTACGGCAGCTAATGCTGCTACAACTGTTCCTGAAAAGTAGTAAATTCCAAATATAGTTGAGAACCAATGGGGTTCCACACTCATTAGCCAATCAAAGGAAGTAATTGAAATTGTTATAGCAAAAATCACTATGAAAACTGTAGAAAGCTTTATGTTTTTGCCTGTTAATTTCTGATCACCTGACGAATCCTGTTTCAACGAATTACGTGTTAGGAAAAAGTAAAAAAGAGACCATATTCCAATAATTACAAATGCTCTTATTACAAAAAACGAAACATTTAAATAAGGTGCTTTACCCTGTAAAATTTTATCACCTGCAACAACCTCTTCATGAGTCCAGTGAAATAAATTGTGCATATTAAATAACAATGGAATCACAAGAATTAATAAAAGTGGAATGATAGCAGCAAAAAATTCTGTAACTCTTCTAAAAGGAACACTCCAAATTGCACCGGTTGCATATTCCAATGCTATAAGAAAAAGTGCGCCAACTGCTATGCTGATAAGAAAAGTATAAGCAATTAGGTAATTAAAACTCGCTCTCGTCGGATCGACAAAAAACCCTACCAATCCAAGAACAACTCCGATAATCAATAAAATTATTCCCATCCTTAATAATTTCTCAGGAAGCTCTTTCTTATTATAATGTGCATCAATTTGCGACATTTGTTCCTGTCTCCTTAATTACCAGCTCTAAATCCTGTTCCGATGCATTTTTTGCCCTATGTAATACCCTGATATAGTTTACTATTGCCCATCTTTCATTGCGGTTAATTTGTGCAGTATACGAAGGCATTACGTTCTTTCCATTAGTAATGATATGATAGAATTTACCATCTTCAAAATTTCTTATTCTTTGAGAATGCAGAGAAGGAGGATTTGGAAATTGATCATGCAATCGGCTGTCTCCATCGCCAAAGTTTCCGTGACACGGGCTGCAATATGTTAAGAATTTTTTCTTACCTAATTTTAAATTTTCTCTTGATGGAATAAGAGGATTTGAAAGATATTCAGGAGGTTCATCAACTGCCAGATAAGGGTAGGGAATGAATCCTTTTGCAACAGTTCCTTCCACCGGTGTTCGCATTCCTCTTTCATCTTTAAATAGCTCTATTCTTGATTGCGGAATAACTTTATCCTGGTACATCATCCAGTCAAACGGTGTTATGAACATTAATTTATTAAGAGTAATGTAAGTTCCGCCCGAAACTGCCAAAGCAACTATGATTAAAAAAGTAATAAATTTTGGTTCAAAAATCGGATATTTAATTTCCTCTTTATGATAAATAATTTCAATAGATTCCGGATCAAAACTTCTTAATAATTCTTCAACTTTTGATTGTTCAAATTTCGGATCACTGACTTCTATCACAATACCAAAATGGTCGAGCGAAACCTTTTTCATGTATGGAGTATCGTGAAGTACATGATTATTTGAAGGAAACTTAAAGAAGAAAGTCAGCATTGCAATAACAGTTGAAACAGTAGCAAGCAACACAGTTACTTCAAATGTAATTGGAATGTAAGCCGGTAATGCGAAGAACTGTTTACCTCCGATTACCAATGGAAAATCAATTGAGTTTGTGAAATAAGTTAACATTAATATAAGTGCTGTGCCGCTCAATCCACAGAATAAAGTTATAAAACCAAGTTTTGAAGGTTTCAACTTCATCGCATTATCCATACCGTGAAGCGGATAAGGTGTGTTTACATCCCATTTTGAATAACCCTCGTTTGCAACTTTACTTGCAGCCTTAATTATATCATCGGGTTTGGTAAATAAAGCAGCTACACCATAAATTTTTCTTTCGTTACTCATGGTTTTCACCTCTGTGATGTGAAGGTTGTGCTCCATCAGATACTGCTTTAATTTCTGAAATAGATATAACGGGAAGTGCTTTGGTAAATAAAATTACAAGTGTAAAAAATAATCCGAAACTACCTGCTAAAATACCAATATCATATAAAGTTGGAACAAACATACCCCAGCTCGATGGTAGAAAATCTCTATGCAAAGAGGTTACGATAATTACAAATCTTTCAAACCACATTCCAACATTTACAAGAATTACAATAACCATCATTATCGGAATTGAACGCCTTATTTTCCTAATCCAGAACAGCTGCGGGAAAAGAACATTACAAACGACCATGACCCAGTACGCCCAGGCATATGGTCCAAATGCTCTGTTAAAGAACGCGAATTTTTCTACAGTCACACCACTGTACCAGGCCATAAATAACTCAGTTCCGTAAGCTAGTCCAACCATCATTGATGTAACCAGGATTACTTTGTTCATTTTTTCAAGATGATCAAGAGTAATAATTTGCTGAAGATCAAATATTTTTCTAACGAGAATCAGTACTGTAGCCACCATTGCAAATCCCGAAAAGATAGCCCCCGCTACAAAGTATGGTGGAAAAATGGTTGAATGCCAACCGGGCAGAAGGGATACTGCGAAATCGAAACTAACAATTGTATGTACAGAAAGCACTAGTGGTGTTGCAAATCCAGCCAACAAAGTATAAGCTTTTTCATAATGCAGCCAGTGGCGGTGTGAATGTCTCCAGCCTAAACTAAACAAGGAGTATATGGTCTTTTTAATTTTTGATGTAGTTCTGTCTCTAAGCGTAGCAAAATCCGGTATTAAACCTGTGTACCAAAAAACTAGCGATACAGTAAAATAGGTAGAGACTGCAAACACGTCCCACACTAATGGCGAACTGAAGTTAACCCACAAACCATGTTGATTTGGATAAGGCATTAAATATCCTGCTAACCAAGGCCGACCTGTATGAATGATTGGAAAAATTCCTGCGCACATAACAGCAAAAATTGTCATTGCTTCAGCGAACCGTGCAATACCTGTTCTCCACTTTTGTCTTAATAGAAAAAGTATTGCAGATATTAATGTACCTGCATGCCCAATACCTATCCAGAATACAAAGTTAACAATTCCGAATGCCCAACCTACAGGTTGATTGTTACCCCACAAACCGATTCCGTAATAAAAAGTAAAAACCAGCAGAACAGCCCCAATCAATAATAAGCTGCCGGAAATTGAAAGTGCAATATAAAATTTCTTATTAGGGAAAGTAGAGTCTAAAGCTTCTGTAAAAGGTGTAGTAGCTGTAATATTAACAAAATCATAAACGCCTGCTACTTCTGCTCTTGTGTAAGTATATTGATTAGGGTACATAATTTTCTCCTTTTAAGATGTTGAATAAG